>JBGSYQ010000201.1:0-13786 GCA_041750795.1 Pirellulales bacterium | reverse complement strand
GAAGGCGGAAGTAAAGACGGAAACCACTGAGACAAGCCCCGAGGGCACGACGACCACAACTGATACTCACTCGGTTGAAACCGACAAGAATTAGACATTGCCGGCGACAACCAACGAAGAAGCCTCGCCAGGGTCACGGCGGGGCTTTTTTCGTTGCGCCCTTCGGCGTGCGGCTGTTTGTGACGTCCTCCCACCGAATAAGATGGCGTCGAGTTCCGCCCTCAGGCGATGCTGAGCGAAGGCGCCAATGTCGGGCTTCCGCCGGGAATGCCCCCAGTTTTTCGTAGACTAGCTCGTCGATGGAGCGCAGGTGCAAGTCCGAGGCTGCCTCCTTCAGTGATTGCCACCAAGAGGAGGTAGGACGGCCGGTTGGAAGGGTCATTTCCCAGCGTCACTCGGCGCGATGGGCCGTTCTATTTGTGGGCCGCTGCACGATCTGATTGCCAAGACGAGGATCGCCGATCCCTTCACGCGTAACATTTCCACTTTCGTGGCGGTTCGGCTTATTGGGCCGGTTACGTGCCGGTGGCGGAAACGACCTCGCGTAGTTTCTTGGCGCCCTCGTCGAGCGGCTGCAATTGGATCGTCCTGTCGAGTTCCTCAATGGCTTGTTCCGACTGTTCGAGTGCGCCGTAGTGGAACCCGAGCAAGAAGTGCAGGGCCGGATCATCCGGTTTTGCGTCGCGCGCCCCCTCCAACGCATTGAGCTGCGAGTTGTACTCGCCGGGATTGCCGTAAATGTCGTCCCGATTCTTGATCACATTGCCCCACTCGCTGTCAGGCAGCAATTGCATGGCCATCTGCGAAGCACCGGCCGCGTCGGAGTACTTCCCCTCGGCAAACAAGGCCTGTGCCATTAGCAGCAGGACCGCCGCATTGCCGGGATCGTCGACCAACGCGTGTTGCCAAAGCTGGGCCGCCTCACGATACTTGCCGGCCTTGAACGCCTGTTCGCCGGTTGCTACGAAATCGGCGGCCCTCTGGGCCTGAGCGGGCGAAGGTTCCTGAGTCAACCGGTTGACTACCTGGCGATCGGAAGGAGCGGCATCGGCCGTTAGCACAGACGGCGCGATCGGAGCCTGCTGGACAGGCGCCGGAGTGCGTGCCGGGATGCCGGCCTTGGAGGCAAACAAGTCGCGCAGCTCCTGGGCTGCCGCGTCTTCCGGACGGGCGTCGAGCGCGGTATCGAGCTGGGCCACGGCCTGACGGGGATGACCCAGGTAGCCGTAGTGATATCCCAACAATACGTTCAACGCCGGATTGGGCTGGGTTGCGGTTCGCGACGCCGTTTCCAACGACCGCAACTGCGCGGTGTAGTCCTCGATATTGGGATAGTAATTAGCATAGTTCTTCGCAATCGTGCCCCATTGATCCTGGGGCAAAAGCTGCACAGCCATCTTCACGGCTTCGGCAGCCTGGTCATACTCGCCGATCGCAAACAGCGATTGAGCCATCAATAGAATGACGTCTGGGTCACGCGGGTTGTCGACCATGGCGTGCTGGCACAGGCGGATTGCCTCTTGATACTGACCCGTCTGGAAGGCCGTCCACGCGTCGCTATAGAAATCCTGCGCCGTTTGAACTTGCTCGGGCGTGGGCGCGATCACGGTGATTTGCTGCACGGGTTGTCCCGCCACGGCAGCGCCGTAGTAGGTATCGTAGTCACCATATCCGTAACCGTATCCGCCCCAGTTCCCATACCCCCAGCCCCACTGTGGCCAACCCCAGCCCCAACCCCAACCGCCCCAATTCCAGCCTAAGCCTGGCACGACGCCCCACCAAGGCGAGAAGTTGTTGGCATAGCCGTAGCGATTGAAGTTGCGATACCAGTTGGACCGCCCCCAGTCGTTGCCGTAGTTCTGGTTCCAGTAGTTTCCGCGGCCGTACTGCCAGGGATTACGGTCGAAGTTATTGACGTTGCGATTGACGCCGAAATTGCGCGACACGAAATCGCGATATCCATCAGGACGAGCGCCGAAGTCGCCATAGCGGCTCGTATAGCGACGTATGCCGTCGCGGCTTCGGTTGATGTCTCGACCCCGGTCACCGGGGCGATCGCGATCGACCACGTCACGACGACCGTCACGATTGCGATCCACGTAACCATCCCGATCGCGGTTTGGATCGCGGTCACGGTCTCGGTACGGGTCGCGATTACGGTCCGTATCTGGACTGCGACTGCCCGAGCGCGTCTGGTCGGCAATCCCCGAAGGGGCGCCGGGGCGAGTCGCATTGGGCCGATCGACGTTGGGTCGGCCAAAGGTCGGCCGATTGACATTGCGCCGTACTGCGTCAGGACCGGTAACGGCCGGGGTCTGCGGACTGGTGCGCCGCACGTTGGGCACGGGAGTCGCGTCGACGTCTGGTCGCGGACCGCTGGGGCCATCGATGCCCGGTCGGGTAATGTTGGGGCGATCGGTGTCACCCTGGCGCAAGTTCTGGTCCGGACGGCCCACGTTCGGCGGGCTCTCAGGACGAGAGAAAGTTGGTTGTCGGTTTGGTTGCACGTTCGGAGTCGGGGCTTGACGCACCCCCGGCGGCTGCGCCCGCCGATTGGCCTGACCGGGTGTGCGATTGATGCTGGAATCGCGGTCGCGAGTGAAGTTGTTGGGAGCCTGGCGCTGGGCGGCATTGGGCGTGGATTGATCCGCGCGACTTGGTGCCGCCAGCGGAGACGACGGAGTAGCTTGCGGTCGCGATTGAGCGCCTGGCGGCGAAGATGGGCGCGCCGAGCGCTGCGGCTGCTGCGCTGCACGAGGAGCTTGCTGGACGGCTCGCGGCGCTTGCTGCGTTGCACGCGGCGCACTTGGTGTTTGTGCCGGGGCCGAACGGGGAGCTGTTTGTCGACCGCCGCCCTGGGGCCGGCCACGCTGCCCACCGTCGTCCGACCGGTCGCCGCCACGTGGACGATCCCGGTCTCGATCTCGGCCTTGCGCGAAAATCGAGGCTGTTGGAAAAACCAGGACGCTAACCATCAGTGCCACCACGAATTGGGAGGCTGTGAATCTCATGATTGATGCCTTTTTCGCAAGTTGGACAAACCGTGCTTTGTAGCGTGCCGCCCGGATCCGCTATCCGGCGGGAGACTGCTATGCAAATGGCACACCGCGGTAGCAAGAAACTTGCCAGGTGACGAATTCCCGCCGCAAAGCTTGCTTGGGGTGGCCAAAGCCGTGGCCTTCCAACGCCACCTCGGCCAATTGGAGGTCAATGTGATCGCGCGGATTCCGATGCGACGACACCCACAAACGAAAAAAGACGCCACCGCATCAGCCCTGGCGGTGACGCGGGCGTGTACTTTCGCATGCTCTTGGTGGGCTACTTCGAGGGTCTCGACAGCCAGCGCGGCATCGCCTGGGCGTGCGCTGACAGCCTCAGCCTGCGGCAGTTTCTGGGCGTGCCGCTAGACGAGAAGACGCCCGGCCACTCGACGCGGACCAACACCCGCAACCGCGTGCCGCAGTAGTGTTCGAAGAGGTGTTTCCATTCGTGCTGCGAATCGCGGCCGGCAAGAGCCTGCTTTCGGGCAAGACCGTGAGCGTCGACAGCACGCGGTTGGAGGCCGACACGGCTGCATGAGGTGCCGGCTGAGCAGTTGGTCGCGATCGCGTTTTGCCCTCCGGACCAGTCGTTTGTAGGCGACTTCAACGTAACGGCGGACCTGACTTCAACGACTTCCCAGCCTTTTTCGGACGCATAGTGCCGAATCTCGGAGAACTCCGCACCGGCTCGTCTGTTCCGCGGCGATGATTGTGCTGCCGCTACCGCCAAACAGTTCGAAGACATTCTCGTCCGGGCGCGACGAGTACTGCATGGCCCGGCCGGCACTGGCCGAGTGAGTGTTTCCTCGGCCGGGAAGCGGCGATCAACGCGTCTGAAGCCTGGTTCCCTCCTGGTCATCGAGAAAAACGAAGAGCACAAAATCTCAATCAACGGTCGCGCTCCGCTACGAACCCTGAATTTCTACGCTCCTCCGGCCTACGATGCGGCAGGAAATGTTCGCCCGCAGGCAAAGCGCGGTTAAAGCGCGCCCAACCGGTTCGACATAAGGCTTCAAGCGACTTGCTTGGCCAGTCTGCGCAGCGTGGCCAACCCGGCGGCTTCGATCACCGCGAGACCACTCGTGCGTTTTCGACTGCGTGCAACTTGCAGTTCGCCCGCCAGATAACTTTCCAGTACTCCCGGGGGCACATAACTTTTGCGGCAGACGGCCGGCGTGTTTCCAAGTTGCGTCGCCACCGTGCGTAACGCCTCTGCGATGTCACGTTTTCGCGTCGCGACCGACTTTGGAGGCAGCCGGTCGCCCAAACAGCCAATTGCCAGAATCGTCGCGGCTTTGCCGACCCGGCAAGAGTGGCGTAACACGACTCCCCGTCGCTGTCCCAAAGTCTTGAGCTATCACATTTGACTCGTGGACAGCCGTCCTTCAGAATCAAGGCGCTGACTGGCTATCGTCGCGACGTCGTCCGCCGTGTTGAGTGAGGTCATGCCCAGGTTTTCCTCAAGAGTACCCAGTTCGCTGATGACTAGGCTGATTCTGCTAGGCACGGCAGCGATCTTCGGCGCAGCAGGATTGCCCGCTGCTGAACCGACTGCGTCTCGCGTGTCGAGCGGCCTGCAAGTGCTATATGACTTTAGCGACCTTGACGACGGATCGATCAAAGACCGGTCGGAAAACGAGGCGCCGGTTGATCTAAAGATTGTCAACTCGAGTTCCGTGTGGCAGACGGAACGCGGCTTAAGCATCAGCGGCCAAGCGCTGATCAGGTCCGACCTGCCTCCCCGGCGTTTGACGAATGCTGTGCGCGAGTCGGGGGCGGTTTCCGTCGAAGTCTGGATGCGTCCCGCAAACCTCAAACAGTCTGGACCGGCGAGGATTGTGACGTTATCGGGCAACGGAAGTGATCGCAACTTTACGTTGGGACAGGACGGAGACCGGATTGAAGCCCGGCTCCGCACCACGGAAACCAACACCAACGGCATTCCTTCGCTCAGGACAAAGAGCAAGGCATTGAAACCCGAGCTGACGCATGTGGTCTATACCCGAGGTCGCAGCGGTGGCGCGCGGATTTACGTCAATGGAATTCTGAACTCCACTGCGTCAATCATAGGGGAGCTTTCGAACTGGGATGACAATCATCCGCTCGGGTTGGCCAATGAACTTTCGAGCGATCGGCCCTGGCAGGGGACTTTCCGCTTGGTGGCCCTGTACAGCCGCGAGTTGCAACCCGACGAGGTGATACAGAATTTTCGCGCCGGTCCCAATGCGACCTTGGTCGTCAAAGATGACAATGTGTCCGCGAAAAACGCCCAATTGTTCGAGTACGGTGTTGCGGCTGTGTTTTCCCGGCACTGTATCGAGTGTCACGACGCCGCTACACGGCAAGGTGGACTCGACCTGTCACGCAAGTCGAGAGCCTTACAAGGAGGAGAGCAAGGGCCGCCCGTCGTGCCGAAACAGCCTGGCGAAAGTTTGCTGTGGACGCTCGTCGACGCGGACGCTATGCCTCACGACCGTCCGCCACTCTCGGACGCCGAAAAGACGGTCCTTCATGAATGGATCAAGGGCGGGGCCGAGTGGACACTCGAAACCATCGATCCGGCAGTCTATGTACATGGCGAACAATCGCAGAAGGTCTTTGTGCAACGCCTGACCGTGCCGGAGTATATTGCGACGGTTCGCAACTCGCTCGGAGTGGACATTGCGACAGAGGCCCGCCAACTGCTGCCCCAAGACCTGCGAGCCGACGGCTTCAGCAATACGGCCTACAATCTGAACGTCGACCTGAGCCACATCGAGGCTTATGCCAAGTTGGCCGAAATCATCGTCGACAGGCTCAATGTCAATGAATTGACCCGCAGGCACACCAAAAGCCGCGAACTGACAGACGAGAACCTGACGAAGTTCATTCAACCCGTCGGGCGTCAACTCTTGCGGGGTCCACTGAATCGTAAGGAAGTCCAGCTCTATTGCGGCATTTCTACGACGGTTGCCGCCTCGGGTGGGGACATTGACGATGCGGTCCGATACATCATTGAGGCTATGCTGCAGTCCCCTCGCTTCCTCTATCGAATCGAGAGCCAACGCGGTGATGGTTCCCGGTGGCCGGTCAGTCAGCATGAGCTCGCCAGCCGGCTCAGTTATATTCTGTGGGGGGCCTCGCCCGACGATGTTCTGTTGAACGTGGCCGACGCCGGCAAACTCGATCGGGCCGATGCGGCGGAGCAGGTTCAGCGGATGCTCGGGGATCGTCGGGCCGTAGCGCGTTCGCGACAGTTCATTGCCGAGTGGCTCAACTTAAATCGACTCGATAACCTGCGTCCCGATCCGGAGAAATTTCCTGATTGGAATCGCCACCTTGCAACGGACATGCAGCTGGAAACATTGGAGTTCTTTGAGGAAATCGCCTGGCGTCGGAATCGCCCGCTAACAGACCTATTCAACGTCCAGTTGACGTTCGTCACGCCACGGCTGGCTCGGCATTACAACCTTCCGGTGAAGCTTGACGGTCTTGACGACGAGGTGCAACAAATTGATCTCACCCAGGTTGCGGGTAGAGGGGGCCTGTTGACACACGGAAGCGTTCTCACGATCGGTGGTGACGATGCCTCTACGGTAGCCCGTGGCTTGTTCGTTATGCATGAATTGCTGCGCGGGGTCGTCCGCGACCCACCGCCGTGTGTCGACACCACACCTGCTGCCCCGCGGCCAGGACTCACGCAACGGGCGATCGCTGAACAAAGGATCGCCAATAAAAGCTGCACTGGATGTCATTCAAAGTTCGAACCGCTGTCGTTTGGCTTGGAGCGGTTCGATGGCCTCGGCGCGTTTCACTGGCAGGATCGACACGGCAACAAACTACGTGAGGATGGAATCGTGAGCTTTCCGGGTGAGGAGGAGCTCGTTGCGTACAAATCAACCGCTCAGCTGATGGATCTGCTGGCAGATAGTCCACGCGTCCGGGAATCACTCACTTGGAAAGTAACCCAGTTCGCTGTTGGACGGCCGTTGGGGCCCGAGGATGCATCCATCGTGGCAAGAATTCATCAGGCCGCCCAGGATGGCGGCGGAACGTGGTCAAGCCTGATGACGGCCATCGTCATGAGTGACCTGGTGTGGACGACCCGCACGGAGCCAGAATCGCAGGATCAAGGTATTGAACCGCGGATCTCGGCTCAGTAACCGGAGACTCTGTTTATGGCTTTTCGCAGAATCAGTCGCCGAACCGTTCTCAAGGGTGCAGGTGCTGTAGCGATTGGACTTCCTCTCCTTGAGGAAATGCTGGTCAACACTGCCATCGCTGGTTCGGCGCCGCACGTTCCAACAAGAGCGTTCAACGTCTTCTTCGGACTAGGCATTCCGGCTCCGCTCCAGCAGGAGGGCTTTGAGGGCGTTCTAGAACCGCTTAAGCCGCTTGGAGACAAACTGCTCATCCTGCGAGGTGTCGATCAAATCCGGTGTGACCGCCCAGGAATGAACGCCCACTACGATGGGGCGACCGGAGCGTTCACGGCCGAACCACCCGATGGTGAAGCCAAGGCGGGCGGACCGTCGATCGACCAGGTTATTCGCAAGGCTCACTATCCCAATGGGATGCCTTCCGGAATGGTCGCCACGCTCGTTGCAGGAACGTTTTTTCGCCGTAGTCGGGTCGGACGGTATGTCCACAGTTATAACGACGATGGTACGGTCGCCGCCGCGATGCAGGAGTCACCCCGCGATCTCTTTGAGAGAGTGTTCGGCACTGTTGGACTATCGGATGAGAAAACGGACCTGCGATGCCAACGCCTGAAACGGAGCGTTCTCGATTCCGTTGTCGACCAGTACAAGTTCTACACGGGTCATAACTCTCCGCTAGGAGCCACGTCACGTGGCCGGGTCGCTGCTCACCTCGAACGCATCCGCGAGTTCGAACAACGGGCGTACCAGATGAAGTCTCGCGATCCCTCAGCCCCCGAGCCCCCACCCAAGTCTTCCCTGGCTCACGGGGGCGAGGCCGACCCGGGTGGCGAGGGAATCGACATCACGCTCGAAGAACTGACGACCGAATGGCGGCTGCTTGCGGACCTGTACGCCCTGGCGATTCAGATCGACCGTGTGCGATTCGGAGCGCTCACGTTCCTCGCCGCCGGGGAGCGCATTCGCCTTAAAGGGCGATATGAATACGCTGGCAGGACAGTTTTTGAATTCGACGACGGCGCCCAACGGAAGGCCTCCGGCTCAAACGGTTGCAGCCACGAATGGTGGCACGCGTTCAACGAAAGCAAGCAGAACGAGCAATTGCGCGCGCACACTCATATGAAGATGCGGGAAGTAGCCTACTTCCTACAGCGATTGGATAGCGAAGACTGCCGGGAACCCAACGGAAAGTCGATTCTGGAGAATTCGCTGATCACGATTTCGACGGAGTCTGGCGACGGTCGTCACAACAACGTAAAACGCGAGCTTTCAGGCATCTTCCATGCCATCACGGGCGCTGGTGGTCGATTCAAGACCGGCCAGATTCTCGACCTCAACAACGAAGGCCTGGACGTCTATAACACCATGTTGCAGACCCTGGAGGTTTCCCGCAGTCTGGGTCCGGCAGACCGCGAGACATTAGCCGTCGACGCGATACGCGCCTGATCGCGCGCATCACTTGCTGCATTTGACCGTTGGTTCTCCGTGGACTTGTACGATATCGAGTCGGTTAGCCATTTCCGAACCGAGGCGCCGGCTTTCGCGGCCTGTTTCACGATCTAACATGTGGTGGACTACCGAGACGACCTGAAAGCCGACCTTCGCCACTCGGACGCCCGGAACATCGTCAGGATGACCGTTCCAATTGGGTCTGGCAGATTGTGCCACTCTTGAATCACCTCGACAAAACCGGCGTCAAATTGCACACGGGTTGGCCCTGACGAGCAAAGAGAATGGGGCATCACCGCGTGGACCTTGTAGCCAATCTGTAGCCAATACGCTGGACAGTGGCGCACATCGCAAACAGTCGCGGAGTCTGGCGGTCGCCCGAAGTGCAAACACGTGGCGACGTTGGACGATCGTGGACGCAGGTGACACACTGCCAGGTAGGACTCGAAATCAGGTGCCCCGCAAGGGGTTGTGGGTTCGAATCCCATGCCCTCCGCTTTCGCACAACGCGTAGCCCCGCCTAGAGTTGCGGGGCTTTTCTTTTGCGCTTTTGTGGCTGATTGTCAGGCCCAGTTTCGCCCTCACTGTAGCCAAAATGTAGCCAATCTTGGGATGACGACGGGTTGGACGCACGCGAACCTGCAAGAACGCGCCGGACGCCGATACGGCGGACGGCGCGGGACAACTGTGGACTGCGGAGGACGTGGCAATCCTGAATAACGCCCCTTCCATCTTGGGATTCTGGTGGACCCCAGGGATTCGCAGTAGCTCAAACGCAGTTGTTCAACCGTCTACAGCAAGATTAGAGTGCACCCAGGCACCACAAGATTCAACGCCCGTCGAAACACTCCGAGAATCATTTCATGCGATACTCTCTGCCGGCCGTTGGGATGGTTGTAGTCCTGGTTCATCTTACAGGGCTGACGGTCCTTGATGCCAAAGCACAAAATGCCGACACGAGCTCGCATGCGCAGACAGCCGTGGGCCGATGGCGAGCCGCCGCAGACATGAGTGAGCGTCGCGAGTATGCCGGCGGTGTGCGGCTGAAGGACGGGAGAATCCTGGCAGTCTCGGGCCATCCGTTGCCGGGTAAAGGGTCGATCGCCAGCGCTGAGCTTTACGACCCCGAGACCGGAAAGTGGAGGAACACTGGCTCACTACGGCAGCCGCGTAACGGCGGTAATGAGGCAACGCTATTGCATGACGGCCGCGTGCTACTCGCAGGGGGAATCACTGGCACGGTGGCCATCAGCGGCTCCGAGCTCTTTGATCCCACGACCGGACAGTGGAGCGACACTGGAAGCCTCAGCGTTGACCGTGACACTAAAGCGACTTTGCTGACAGATGGTCGTGTACTTGTTACGGGCGGTATTGATTGGGATGTTGACGGGGGCAAAGCGTATGCACTGGCCGAGATCTACGATCCCAAGTACGGCCAATGGACGATGACGGGCTCGCTCCGCACGGCACGTTACGCTCATCAGGCGATCCTGCTCGATGATGGTCGTGTGTTAGCGGTCGGCGGATACAAGAAGGGGGACGTGCTGTTAGCTAGCGCCGAGCTTTACGATCCCAAAACGGGACTCTGGCAGTTGACCGGAGACATACCGTCGTCACGGGTGGCATTCGGGCTAGTGAAGTTGCGCGATGGGCGCGTCCTTCTGGCAGGAGGTTTCACCGGGGTTATCTGGAAAAAGCGGGTAAACGTCGCGAGCGCTGCCCTGTATGACCCGAAGATGGGACAATGGAGCGAAACTCGTCCGATGAAAGACAAGAGAGCCGGCTTCTCGATCATCCAGCTTTCGAACGGACAAGTGCTCGTATCAGGCGGCTGGGCGCAAAGCCAAATGGAACTCAAGAGCGCCGAGCTTTTTGATAGTCACACGGAAACGTGGCGGCCAGCAGCGCCCATGACGGTCGCCCGCCGCAACCATCGAGCGGCGCTCTTGCCCGATGGCAGTGTGCTGGTGATCGGCGGCAGCAGCGCTTTCGGCGGCAAGTATCTGAAAAGCTGCGAAATCTTCAGCCTCTCTGAGTGACGCGCCGGCGGACTGCGTCGCGTATGTCGACTTTCTATGCTCGCCGTTGCGTGCCTGCTCGTTGATTCTTTGAGGTGGGTCGCATCATCGCGTCGAGTTTCCTAGCCGCTTCGAGCTGCACCGTCGGCACGACGTGAGAATATGTGTCGAGCGTGATCCCAATTTGCGAATGGCCGAGGCGCTCTTGGACCACCTTAGGATGCACGCCAGCGGCGAGCAGGAGCGTGGCGGAGGTGTGCCGCAGGTCGTGAAAGCGGATGGCGGGCAGATCGGCCGTGGCGAGCAGCGGCTTGAACTGATTGACGTGGAAATGAGTTCGCCGCAGCGGGCCGCCGGTCGAATTGCAGAATACCCAGGGCTCCTTGGCGAAACCTTCGCGGACCGATTGGGCCCGATGTTTCGTCAAGGCGTCGACGACGAACTGGGGAAGGTCAACACGCCGGCGACTCTTGGGCGTCTTGGGCTCGGCGAGCGTGAGCTTGCCGTTGATCTCGATCAGCGTGCTGCGGACGTTGATCGCACGGCCCTTGAGGTCGACATCGGGCCACTGCAGCCCAAAGATCTCGCCCAGGCGCATCCCAGTCCCGATCGCCACGACGTACAGCGCGTACAGCCGGTCGTCCTTGGCGGCGTCGAGCAACTGTTGCACCTGCTCGGAGGTGAGTGGCGCAATCTGGCGCTTTGGCACGCGCGGCGGGTCGATCGCGTCACAGGGATTTCGGGCGATGCGGCCGCGCTCAAGCGTGGTGCAAACCGGCTACGACCCGACGGCCAGGATAGCGGTCCCGTCCTGTCGACGCAGTCAACTGTCAACGGTAATGGCCCATCACTCGCGAAAGCGGCGATTCCGTTGACGTTGACAGGGTTGTTGCAGCGCCATAGCCCCCACCGGTGGGTCGGTTCCTTCTGGGCGGATCGTTGATGGTTTCCCACCGCGTGGTCGGGGTCGTAAGGCAAAGTCCGTCCCGTCGGCACAAAACGGTCTCCTACGAAATCATGCGAAGTGCTGCGCAATAGTCGGGATTGTTGGCCAATCAGTGCGTACTTGCGGGCGGGTTGGGCAAGATCGCCACGTGAACGCGACGTTTGGCCCAAGTCGCGGCCGGGGGACTGGCGCCGGAGGCGGCCAACGAATTCTCTGTTGGTTCGGCCGCATTCCCCAGCCGTTTTTTGCCAGTGCTCGTCCGGGCATGTATCCTTACGGGGTAATGACCGATGTTACCCTCATCCTCGCCCAGATAGGTCAAGGCGACGCACACGCCGCCGAAGAGCTATTGCCGCTAGTCTATGACGAGCTGCGGCGATTGGCTGCCCAGAAGCTTGCCAACGAGAAGCCGGGGCAAACACTCGACGCGACCGGGCTGGTGCATGAGGCCTATCTGCGACTCGTGCCGCACGAGTTGACGTCCGCTCCCCAGAAACAACATTGGGATGGACGTGGCCATTTCTTCGCCGCGGCTGCTGAAGCGATGCGGCGAATTCTTGTCGAAAATGCCCGCCGAAAGGCACGCATCAAGCACGGCGGCGGCAAGGCGCGACTGGACATGGATGCGGCTTGTTCATTGGCGGACGAGACCCCTTCGGTCGACCTCGTGGCCTTGGACGAAGCCATTTCGCGGCTAGCCGCCGAGTCACCCGCGAAGGCCGAGGTGGTCAAGCTGCGATTTTTCGCCGGCCTCTCCATGCCCGAGATCGCGGCGGCGCTTGGCGTGTCGCTCACGACCGCCGAGCGTCATTGGACTTACGCGCGCACCTGGCTCTATGCCGAGCTGGCTGACGCGGACTCACTTCACCGCTAGCGAGGAAAAAATCCTGGCTCGTGGAGGGCGGCTTGAAGCCCATTTCGGCGCATTGAATAGCAGGGTCCCATGAGAATTGGCGGGGGCGATACGGTGGCGAGTGCAACACAGCTCGAAGATATCTTCTTCGCCGCGCTGGAAAAGGCCACGCCGCAGGAGCGGAACGCCTTTCTCAGTGAAGTCTGCCAAGGCGATCGGGAATTGTGCCGCCGAGTTGAACGGCTGCTAGAGGCCCATCCCAAAGCCCAACGCTTCCTGGAACGTCCGCCGGCCGAACTGCTGGCCGGCGACGGCGATGGCCAACCTGGCGCGCATCTCGATCTGGTCGGAACAATAGTCGCCGGGCGGTACAAGCTGCTCGAAGAGATTGCCGAAGGCGGGATGGGAAGTGTTTGGGCGGCCGAGCAGATCGAGCCTGTGCGCAGGCGCGTGGCGCTCAAACTCATCAAGCCAGGCATGGACAGTCGGCAGGTGCTGTCGCGATTCGAGGCCGAGCGCCAGGCACTGGCGTTGATGGACCATCCAAACATCGCCAAAGTTCTCGATGGCGGTGCCACCGATCAGGGCCGCCCATTCTTTGTGATGGAGTACGTCAAGGGCGTGCCAATCACTGACTTCTGCGATCAGGCCCGGCTGACGGTTCAAGAGCGCCTCAAGCTGTTTGTGCAAGTCTGCCAAGCGGTGCAGCACGCGCACCAAAAGGGAATCATCCACCGCGACCTGAAGCCGTCGAACATTCTGGTCTGCCTGTACGACGGAGTGCCGGTTCCGAAGGTGATTGACTTTGGCCTGGCCAAGGCCATGCACCAGCCGCTGACGGAACGCACGCTATATACGGCCCACGGTTTGATGGTGGGCACGCCGCTGTACATGAGTCCCGAACAGGCCGAGTTCAATAATCTCGACATTGATACGCGCAGCGACCTGTATTCGCTGGGCGTGATTCTGTACGAGCTGTTGACCGGTGCCCCGCCCTTGGACGCGGCTCGGCTCAAAGTGGCCACATGGCACGAAATCTTGCGGCTGATCAAGGAGGAAGAGCCGCCTTCGCCCAGCAGCAGGCTTAGCAGCGGCGACATGCTCGCGCGTGTTGCGGTCGAGCGGAGGCTCGAGCCGGCGCAGCTTAGGCGCGCGGTGCGCGGCGATCTCGATCGGATCGTGATGAAAGCGCTGGAGAAGGATCGCTCGCGGCGCTACGCGACGGCTAGCGACTTGGCAGGCGACATCGAGCGGCACCTGCGCGACGAGCCGGTCGAGGCGCGCGGGCCGTCGGCGACATACCGTTTTCGCAAGTTTGCGCGCCGCAATCGCGTGGCGCT
>JBGSYQ010000200.1:0-1949 GCA_041750795.1 Pirellulales bacterium | reverse complement strand
GTCAGCGGCGCGGGCACGGGTTACCTGGCCAGTCACGACGGTTCGCCGGCTATGGGCGTGATCGATCCCAAGGTCATGGCGCAAATCAGTCAGATGACGCCCGCCATGACGGGAGCTCGCCTGGGCGGCAACGGCGCCCGTTCGGAGCGATCGGGGCCTGGCGGCATGGGCGGCGGCGCGCAGGCCGACTTCGACACGCTCATCGAGCTGATCACCACCACCGTCAAGCCGCAGACGTGGGACGAAGTGGGCGGTCCCGGATCGATTTCCGAGTTTCCCAACAATCTCAGCCTGGTCATCAGCCAGACTCAGGACGTCCACGAACAAATCGTCGACCTGTTGGAGCAATTGCGCAAAAATCAGGACTTGCAGGTGACCGTCGAGGTGCGATTCATCACCCTCAACGACAACTTCTTCGAACAGATCGGCGTCGATTTCCAAGCCAGCATCGTCAACGACGCGTTTGGCAAGGTCGATCCAAATAGTCCGGGCGTGGTCGACGCGGTGGTCGGCTTGCAGCCGCCGGCCCCCGGCGCCGGATTCCCGAACTTCACGGCGGACCTGGCGATTCCCTTCACCCAGAACAGCTTCAACCTGGCAACTCCTCAGTTCGGACAGCCGGTCAACGTGGCCAACTTCGGCTTTGCCATCTTGAGCGACCTGGAGGCCTATCTGCTGGTCAACGCGTCGCAGGGCGACCGCCGGTCGAACGTGCTGCAAGCGCCAAAGGTCACCATGTTCAACGGCCAGGCCGCATCGGTGTTCGACCAGACGCAGCAGCCGTTCTTGATCAGCGTGATTCCGGTCGTGGGCGACTTCGCCGCGGCCTATCAGCCGGTCATCACCGTGCTGTCCGAAGGCCAGGCTCTTACGGTGCAGGCCGTCGTGTCGGCCGATCGCCGGTTCGTGCGGCTCACCGTCGTGCCGTTCTTCAGCTCCATCGGTGACGTGTCCGAGTTCCGATTCACCGGCAGCACCACCACCACCAAGAAATCATCCGAGTCCTCGGCATCCGGCGGCACTTCGGGCGACTCGACCGCCACGTCCGACGACGAAGAGACGACCAGCGACGGCGTCACAATTCAGCTTCCCAGCTTCTCCTTCGTGTCGGTCAGCACGACCGTCAGCGTGCCCGACGGAGGCACGGTGCTCTTGGGCGGCATCAAGCGGCTCAGCGAGGGCCGCAACGAGTTTGGCGTGCCGATCTTGAGCAAGCTGCCGTACATCAATCGTCTGTTCAAGAATGTCGGCATCGGCCGCGAAACATCCAGCCTGATGATGATGGTCACGCCGCGCATCATTATCCAGGAGGAAGAGGAAGAGCGCCTGGGCATTCTCAGCACGCCTTGATCGTAAGCGAATCACTTGCCCCCCAACAACGACGCCCGTCTCGGCTTGCCGCGGCGGGCGTTTTTGTTCGCACTGTCCCGCCGCCACGCGCCGCCTGACAGTCGGCGCAAATCCGTCTACAATGGGGTGTTCACGTATGGCCCATTCGCACGAGAGGCAGCACATGGCGGGCAAGTTTTGGATCGCGATCGGCGCCGTCTCGACCAGCGCGGCGGTAGCCGCCGGCGCGATCGGCACCCACCTATTGAAGGAATCGCTCAAGCTGCCCCAGAGCGACCTGGAAACCTACGACGTCGCCGTCCGCTACCAGATGTTGCACTCGCTGGGTCTGATCCTGGTCGGGCTACTGGCGGCGCGCGGCGCTTCGCGATGGCTGACGGTGGCCGGCGCCACCTTTCTGCTGGGAATCGTCCTGTTTTCCGGCGGCATCTATGCCTGGCTGGCGACGGACAACCCCGTGTTTATCCGCGTGGTGCCGGTAGGCGGATCGGCCTGGATCCTGGGATGGCTGCTGGTGGCCTGCGGCGCGCTGTGGGGATCGAACTCGGGCGATCCGGGCTCGCACGACGCCTGAGTTGGCGCCGCGCCCGGACCGGCGC
>JBGSYQ010000199.1:0-4643 GCA_041750795.1 Pirellulales bacterium | reverse complement strand
CCGGCGCCGCCGTGGTGAGGGTGGCGCGCGACGCGGACAGCCTGGAGGCCGCGGCGTGCGAGATCCGCGCCTTGGGGCGGCAGGCTGTCACGATCGCCTGCGACGTGGGCCAGCCGGAAGCCTGTGCGGCCATGTGCGAGCAAGCACTCCAAGAGCACGGGCCGATCGACATACTGATCAACAACGTGGGCGGCCGGCGGTTCAACGTGCCGACCGATCAGTTCCCGCTGGAGAAATGGCAGGAGCTGATCGATCTGAATCTGACCGCGACGTTCGTCTGCACCAAGCACATCGGCGGCGCGATGATCGCGCGGCGGCGCGGAGGCCGCATCATCAACGTGGCGTCGATCTCCGGTTTGATCGTCAATCGCGGCATCGGCGCCCGTGCGTACGAGACGTCAAAGGCGGCGGTGATCCATTTCACCAGGTCGACGGCCGCCGATTGGGCCCAGCACAGCATTACCGTCAACGCCATCTGCCCCGGCTTCTTCATGACCGAGCCCAACCAGCGCTGGTCGCGCGAGCATCCGAAGCTGATGGACATGTACCGCGAGCAAATCCCCATGGGCGACTTCGGCCAGACCGAAGATTTAGGTCCGCTGGCCGTCTACCTGGCCAGCGAAGCCGCCCGCTACATCACCGGAGCCGCCATCGTCATCGACGGCGGGTATACCCTGTGGTAGCCGCGCTATCGCATCGCCGGTGCCGCAGCCGACGCGAGGCATTCGATCTCTTCGCGTGATTCCGCGGCAACCTTGGTTTGTGGATGGTCCTCGCCCAGTTTGTCGCGGTGATCGGCGAGCGCGCGATTCGCAGACTCCACGGCTCGTTCACCCTCTCCTAACTCAGCGAGCACGAGCGCCAGCGCCATGCGTGTCTCGGCCGTCTCGGGATGATCGGCGCCCATCGACCTCTCAAGAATGGCAAGCGCACGGGACAGATGTTCTTGGGCGCCTGCGTAGTCTTTTTTGATTGCCAGAGCCTTTCCGAGCGTAGCCAGAATTCGCGCCGTGCGAAAATGCTGCTCGCCGTAGCTCTTGCGCGAGATCTCCAACGCCTCCAAACACTCGCGCTCGGCCACCTCGGCCTGCAAGGTAGACACGTGCAGCGTCGCCAATTCCACTAGAGCGCGCGAGACGTTGGCGTGATTGGCCGTCGGCTTTTCCCGGTACGACTTTTCAACGTGCTGCAGCAACTCTTCGGCGGTTTGGTATTCGTGCTGGCAGATCGCGAGTCTTGCCAGCACGAGTTGGATATCGGAGCTAGTGCGATCACCGGCAAGTGACGCCTCAGCGGCTCTATTGAGAGTATGCTGCGCATGTGAGTATGCGCCGGCAAGGAGCTGCGCCTCGCCGAGCGCCAGTAGTGCATCCGGCAATCTCGAGCGCCCCAGACCGCGCGATTCGCAGATGGCAACCGAATCCCAGCAGTATCGACGCGCGTCTCTGTATTCGCCGCTTTGGACCGACAGGGCATTCTGCACGAGCAGTACTTTGGACCATTCGTTCGGAAAGTCGTCCTTTCGATCTGCCAACGCCAGGGTACTCGCTTTTAGGTGCTCTGCAGCAGAAGCGCTGTCGCCCCGTTGCAGGTCGACAAGTGCAAGTAGCCGATGAATCGCCGCGAGATCCTCAACCGATGGCGCGTTTCGCAGGATTTCAAGACATTGCTGCAACACGGAATCGGCTCTGTCAAAATCATCGGTGCGCAACGCAAGGTCGGCAATGGAAATCAGTGGGCTCAGCGTTTCAATGGAATGCGCGCCGTAGCTTGATCGATAGATCGTTGCCGAGCGCTCAAGCAGCTTCATGGCCCTGGTGTCTCTTCCAAGCTCATAGTTGATGACGGCGGATCCCCAAAGGTATTCGGCGACCTGCATCGACTCGGCGCCGTTGAGCTCCTTGGCCAATGTCACTAGCTCATCAACAGCCTCCAACGCGCGCTCGTAGTCGCCCTGTACCATGCGAGTCATTGCCGCTAGTTGCAACAGCATCAAATGACGCTTGGCGACTTTGGAGCCGAGAATGTTGTACAAGTCCGTGGCTTGCTGAAGTGTCGTAGCCGCCTCTTCGACCATACCCAACTCGCATTGAGCGCCCCCAAGACCCATGAGCGTCAGGAGCATCTTTTCGCTCTTGCCTTGAGATATAGCGACCAGCAATTCGGCGCCTCGCCGAAACATCCGCTCCGACATGCCGAATTCACCAGCGTCAGCATGGACTGTCCCTAACATGCTCAGCAGCATCGCCGTGGGTTGGGCATACTGTTTGTCGGCTGACATTCCGGGACGTGCTTGCTCCAGGCAGCGACGAGCGTTTTCGTAGTCATTTAACCTAAAGTAGGACACACCCAGCAAGAATCGCACGTAGACGGTTCGCATGCTGTCTTCGCCGTACATGCTTGCACAACTCTTAAGAGCTCCCAGATAACACGCTACTGCTTGCTCGTGATTCTTCTCTCTTGCAAACTTCATTCCGTCGCGGACTGCATTGGCGGTTTCCTGTTCTAGGCGCCGGTCCACGATTCGTGATTCAGCGCGAGCAACGCCGCCTTGTGCAATCAAGGTTCCGATGGCAATCATGGGCATAAGCACAACCAATACGTTGCGTCGCCACGCCGATAGTGGATGCCACATGCGCCCGATGCTCAGACAAAGTGATTTCATCTCGCGCCCTCCTGGCCGGACTTTTTTGACGAGGCACCGCGGCATTAGGTCAAAAGTCAGGAGAATGGGCAATGTCAGTCTCAGCACTACTGCCTTGTCACGCTTGGCGTTAGTCGGCTCAGTGCTCTACCCGTCCCCCAACTCCGCCAACTGCTCGCGCAGCGGCTGCTTTTCCTCCTCGCTTAGCTCAATCAGGTTGCGGCCTTGCAGGCCGGCGGCCATGGCCCACAGCAGATTCAGCGTGGCCTTGGGATGGTGCTGCTTGACGAGTCGATAGGCGAGCGCCGGGCCGACACGCTCCAGGTCGGCGATCGTCGCAATCCCCACGGCGCGCAGCCAGGCGCCGCTGGTGACGCCCAGGTTGAAGAGGTTCTCGATCGGCTCGCTCAGGTCGCGCTGGCGGCTGGCAAAGCCAACGTCGGCGAACTTGTTCTCCAGCTCGCGCAGATGCCGGCCCGTCGCGGTGTGAACGATGACGGCCTGGTTGCGTCCGGCGCTTTGCACCTGGCGCACGCCGTGGCCAAAGCCCTTGAGCCGCCGCCTCGTTTGCGATGCGCCCAGGTTGACGAACAGGTGATCGCCCTTGGGTTCAGACATGACCGTGCGCTCGTAACTTCGTGCAGCTTGGGAACAACTCAACAACGACTTCGGTGCTCGTTCGTGTGCCACTGGTGGCGCACGCCACCAGTGCGATTCAATATCGGGCCTTGCGGGCAACGGAGTTCGACGACACGGGTGGCTGCCGTCACCTGGCACCTGTGAGCTTTTGCGGCAGTCATTTTTTGCGTCATTCCTTATCTCGCGCCCCAGCTACATGCTCCGGCTGACCTTTTGCCAATTCAGCGACTGCTGGATTCCCTGGCCGCACTCATTCTACAATGGCCAGCACCTCTCGCCGATCCTTCCGCTCACTCAACCGGAGAGCTCCACCATGATTTCTCGTCGTCGTACCACTTTATCCATGCTCATGCCTGCCGCCCTTTCCGGGCTGATCGCGATCGCCTTCGTGGCTCCGCTCGCACGTGCCGCCGGGCCGGACGGCAAGCTGCGGATCATTTGCTTTGGGGCGCACCCGGACGACGCGGAGTACAAGGCCGGCGGCGTGGCCGCCAAGTGGGCAAAGCTGGGACATCACGTCAAGTTCGTGTCGGTCACCAACGGCGACATCGGCCATTGGCAGATGGCCGGCGGGCCGCTGGCGCAGCGGCGCACCGCGGAAGTGAAGCAGGCGGCGCGCGTGTTGGGCATCACCACCGAGGTGCTCGACATCCACGACGGCGAGCTGCTGCCCACGCTCGAGAACCGCCAGAAAATCACCCGGCTGATTCGCGAGTGGAACGCCGACGTCGTCATGTCGCACCGGCCCAACGACTATCATCCCGACCATCGTTACACCGGCGTGCTGGTGCAGGACGCGGCCTACATGGTGGCCGTGCCGTTCTTCTGTCCGGACACACCTCCGCTGGCGAGCAACCCGGTGTTCCTGTTTTACTCGGACCGGTTCCAGAAGCCGAATCCGTTCACGGCCGACATCGCGGTGTCGATCGACGACGTGTTCGACAAGAAGATTGCCGCGGTCGACGCCATGCCTTCGCAAGTGTACGAAGGGGGCGCGGTCGGCTCCGAGGAGTTCGTGCGCGACATCCCCAACGATCCGGTCGGGCGGCGCACCTGGGCCGCAGAGAACCACGGCCGCCGCTATGCGCAAGTGGCCGACACCTATCGCGACGCCCTGGTGAAGTGGTATGGCGCCCAGCGCGGCAACGACGTCAAATACGCCGAAGCGTTCGAGATCTGCGAATACGGCCGGCGTCCCGACGACGCGGAAATCAGAACGTTGTTTCCGTTTTTCGGTGAGTAGTCCGCGCGCGCCGCTGACATGAACGTCCCCGAGTGCGTCCCTTGCCGCGCTTATCGCTGCACGGGCGGACGTTGTGCCGGAGCCGTCTGCGGCGGTCGAGCGGCCGTGGGGGGCGCT
>JBGSYQ010000198.1:0-6137 GCA_041750795.1 Pirellulales bacterium | reverse complement strand
GCGGCGCCGCCTGGCCAGTATGACAACGCGTCAACGCATGGCGGCCGGCGGCGTCGGCTTGTCGGCGGCCGCGGCGCTGATCGTATTGGCAGTTGCCCTGAGCGGAAACCAAACCGTGGCGGCCATGGAGCGCATGGCCCGCCAGTTGAATGAAGTGAAGTCCTACAGCTACACCGTTCATTCCGAAACCGTCACGACGAATCCAGACACCAAACAACGAACTGCCTGGACAGAAAACGGACGTGCATACTGGCGCGCGCCCGATGCCTTTCGCGGCCAGGGCAAGATCGTCAAGCGCGATTCGATCGACAATACGCCCCCGGCCAATGAAGAGGTGCTGGCCGAATACATGGAGGTGTTTCCGACCGGGGGCCTGGGAATCTTCGTCGACCGCGTAAAGAAGACATTCGTGCGCTGCCGATTCGAACCCACCGGATCGACCACGTACCCGTTGGAGCCCCTCAAACAGATTCGCGAGGACGCGCCGCGGCGTTTGCGCGAATTGGGCACGAAGCTAATCGACGGCAAGACGGCGCACGGCTACCAGGTGCATCTCGTGAACGGCTCTCCCCCCCGCGGCCGCGATTGGGAAGTCTGGATCGACGCCGAAACCGACTTGCCGCTCGAGATCGGCTATCAGGTCGACGACGGCCAGCAGCCGCGAACGACCACGGTGTTGCGCATCGGCAATTTTCGCTGGAACGAGCAACTCGCCGACGACCTGTTTGACCCCGTTCCGCCGGAAGGCTACCGGGAGGTGATACCGCAAGAGCAAGAGAGCCGCCAATAGCGACCGCCAGTCTGCCAGCGTAGACCGTGGCACGCATGAAGCACCGCGCAGCGCCCGAGGTTAATCCAGCCAATCCTGCTCGCGCAAGCGATCGGGCGTGTACACCTCGGTCACGTAGCTGATGTCTTTGGAGATCAGCGATTCGACTTCCAGCTTGAAGCCGTTGGCCAGCATTTGCTCGATCTCTTTCTGCCAGGCCTTTTTGTGCTCGAACCAGGGATACCTGGCGATCTGCTTGGCGCGCTTGATGTCGGTTTCGTTGAGATTGATCTTCACGCTGGGCGATAGCTCGCAGCGCGCATAGTCCTTGCTGCGCAGCCCGAGGAACTTGGCGTCGGGAATCGCCATCCGCGCCGATTCGTAGGCCAGGTTGATTGAGCCCTGCTTGATGACGCTGTAGATGTAGTATCCCCAGGGATCGTTATCCAGCAGGCAATACACCGGCAGCTTGAACTCGTGGTGCAGGCGGTTGAGCATCCGCCGCACGCCGCGCGGAGGCTGCCCGCCGCCGTGCGTCAGGATGCAATTGTGCGTGCGCCAGAACTTGTCTTCGCTGAAGCGGCGCCAGACCGTGTCTTTTTCGACGTGCAGGATGAACCCGGCAGTGCACTTGCGGAACTCGATGACATCGTTCTCGACGATCGAGGGAATGCTGTAGCCGCCCGAGCCCATCCGCGCGCAGTCGATCTCGTCGCCCGTGCTGTGATCGAACAGCGTGAGCGGGCCGGCCAGGTTGCCGCGGTTGGATGCATACAGGTGCAGTTCCTCGCGCAGGCTGTTCATGCCGACTTCGAGATCTTCGATCACCGGATCCGACTCGCTCTGGTCGGCGAACGTTTCTTCCTTGGTCCCTTCGATCGACCGCTTGAGCTTGTAGTAGAGTCCTCGCAGGCTGAGCGTCTTGCCTTCGTCGATCAATTGCTTGCAGCCGCTGGCCACCAGCACCGTCTGCATATAGCTTTTGGCCTGCGACAGGTTGAACAATTGCCGGCGGTTGGTGTTGCCGCCCAGTTCGATGCGCCGCTTGGTCTTGTTATAGCGCACGTTCGACAACGTCCGCGCGGGGATATCTAAATAAGGATCGCGCTTCTTCTCGGCGTCAACGACGATCCGGTCAGCCAGCCCGACCAAGTCCATGAGCGTCTTCGTGTCGCGCTCGTTGAGCTTGACCTTGGCCGCGCCGTTGGTGGCCGCGGCGGATTTACGAACCTTTTTTGCCATTGCTGCTTTCCGTCGTGCGTTTGCCAAAATCGTCGCTTGGCCTGACGATCAATACGTTGGGATCCGATTCCAAGTCGTCGCTCTCCGCCTCGATCACGCGGCCCCGCTGGTCGAGCTTCATGTCGGCCTGGGCCGTCTTCTTCTTGGCGACCGCCAGCAACTGGTCGTACAGCTTCTGGCGATCGGCCCGGTTGATGTCGCTGACGGCCGTGGCCACCTCGCCCAGGTAGCGCAAAAAGACGTTGCGCCGCTCGCCTTCCTGCTTCACCTTCATGCGGCGGCGCAAATACATCGCCAGCTTGCGGCCGGCCGATTGCAGCGCCAAACGCAGCTCTTTCTGAATCTCGGGATAGCTGGCGATCGCTTCCTTCGATTCGCTGGTGAACGGCACCCATACGCTGGCCATGTGAACCATGATGGTCACCGGGCCGCTGGGCAATTGTCCGCGCGACTGGCTCAGGCCATAGCTGCGCCAGTTGGTGCTCATGATGGTCTGCGTCACGGCGCAAGCTCCGTGCTGGAACTGCAACGGCACGCGATTGGCATAGCGCAACACGTTCATCGTCTGGCCGGCCTCCAGGTTCACGCTCCGCATCGCTTCGTGCAATTTCGTAATCTCGGCCGGCTTGAGCTTGCCGGGCGAGCTGCGCGGGCCGATGCCGGCCTCCTTGATGATCTGGTCGGCCGCGTCGCTGCCCAACCCATAAAACGTGCTGGTCAGGAACTGCCGCAGCGTGCGCGCGTCGCTCTCGCCCAGCAACTCCTTGAGCACGTCCAGCGGCACGCGGTTGGCGGTCGACGTGCCGCCATAAGCCAGCGCCACCTCGATTTGAAAAGGATTCCCGCGATAGACGGCCGGCGGACGCGTGCTGGAAACGTAGAACTCGCCGGGCACCACGTGGTGCAAACCCTTGAGCAACAGCTCTTCGCCGATCGGCGAGATGCAGTCGGTCGCCGGACTGGCGATCTTGGTCTCCATGATCGCGTGATGCAACTTGTCCGCCTCGTTGCGGCCGATCCTGGTCGTGCTGGAGCGCGTCGAAAGACCGGCCGTCTTGCAAATCCTGCTGGCCACCGCCGGGCTGACGCGGCTGAACGACGTGCAAAGAAACTGCGAAAGCGTTTGCGACTTCGCGTCCTGCAACATGGCCACCAGCATGCCCAGCTCGACGCCGTACGGATGTGGCTTGATCTCCTTCGGCTCGCGCGGCAGTTGATCCGTCGAGCGCGTCCAGACCCGCTCCTCGCCCGCTCCGGGGCCGCACTCGGGATCGAGATAGTGGATCGTCACGTGCGGGTTGGCGATGGCCGTCTGTTCCAGATACTCGTCGACGCTGCCGCGGCCGCGCACGAACTTGCCTTCCAGTTCGATCGTCACGCGGGTGCCGTGGTCGAGCTCAATCCACTCGATGCCGTGCTTCTCGATGTACTTGCTGCCGGCGTCGCCGGTGGGAATGTCCTCTCCCTCGCCGCGACCGTTGAGGATCTCGGGCAGGTTGCGCTTGGTGTCAATCTTGATTTCGTAGTAGTGCGCAGGCTTGCGCGGGGAAACCTTGGAGACGATCTTCACTGGCTTGCCGGTCGTGAGCACCCCGTACATGCCGGCGGCGCTGATGCCGATGCCCTGCTGGCCGCGGCTCATCCGCAGGCGGTGAAACTTCGAGCCGTACAGCAGCTTGCCGAAGATCAGGGGGATTTGCTTCTTGAGGATACCCGGGCCGTTGTCTTGAATGCCCACCTTGAATCGGTTGGGCCCGGTGGACTCGATGTGGATCCAGATCTCCGGAACGATGCCGGCTTCCTCGCAAGCATCTAGCGAGTTGTCGACCGCTTCCTTGATGGTGGTCAACAGGGCCTTGCGAGGGTTGTCGAAGCCGAGCAGGTGCCGGTTCTTGGCGAAAAACTCGCTGACCGAGATGTCGCGCTGGCTGGCGGCCATCGATTGGGCCGTGGCGCGGCGCCGGCGCCCATGGGTCACGCCATTGGCAAAGCCGTTGGCCGCCGTTGCGTCGTGGCCGGTGTCGAGGTCGGTCGGGACTTCCATATCGCCTGTTTTTCGTTTGGTGCGCATGCGTGCTTCAGAATAGCGAGACCCGGTGGACTTTTCCGGTGTGCTTTTGGGCCGGCAGTTGGAGGCGGCGCAGCTGGACGTAGCGTGAGTTCGAAGCATCCGTGCCGGCGTGCCGCCAGAAGATTCCAATTGTGCCGAGTATAACGATTATAGGCCGGCAGGTCAGTGGCGAAATGGCCCACAGGGCCGGCAAAACAGGCTCAATTGCGACATTCGGCACACAAAGATTCACCCGCACGCCCGCCGCTGGCCGAATCTGTTTGTGTGGTCAAGGGGCGGCAAACAACAAGCCCCCCGCAGGCCGCGACGTCCAACCCGCACCCATCCCGCCCGCGATCGTGGCAGCCTCTTTTCCCTTCCGGCTGCCGGGCTCCCGGGGCCACCTTTCCACACCATTCGATCCGCACGGAGGAACCACAGCATGGTCCGCGCAACGCGCACGATGCTAGTTGCGGCCGCACTGGGGCTGACGGCCAGCTTGCTGGCCGGCTCAAGGGCCGAGGCCGCTCATCCGGACATCTTCTACAACTACTACGTCGGACCGTCGGCCTACGGCGGCGGCATCCCGGCGCAAATGTACGTCTCGCCCCGCCCGACGCCGCCCTACGTGGGGCACACTTGGATCACGTATCCGCCCCTGAATCCGCACGAGTTCATGTACCGGCACCACCGCAAATATCACAAGTACTATCGCGGCGGCGGCTACACCGAATCGTGCGTCCGCTACAAGACCCACCACTTTCCGTTTTGGTTCTAATGAGTCCTAGCTAGCCAATGATCGAGAGGCGACCAGCGGAAGCCCCGGTTACACGGTCGTTTTGGGGTCGCACTACAGCCCATTGTCTGCCTCGGAATCAATAAGTTCCCGCCGATCGATCTCCCGCCCAGACTCCCGCCCCGCTTGCGCGCCAGAGCCGGTTCCCCCGCACGGCCGGCCGGCGCGCCGATGTTTCGAATCAAGGATGCCGAAGTATGAAACTGCGACTACTATCCTGCGCGGTCGTGCTGCTCTCGCTGGCGTGCGCCGCAGACAGCGTGAACGCCTTCGACGAGACGCACCACGGCCACAACGCACGCTGGCGCTCCATGTGGCGACCCTGGCACGGACGCTACTACAACGTGCAGTACGGAGCCCCCGTGGCGCTGGTCATTCCGCCCACGGCCGAGCTTCACACCGACTACGCCTGGGGCTCGGTGGCCTCGCGCATGACGCGCAACGATCACCAGTTCCAGCGCCCCTGGCCCAACGGCTTCTGGACTCCCTACGGTTTCCTGCCGGCGGCCCAGTGGCCCAGCGACACCGCCCAGTTTGGAACGTACTACGTTCGCGGCCCCTGGTAGCCCACAGCATACGTTCCACCCACTGCCCGTCGACTTATTCAACGGGCTGCTTACCGACTCTCCCCCACCCCGCGAGCGGTCGGGCGCTTTGCCGCCCGATCGCTCATTCTATTGGCAGGTTGCGCCGGCTGTCGGCGCGGTCGCATTCGGCAGATAGCTGCTGAAACTGGGCCTTCGATTCCGGGCCGCCGAGCCCGGGATGGCTCGATTCGACCAGCCGGATCGTCGCACGCGCTTGCGACGGACTGCCCAACTCAAGCTGCAACCGGGCCAGCGACAGATGGGCGCGGAACCAGCGGTCGGAACCGGGCCGGCAATGGTTCGCCACCTCGCGCCATTGCAGGGCCGCCGCCTGACGGCTGACCTCGTCGCCGCCGGTCGACAGCAAACGCGCCAGTTCTTCTTGCAACTGGCCATCACGCGGGTACTGGCCCGCCAACTTGCGCAGCGCCGCCAGCGCCTGCTCGCGATCGCCCAACTCGACCAACGTTGCCACGCGCTGGCTGGCAAGGCTCTTGGCCGCGTTGGCCGACAGCTCTTGCGGCTTTGCCAGCGCGTCACCAATCACCGCCAGCTCGACCCGCGCCACGGCTCGCTTGTCGTCCGAGGTCACGCGGCGCTTGACCGCCGACAGCATTTCGACCAGCGCCAGCGTTTCCTCGACCGAACCGATGGGTAACTTTTTCAGCAGGCTCTCGGCCTGCTCGGCCTGGC
>JBGSYQ010000197.1:0-2106 GCA_041750795.1 Pirellulales bacterium | reverse complement strand
TTGGGAGTGCGGCGGTTGGCGCGCAGAGCAACGGCGCTGGCAGCCGGCTTGTCGTCCGGCCCTGCTTCCGGGTCCATGCCGGGCAAGACGCCTTGACGCGATGACTTGGCCATGAAACGAAATCGGCCGAAACAAACGAGGGAGGAGGTGCGGCAGCGGAAGGGAGTGTGACGCTGGACTTAAATCCTACGCCTGGGTGGCGAGTGCTGTCAAGCGCGCTATGGACGCCTCACCGCTAGCATTCTGGACACTTCGCACGCTGCGCCGCATGCCGGCTCACCATTGAGCAAAGTTCGCCAGCATCCGCAGGCCGTCCTGCTGGCTCTTCTCGGGATGGAATTGCGTGGCGAACAGCTTGTCGCGACGGATCATCGAACAGAACGGACCGCCATAGTCGGTCTCGGCCGCAATCACGCTGGCGTCGCGCGGCACGACGTAATAGGAGTGAACGAAGTAACAGTAAACGCCGTCGTCGAGCCCGGCGACCAATGGCGAGGGATTGCGAAAGTTGAGCTGGTTCCAGCCCATGTGCGGCACTTTGTACTGGGCCGGCAGATTGAATCGCACGACCTCGCCGGGCACGATGCCCAGCCCTTCGTGCGTGCCTCCCTCGTAGCTCACGTCGAACAGCAACTGCAATCCCAGGCAAATGCCCAGAAACGGCTTGCCCGAGGCCACCGCATCGCGAATCGGCTCGACGAGCTCGCGACGCTTGAGCTCGGCCATGGCGTCGCCAAAGGCGCCCACGCCGGGCAGCACGATCTTCTCGGCGCGCGCCAGCACCTGGCGATCGCTGGTGATCGTGGCCTCGTACCCCACTTTTTCGAAGCCCTTTTGCACGCTGCGCAGGTTGCCCATCTGATAGTCGATGATGGCGATCATGGGCAGGGGTGAATCGGCGAGGTGAGGATTGCGGGGCGAGGGGCGGCTACCAACGAGACAACGCGCACCCCAGGCGGGTTCGTATCCCTGGTGATTATACCGTGGCGAAGGCCTGACCGGCAGCCGCGATTGCCGTGCGAGCCGCAAGGAACGCCACGAGCCGGAAGCGATCCGGCCTCAGGGCCCGGCTCCGACCCGTTCGGGATAGACCACCAGTTCGACGCGTGCGTTGCGGGCCTTGCCGGCCGCCGTGGCGTTGGAAACCACCGGAGCGTTGGCGCCGTGTCCGACGATGAACATGCGCTGGGCTGGAATCTGGCCGCGCGAGACCAGGTATTGATAGACGGCCGTGGCCTGGGCCGTCGAAAGCTGCTGATTGTCGTAGCCTTGGGCCGTGCGGACGAAATCGTTGCTGGTGTGCCCCTCGACGCCGATGCGCTGATCGGGATAAGCGCGGGCGATCTCCATGGCCACGCTGTCCAGCAGTGCGCCGGACAGCGGTTGGATCGACGAGGTGCCCGGCTGGAAGAGCCGCGCGGTGGGCAGTTCGATGCGCACCACGTCGCCGTCGGGGCGCACCTCGATGCCGGGGATGTTGACGGCCGGCAAGTTGCGCTCGAGGCTGTTGTTGGCGGTGATGGTCGCGCCGGCGCGGCGGCGCGTGGAGGCCATCAGCGCCTCGGCTTGCTTGTCGATGAGGTGCTTCTCGTCGCGCAGCGTCGACATTTGCGTGCCGACGGCGGCCAGTTGATCGCGTACGGCCGCCAGTTGATCCTCGGTGACGTTGGCCTGTTGCCGCGCCTGGGCCAGCAGCGTGCCGAGTTCCTGATTGTCGCGGTCCAGTGCGCTGGCTCGGGCTTGCAATTCGTTGTTGCGCTGCTGCAGCGCCAACTGTTGCTGCTGCAACGTTTGATTCTGCTTCTGCAGCGCGTACGAATTGTTCGTGCAGCCGGCGAGCACCGGCAGCAGCAGGAAAACCAGCGAGCCCGCAATAGCGACGACTCGCATGCTCTCTCTCCTCGAGCAATGGGCGTCTGGAACGAACGAGTGGTTGCGATAGGTCGTGCCGGCCGATCACCGCAACGTCTCGTTGCATGGGAAATCGAACGGCACGTAGTGCCCGCCGCGCGTGAGCGCTCGGCTTGGGCAATCTGACAAGGGCCGGGATGGTAGCGAGGCGCTGGGGGGCGAGCAAGGGCAGTTCTTCCGCACGCGGTCGACGCG
>JBGSYQ010000196.1:0-11067 GCA_041750795.1 Pirellulales bacterium | reverse complement strand
AGGTGTGGCTGCAGTCGTTGCCGTTCTCGCGCTTGGCCGGGCGGATCGTGGCCGCCGCGCCGCAAACCGGCCGCGCCAACAAGGGCGAAGGCTCCGTGCTGGGCGGGCTGGGACGATTGTTGGACGGCGATAATAGGTAGCACCTTGCCCGCATTGGCTCGCACCGACTAAACCCTTTCATCTGCGCCGAGTATCGCATGGCAGCCACCCCCCAACGTACCACGCCGATTTCCGACCGCATGCCGCCGGGCGTTCCCTACATCGTCGGCAACGAGGGGGCCGAGCGGTTCAGTTTTTACGGCATGAAGGCGATCCTGAAGATCTACCTGATTGCCCTGTTTCTGCGGTTCGTCGACGAGGGCTCCGTTTCGGCCGACGCGATGGCCGACGCCGAGGCGCGCAGCACCGAGATCGTGCATTTGTTCGTGGCCGGAACGTACGCCTTTCCGCTGCTGGGGGCGATCATCGCCGACCGCTTGCTCGGCAAATACAACACGATCCTGTGGGTTTCGCTGATCTATTGCGCGGGGCACGCGGTGCTGGCCATGGCCGGACGCTTCGGCGCGCTGGAACAATACGACGCGGCGGAACTGAGCATGTATCTGGGCTTGGGACTGATTGCCGTTGGCGCCGGCGGGATCAAGCCCTGCGTGTCGGCCAACGTGGGCGACCAGTTCACCTCGTCGAATGCGCACCTGGTCACCAGGGTGTTCCAGGTGTTTTACTTTATCATCAACTATGGTTCGTTCTTTTCGACGATTCTGACGCCGCTGTTTCTGCGTTACTTCGGGCCGGAGGTTGCGTTTGGCGTGCCGGGCGTGTTGATGGGCGTCGCCACGCTGGTGTTCTGGATGGGACGCCACAAGTTCATTCGCGTGCCGCCGACGCCGGGCGGCAAGCTGGGCTTGTTTGACACGCTGGTGACGGCATTGTTGTTCACGCCGCTGTTTTCCATCATCGTGGGCTACTTCGTGCTGTGGGAGCATTTTCTGTCGGCGGCCCGGCAGACGGCGGAACAGGCCGGCACGGAGTTTCCCGGCGTCACGGGTGCCCTGGTGGGCGAGTTTTTTGCGCGCGATTGGTGGCTGCCAGTGGGAACCGTGGCGGCGCTGGCGCTGGGGTTCTTTCTGTTTCGAGTGCGCCAGCGCATTCAAGCCAACGAGAGCTTCCTGGCGGTGCTGCTCTATAATCTGACGCATCAGCACGAGCGCGAGCCGGGCATGCACTTCTTCGACGTGGGGCGCGCCAAGTACGGCGAAGAGGCGGGCGACGGCCCGCCCGCGGTGTTGAAGATTACGCTCGTGTTCTCGATGGTGAGCATTTTCTGGGCGCTGTTCGATCAACACGCGTCGACCTGGGTGGACCAGGCGCGGCAGATGGCCTTGGGAATGACGGTACCGGCCTATCTGGGATACTGGGGGTTGACGGCGACCATCGGGTTGTCGCTGTATGCCGGCGTTTGGTTGTTTCGCTGGCTGGGCAACGATCCGTTGTCATCCCGGTTGACCGGCAGAGTGCTGGCCACGGTCGTTGTGCTGGGAGTACTCGCCGCGGCGTGCGACGCCGTGGGTCCGCCGCTGGGAGACGTGGTGATCGATTCGGAAGGAGATGCGGTGCCCCAGCGACTGCTGACGATCGAACTGCACCCGGCGCAACTCTCGGCGTTGAACCCGCTGTTCGTGATGCTGGTGATTCCCGCGCTCAATTTCCTGGTGTACTCGCCGTTGCGCCGCCGCGGCATGGAGGCCAAGCCGCTGCAAAAGATGACGGTGGGCATGTTCCTGGCGTCGGCGGCGTTTGTCGCGGCCGCACTGCTGCAAGAGGCGATCCAGACCGCGGGCGTGGGCACCGTACACGTGTTGTGGCAGATCGTGCCCTATTTCATCATGACCGTCTCGGAAGTGCTGGTCTCGATCACCGGCTTGGAGTTTGCTTATACGCAAGCGCCGCGCGCCATGAAATCGACGCTGATGAGCATCTGGCTGTTCTTCGTGACGATGGGCAACCTGCTGGTGGCTTTCCTGGCACCGCTGCAGAAAACCTACGAGCTTTCGCAGTTCTTCTGGCTGTTCGCCGTGTTGATGGCGGGAGCGGCCGTGCTGTTCAGCGTGTTGGCCTATTTCTACAAGGGCCAGTCTTACATGCAGCACGAGTCGTAGCCTCCAGGCGGGCCGTTGCGGCACGTGCGCCGATCACGCCGACACCGATCGCGCCGACACTGCGGGCTTGTGTTCCAGCTCGACGTCGGCCGCCGTGTGTTCGATCACGCGCATCGATTTCCAGCGGCCTTGTTGGAAGCGGAGCACGAATCCCACGGCCAGCGCGAACAGGAACGCGACCACGGCATACCACGACGTGAGGAAGCCGGCCGAGCCGTAGCGCGCGGCGTAAACCGTCGGCAGCACCAGCAGGAACGCTCCCAAGGTGACCGACAGGTACATGGCGAAGCGCGTATCGCCGGCGCCGCGAATGGCCGAGCTGAAGACCACGGCCGTGGCGTCGAAGATCGAATACAACGCCACCAGACGCAGCAACTGGATCACCAGGTTGGCAACCTCGGGCTGACTGGCGGCAACGCCATAAGGCGCCAGGATGATGTGCGGCACGAACAGGTAGACGGCGGCAAAGGCGATGGTATAAATCATGGCCACGCCGAACGCCAGCCAGGTGGTGCGCACGGCGAGCTGCGGCCGCGCATCGCCGATCCGCTGACCCACCAGCGCCGTGACCGCCGTGCCCAGGCCCATCATGGGAATGAACGCCAGCGAGTTGAGATTGAACACCAGCCCGGTGGCGGCCAACTCGGCCTTGCCCAGCCGGCCCATCAACTGGATGAAAATGCTCCAGCAGGCGATATCCAGGAACTGCTGCACGCCGCTGGGAAAGCCGAATTTGAACAGCCGGCCGAACAGCTCGCGATCGAAACGCCAGCCCGACCACAAGCAATAATGCGAGTGCCGCTCGGTCCACAGCATGTGGACCACGTACATCAGGGCGATTGCGGCAAACGAGATCGAGGTGGCAATGGCTGCGCCTTCGATGCCCAGCTCGGGGAAGCCGGCCTTGCCGAAGATCAACACATAGTCGAGCGCGACGTTGAGCACCGTGGCGATGATGTTGACGACCATCACCGTGGTGGTGCGGCCGCGCCCGCTGTAAAAGCACGACAGCGTGGACGACACCAGCAGCGGCCCCGTGCCGATGGCCAGGATGGTGAAGTAGCGCACTTCCAGGTGCTGAATGTCCGTGTGATGATCGAAGGCGGCAAAGGTTGCGCCGGCCAACGGGATCAGGCAGAGCATCAGCCCCGCGGCCAGCAGCGACATGTAGACGCCTTGCCAGAGCACGGGGCCGACGCGTTTCTCGTCGCCGGCGCCGACGTATTGGCCGACGATGGCATTGGCATAGGTGACCGTGCCGATGGCCAGTGCGGCCAGATTCCAATGGATGACGCCCGCGGGCAAGGTGGCCGCCATGGCGTCGACGGAATACCAGCTCAGCAGGATGCGGTCGACCACGTGCATCAGTGCCGTGGCGCTATAGCTGATAATCAGCGGAACCGACACGCGCAGCAGTTCGCCCAGACTGCCGGCTCGGTCGTGCGTGCGCGCGGAGGTATGCAGGTCGGTCTTCATGGTTGTCTCAAGGAGACAGGTGCCTGGCGAGCGAGGTTCGCCCAATCATAGCCCGTGCGAGCGTTTGGCGGCTATCAGGAAAATCGGCGGCGCCGCGGCGAAGTTCCCAGCCGGTGGGGCGTGCGCAAGTTGCAAGCGGGCTGGCGATTGCGCATTGGCCGACCGGCGGTGGGATTCGCTGCTAGCGTCGATTGCTCACGAGCCGCCTTGTTTCGCTGGCGAAACTTGTCTACAAGTTGCCCGATTCTGCGCGGCTTCCGTTCCTCATTTTATCCCGTTGGTGCCGAGATATTGGCCATGCAAAGTGCAGTCTGCATGTGTGCGTTGGTATTGGTGGTTTGCCTGGCAATGGCGCTGCCGGCGCCGGCTGCGGAGCCGCGGCCCATCGACGGGGGCGGCGTGCAGGGATTGGATCTCAAGACGCAATTGCAGAAGGGCCTCAGAGTCCGCCGCAAAGTGGAATTTCAGTACATCGACGAGATCATCACCCTGGTCGAGCAGGGGACGCTGCCGCGAGAACTGGTGACCTCGACTTTCGTGTGGGCCATTCGCCAGCCGAGCCGGCAGTTGCAGTATTTTCAGTTCGCGCTGCAGGCGCGCGTCCGCGCGGCGAAGCTGAACGTCGACATGCCCGATCTGCGAAAGCAGGCCGTCGGCGTGTTCTTCGTGGACAACTGACGTCCGGTTGCGCCGGCTGACGTTGATGCCGGCGCTCGGCGCGACCTTACTTCGCGGCGTCCGAGGGCATCTTGCCGGCAAACGGCAGCACATCCGGCGTGACGTAAACCGAGGTGGTGAACTTGAGCGGGTACTTGTGACCCGTAGGATAGGCCAGCTCGACAAAGTAGGCGGTGAAGCCCTTGGCCGGCTTGTCGACTTTGGCGAGGTAGGTGCCGTCGGACTGCGGTTCTAGCGCGCTGCCGGTGTACGCTTTGCCAATCGTGTCGACGCGAAAGTCGCGTGCGTCGGGATTCGTAGCCTGCCAAAGCGTGACCGTTTGGGGCGTTTCCTGGACCTTCACGCGGACCGTCCCGTCGCTTTCGCGCTTCCAAGAAAACGTGGGCCGCGGCGCGTCCTCCAGCACGGAGAGGTAAAACGAGGCGATGCTTTCGCGCGCGTCGCTGCCACCAAGGTCGTGCTTGGCGTTCTCGACGTAGCGCAGCCACTTCGGCTGTGGCAGTTCCTCGAAGTAAAGCTGCGAGTTGTCGGGCAGGAAAAACTGGTCGCCCGACGCGTTGATCAGGTACTTGGGGATCTTAAGTCTCTGGCGATGGCGATAGTGGTAGGGATCCTCGATGGCCAGGATCTCGCCATACTCGGGCGAGCCGACCTTGTCCGGAAAGAGGCCGTGGCGCACGTAGTCTTTGAGCGCCGGCGAAAAGAAACCGTAGGCCTCGAAGTGGTGCCGGGTGATGACTTCGGAATTGAGCGCGTCGATGACAATGGGAATGATGGCCACCACGCGCGGATCGACGACACCGACCAGCCAGGTGGTCCAGCCCCGTTTCGAACCACCCGCGACCACGAACTTATCCAACGGCCACTTGCCTCCAGATTCCGAGGCGAAGAACTCTTGCAGGCAGTCCATGGCGCGAACGCCGCTCTTCACCATCGCCAGGCGCACCAGCCAGGTGGGATCCTTGGTGGCCATGTACTTCACACGGGTGTAAGCGATCAGGTTGTCTTCGTAGCGATCTTCGTCCGACGAGTCGGTGAAGGCCAGCGGTTGATTGGGCACGGTGCCCAACTCGGCCACGATCGACCCCGTGTACTTGGCCAGGTCGATGGTGCGCGCGGTGGAGTCGGCGGGCATCTCGTCCCGATTGCTGCCGCCGCCGATATAGAGAAACGCGGTGTGAAACTTCAAGTTGTCGGGCTTGACCACGGTGAGCCAGTGTTTCCACAGCGGCCGGTCAACGTCCTTCGCGCTGCGCCAGGTTTGCGACGTGAGATCGATGATGTACGTGGTGTAGCCATCGCCGGGCACCGTCTTGGCCAGCTTCCAGGTGTAGGCCGGGTCGGGCTGGGCGATGTAACGGTCGAGCGCCGTTTCGTCGGCGCGCAGCAGGCCGCCGGCCAGGACGGCGAGCAATAGGATCGGCAACCGGAAGTTGAAACGTCGCATCATCGTAGTGCTCCGCCGGCAAGAGAAGATGGAAGAAACGTTTGCTGCTCGGGATTCTATCCCTGGCGACGGGCGATCGCAAGAAAAGGCAATCGGGCATGCGCGCGCGACGTTTCCATCGGCGGAGCCGGGGGCTGAACGGGCGACCGTGTAGCGCCTCATGCGGGTTCAGCCCCTAGATTTGCCCGGGGATCGTCGCGACATGCCACATCAACTCGGCGAGCGTGCATACCGCTTGCTGATTTTTGCCGCCACGGTGCCGATGCCGTAGTAGCCGATCGATAGCTGGGCCACGTGGGTTAACAGGTCGTAGGCGCGCCAGCGATCCCAGCCATAGTCGGCTTCGAGCCACAGGATCAGTTGTGCAAAGGCTTGTGCCGCGGAACGTTCCAGGGGCGCGCCGCTGACCACCGTCATGATCTCCTCGGGCGATTCGATGCGCGGCCCGGGGAGCTGCTGGTTCTTGACGAGTTTGACCGTGATTGTGCTTTCGGCCGGCATCTCCAGGCCGCTGGCCGACAGCTCGCCGTGCCCCATCGCGGCGTGGGCGTCGCCCAGGTACAGAAATCCGCCGGGGACGAAGATCGGCAGATAGATCGTGTTGCCGGGGCAGACCTCGACGATGTCCATGTTGCCGCCGTGCGGTCCGGCCGGAACCGTGGTGGGCGAGCCCCAGGCGGGCGCCGTGCCGATGCAACCCAACATCGGCCGATAGGGAATCGTAAGCGCGTCGCTCCAGTGGATCACGCCATCGCGAATCGGACAGACGTGCGTGCCGTGCGGGCAATCGCCACCGAGCCATTGGGCCAGCATGCCGGCGTCGCCGGTGCGCGTGACGCATTGGCCGTCGAGCGGCACGATCGACTCGATGGTCACCGCCAAGGCGTCGCCCGGTTCGGCGCCGGTCACTACGATAGGCCCCGTCTGCGGGTTGCTATAGGGCATCGTGGCTTTGTCGCGGCGGTCGTCGTTCGTGCGAATCTGGCCGGAAAAGGCGTCTTGGGATTCGACCACGATGGTTTCACCCGGCGCGATCGACAGCCGGGGTGCTACGTGGCGACTGTATTCGTAGTAGAGCGGCCCGAGGGGTAAACGCTGCATAGGGTAGTCCTGAAGCGGGAGGATTGCCACGCGGTCGAATTGGGGGTTGGGCGCTCAATCTAACCTCCCTGCCGGCCGCAAGCGACTCCTTACCGTAGCTGGACTCGCCAGAGTTCAGCCGCCACTATTTACGCCGCTGGGCCGAATTCTTGCGAATTCAGCGACAGGAGAATTCATGCGAGATTAGCGACCGGCAAGTTCAGCTCGTGGACGATGGTGCCCGTGGCCGACGGATCGGGGGCTTGATATGCTGGTAGCGTCGGGCGTGCCGCTCGGCAATGGGGATTTGGACCAATCGTTAGCCGGTCCGAGCTCCCGAGGATTCTCCCCGAACTCTTGAGGAGCAAGGACGATGGCAGGTTCAACCCCCCAAGCACGGCCCGTGTTGCGATCGATTTTGGGCATGGCGGTCGGTTCGCTCGTACTCTTGGCCGGAATCGCGCTTTGGAATCCGCGTGTTGCCGTGGCCGAGGTGAAAATCGACGCCGAATCGCAACGAGTGCTCGACGCCTTCGGCAAGTACTACTCCGCCTTGCAGGGCTTCAAGGTCGCGGTGAACATCGATTTGAGCGTCGATCGCGACGGCGTCAAGCAAGACGTCAAGTTCGAGCAGCAATTGGCCGTCGAGCGGCCCAACAAGTTTTCCTACGTGTACGACGGCGCGGGGGGAGGCGCTTCGATCATCTCCGACGGCAAGGACCTTTCCGTCTATATCAAGCCGCTGGCCAAATACGCGGTCGAGGAGGCGCCCGAGCGGCTGGAGTCGCTGTTCACCAACCCGATCGTGATGGGCGTGTTGTCGATGGGCAACGCGACGCCGGTGACTGCGGCGCTGGTGAGCCCCGATCCGGCACGGCAGTTGTCCTCGACGGCCGAGTCGATCGAATACGCCGGGCAGGAAGAAGTGGACGGCGTGAAGTGCCATCATCTGAAAGCGACCGGTGCGCAAATGGACTGGCAGGTGTGGATCGACGCCGGCGAAAAGCCTTTGGTGCGAAAGTTTCTGCCCGACCTGACCAAGGCGCTGGAGGCGATGGCGAAGGCGCAGCCGGGCCGAGCGCAATTGGCGGGCATGAAGATCGAAAACGTGGTGACGTACAAGGATTGGGAACTGGATCCGAAGTTTGGCGACGATGCGTTTGCGTTCATCGCGCCGGAGAACGTGGAGAAGTTCGACTCGCTGATGGAGATGTTTGCCGGCGCGCGGGGCCCGGCGGTCGAGCCCGAGCCGCACGCGTTGCTGGGCAAGCCGGCGCCGGCCGTCGACTTGGAATTGCTCGACGGCGGCAAGCTTGATTTGGCCAGTTATAAGAACAAGAACGTTGTGATTCTCGACTTCTGGGCTACCTGGTGCGGGCCGTGCGTGCGCGCCATGCCCATCATCGACAAGGTGGCCGAAAAGTACAAGGATCAGGGCGTGCTGTTGTTCGCCGTGAACATTCAGGAAATGCCCGACGAAATCAAAAAGTTCCTGGCGGAAACCGAACTGGAAGTTGCCGTGGCGCTCGACACCGAAGGCGCCACCGCCCAAGCCTATTTGGCCGAAGCGATTCCGCAAACGGTCATCGTGGGCAAGGACGGCTCGGTGCAGGTGGTGAAGATCGGCGTTTCGCCCGATCTGGAGGCATCGCTGGACGGCGATCTTGAATTGCTCTTGGCCGGCAAGGACCTGGCCGCCGCGACGCTGGCCGAAGCGAAGGCCAGGAAGGACGCCGGCAAGGCGAAAGAAGAAGCCGCCAAGGATGCCAAGAAACCCGAGTCCGAAACCCCCGAGTGATCGCTGCGATGCGTTGGATAGCCGTTTGCGGGTTGTTGTTGGTTTGGCTGGCAACGATGAGTTCGGTCGGCGCGCTGGCGGCCGATGCCGTGTTGGATTCGATTCGCTTGCCCGAGGGCTTCACCATCGAGCGCGTCGCGGGCGCGCCGCTGGTCGAGCATCCGGTGATGGCCGGCTTCGACGATCGCGGCCGGCTGTTCGTGGCCGACAACGCGGGCTTGAACCTCAACGCCGAAGAATTGCTCGAGCAGCGGCCCAACCTGATTCGCATGCTGGAGGATACCAACGGCGACGGGCGCTTCGACCGCAGCACCGTGTTTGCCGACAAGATGACGTTTCCGCAAGGCGCGGCCTGGTATCGGGGCGCGCTGTATGTCGCCAGCCCACCGGAGATCTGGCGTCTGGAAGACACCGACGGCGACGGCGTGGCTGACAAGCGGGAGGAACTGGTCGAGAAGTTCGGCTTCATCGGCAACGCGGCCGACATCCACGGTTGCTTTATTACTCCCACGGGACGCGTCGCCTGGTGCGACGGTCGGCACGGGCACGAGTTCGCCGCTGCCGATGGCAAGGCCGGCAGCAAAGGGCTGGCCGCGCGCGTGTTCAGTTGTCGTCTCGACGGTAGCGACGTGGAGGTGTTTTGCGGTGGCGGGATGGACAACCCGGTGGAAGTGGCGTTCACCGGCGCCGGCGACACGATCGGCACGATGACCTTTTACAATCCTGACGATGCGCGGCACGACGCGCTGGTTCACTTCGTCTATGGCGGCGTCTATCCCCGCAAGCATCCCTGCACCAGCGAGTTCAAGCGCACCGGCGAGTTGATGCCGGCGCTGACGCGATTCGGCGTGACGGCGCCCTCGGGCTTGATGTGTTATCAGAACGGCGCCTGGGGCGAGGAGTTTCGCGAAAACCTGTTCTCGGCGCAGTTCAACACCCACAAGGTGCTGCGGCACGTGCTCTCTCCGCAGGGCGCGACCTACGCGTGCCGAAACGTGGAGTTCCTGGCATCGGATCACGCCGACTTTCATCCCACCGACGTGCTGGAAGACGCCGATGGCAGTTTGCTGGTGATCGACACGGGCGGTTGGTTTCGCATCGGCTGCCCGACGTCGCAAATCGCCAAACCGGAAGTCGGCGGGGCGATCTATCGTATCCGTCGGATCGGGACAGAGCCGATCGACGATCCGCGCGGTTTGAAAATGGATTGGGAGCGCATTTCCGACACGGAAATGGCCGACCAGTTGAGCGATCCGCGGCCGGCGGTAGTCGAACGCACCGTGGAGTTGCTGGCCGAGCGCGGCGACGCGGCCATGGGCTCGCTGGCCACGGCGCTGTTCGAGAACCCGGACATCCGAGCCCGCCAGCAGGCCGTGTGGGCGCTGGCACGCAACGGTTCGGACAATGCGCGGATGCTGCTGCGGCAAGTGCTCTCGGACGACGACGCGCCGGTGCGCCAAGCGGCGGCACACGCCTGCGGCGTATTGCGCGACGCGGAGAGTTTGCCGGTATTCCTGGAATTGGTGGTCAGCGACGAGCCGGCCGTAAAGCGTGAATCGGCCACGGCGTTGGGCCGCTTGCGCGATCGCACAGCCGTGCCGGTGTTGCTCGCAGCGTTGGCGCAGCCGGTCGATCGATTTGGCGAGCACGCGCTGATTTATGCCCTGATCGAGATCGGGGACGCCGAATCGACGCGTGCCGGTTTGACGCACGAATCCGCGGCAGTGCGGCGCGCAGCGCTGATCGCGCTGGATCAGATGGACGACGGGACGCTCTCGCGCGACGACGTTTCGCGCTTGTTGCCGGCGGCGGACGAACCGCTGCTGGCCGCGATCGTCGACGTCTTGTCGCGCCATTCCGACTGGACCGAGGAAATCACCAGTGTCCTGGGTGCGAAGCTGTCGCTGGACGATCCAGCCGACGACGAGTTGGCCATGGCACGCGGCGCGATCACGGCCCTGGGCCAGCGGCAGGAAGTCGAATCGCTGGTGGCCGCCGCGCTGGCCGGTTCCGCCACCGCGAAGCCGGTGCGGTTGATGTTGCTTGAGACGATCGCCGCGCGCCCCTACGATCTGCCGCCGGCGGCGTTCGACGATGCGTTGGCGAGGTGCCTGGACTCGGACGATGGGGAAGTGTTGCGACAGACTCTGTTCACGATCGGCGCACTGGATGCACAGCCGTTCGCCCAGCGATTGCTGGCGATCGGCTTGGATTCACGGCAGACGGTTGGCGTGCGATTGGCTGCGTTTCAGGCTGCGAGCAAGACGAGTCCGGAACTGAGCCTGGACGGATTTGATTTCTTGAGCCAGCAGCTTACCGCCGCCGCAACGTTGGCCGATCGGCTGGCCGCTGCCGAGGCACTGGGTAACGCCGCGCTGAGCGACGAGCAGCTTCTGCGCGGCGCCGGCCTGCTGGCAAGCGCGGGGCCG
>JBGSYQ010000195.1:0-14967 GCA_041750795.1 Pirellulales bacterium | reverse complement strand
CCGCGCCGCCTTGGCGCTGCTAAAAAACGAGCCGACCGCCAAGGTCGGAATCAAAAACAAACGCCTCATCGCCGGCTGGAACGAAACCTACCTCCAACAAGTCCTGCTCGGATCATGACTTATCGTGCAATCGCCCTGACGCCTGCCCCAGTGTCCTGTACAAGGACAGAGCGAGCTACTCCCTGAATACGAGTTGCTACGACGATCTTTCGCACTCGACTATCTATCGTGGCGTTAACTGCATTTGTAAATACATTTTGAAACACTCCCTGCCACTCAACAAATGTCGCGGATGGAAGGCGAAACTCATCGTCGACGCTGTCCAAGTCAACCACTACGCCTCGTAAGAATGGGCCGAGCCGTTCGACGACCTGTTGCAGCAATGAACGAGCTCTCAATCTATGTCTGTCCTCCCGGCTTTCTTTCTCTGTCATCGATGTGAACACTCGACGGATGCTGCGCGATTCGTCAATCCACTCTTGAAGCTCGCCAGCGGCACGCTCCAACTCTCCCTTGGCTCCACGCGCGGTACTCGCAATTGCTCGCAGTCGCCTTGCAAGTCTTTCAAGGCCGCGGAGCTGACGCGCTGATTCATGTTCTAACGCCGCCGCTGCAATCCCTGCTGTTGCTAGCGCACCAAGCAAATTCGCCTGCTTTCGGTGCACGTCTTGTTCGATTTGGACCGCATTAGTTGCCTCTTGCACTGCAGCCTTGATTTCGGAAACGGCCTTTCGCGGCAGTGATGGCGCATGCCGCTCGACCACCTCAGCTACGTGCTTAACGACTGATTCCGCCCGATCTGTCTTGCGATTGACCTCGGCCTGCTTAAGTTCTCGTGCTGCCTCGCGCATCGCGTAAAAATCAAGAGCCGCACGAACAGCCTTCCTCACAACGCTGAATGACTTATTCTCGATGAGCCGATCGCGGCTGATTGCAATCTCAAGTGGTCGATCTTCTGGCGGGCGCTTCTCGCCATTCCAGTAGCGTTCATCGGCAGTGTTGACATGAACCGCTCCAAGAATGCGCGAATTGGTCGGCAGAAAGTTCAAACCGCGCTGAATCCGATATTCTTCCGGGAGCAACTCCGAGTGCGACAAGCGTCGTGAGTGATCTAGCTGGACTCGAAGCCAATCAGTGTCGACACCATAATACGGAAGACGAAAGCCTCCGTCATAGATACCGACACCACCAAATCGCTGGAGATAGTCTCTAAGTTCACCTATTTTCACCCCGTATGGCTGGCGGCCGGTTAACGAGTAGATGTAGATGCTAAAGCTCATCTCCTGGAGACTACATTCGTCAATTTGGTGGGTATACTGATCCTTCTGCTTATCTTCAAACTGAACTGTTATAGTGCACGTACCCTTTTCCCCTGGCTTTCTCGGCGGCACCAGACGCCCCGAGATCCGCGCATGCCAGAGCATGCGAAAAGCGTTCATGTACAACGTAAAGGACTCTCGGAGAATCGGAGGCGCGTCAAGGATACGCACTCTAAAATCGACAAGCTGTCCGCCATCTTCAAATGGCGGTTGCAGTGCCCAGATTTCCAGCGCCAATCGCCTAAGATCTTCTTCGTCCCACGCTTGCGACAGCCTCTTGATGACTAGCCGCGTCCCTTGCTTTGAGCCCTCTGGAAACTGATTGGCTGTCGTTGCCCGCTCGTATTCGATCTTGATATTGGTCAGGTCACCTGCCTGAATTGCTTCATCCCAATCGACCGCTGCCTGTAGCCCCTTAGCGTCATCGCCTGACTTCGTCAGTACTTCCAACTCTCGCCCCAGAAACTGCACGGCGAGACGGCCAACACCTTTTTGTCCCGTTAAAGTTCGTCCGTCCGGTGAGGTTCGTTGTGCTTCCTTATGTGGTGAACCGATTCTCATCCAATAGTTCTTGAAAGCATGCACATCCATACCATGACCATCATCGGATATCTCGATTCGATCATCGAGTACCTTGAGGTCAACGTGTTTTGCATCTGCGTCATAGGCATTCTTGATGAGTTCTGCCAGCGCAACGTGCGGCTTGCCAACAAGCCGCTCACCGAGCTCTCGAAGCAGTGCTGCGTCAACGGTAAAGTAAACTGAAGTCACGTTTACTCGCCTCAAGGCCGTATTGTGCTTGACTACCGCGCGGCTGTGACAAACGAGACCGATACTATTAAAGCACGCTAGATCTGATCAAATGCAATGCTAACCACGCGGCAACTCGCGGAATGACTGCGTTGCCGATCAGGGTTTGGAGTGCGCCGCGCGAGCCAACCTCGTCGAAGCGAAACCAGTCGGGAAACCCCATGAGTCGCGCGGCCTCGTGTGGCGTAATCAGTCTCCTTCGACGGGGATGAACGTAGCGTCCCTGCCCCATCGAGCCGAATCCACTAGTTATTGTGTTTGCGATCCCATCCCATCGCAGGCGGCCATACACCGATTTATACGAGTGATGATTGTCCCTGTGACAGGTGGGTCGTTGAGAATCAGGTAGTTCATACTTCCCGGTTTCGAATAAGTACCGAATCCGTTCGCGATTTCTAGGCGAGCAAGTACTCGGAGTGGTGAACATCGATTTCGAACTTCGCGGTTCATCTTCAAGCCCACTAATTACGTCACCGATGCTCCAGGTCGTCGCAGTGTACGTCGGCAACGGCGGAAACTCCATTGGCCGGCCTCTAACAGCTATTAGAAAGTGACGGCGGCGGCGTTGCGGCACACCAAGATCCGCAGCATCAATGCAGACCGACTGCACTGAATAGCGCAGGGATTTCAACACGCCTTCCGTGCGTGCGACGGTGCGTCCGCGATCGTTTCTTACGGCGGTTACGTTTTCTATGACGACAACTCGCGGCTTTAATACTTGTGCTGCGCGAGCCACACGAGCATACAAAGCGTTTCTTTGATCAAGGCGGCGCGTATGATTGTTGAGATCGGAGTGACCTTGACATGGTGGTCCCGCAATTAGTAGGTCCACTGTTCCAATCTCCCGCGCAAGTTGCCGCTCTTGGGGCGATAGGGCCGACTCACTCCGACCACGAAACAATAATTCGATTCGCGTGCTGTCAGTCCTCCGGCAGACGGATTTGAAGTTGCCTTCATAAACGCGTAGCGCGTCTTGATTGGCATCGATGGCCAATGCTATTTCGAGAGCAACTCGTTCGATCCGGCATGCTTCGGCAATCCCAAGGGAAAGCCCGCCGCAACCGCAAAACAAATCCGCCATGCGGATGGTGTTGACTGGATGTCTGACGACGCTTGGCCGCCGAGAGGCTCTAATCCAACTTAGCCCACATGGGGAATCGAGGGCCACCCGAGTTCGCATTTGCACTACCACTGGAATTCGACGAGCAAAAATAACATGATCGCGGCCGCCGGTCGCCCAACCGTCAAATTGGGTACTCGTTCCGTGCGGCGATCATTGTAAATGCAGTCGGCCGCAATGTCGAAGCTGATTCCGTTCGCGGCAGGGCGACCTGGCAAGGCAGGCACTAGTTACAGACTTGGGTTCCCAAATGCGCTCATCAGCTTCCAATGACAAACCCGGACAACTCGCATAAACGACAAATTCGTCCAATTCCAAAGTGGCCTGCCGTCGCGCGAAGATTGACCTAGGATTGCTTTGCGCGCGAGCCCAATGTCGGCGGCAGGATAGCCACTCGCGTGTCAGGAATTCGATATCGAATGGCACGTAAAGGAGACACACAGTATGGAACACGCGTCCCAAGTATCGGAGAAGCAACCCGCCCCTACTAGTTGTGGTGAGCTGACAGATGGCGACCTGATGAGCGCGTATGCAACATGTGATTGTCACAGGGGCGAGGGCGGGAAAATCTGCGACGAGTGCTGGGTGCGCTACGCGGACCTGTACATTCGGGGTAAGTCGTGGCTTGAGAAGCGACTGATGGATAGCAAGAACACTAAGTGGCGAATTCGAGAGAACCTTTTGGATGAAAAAGCAATTGCTGCACACACTATGGAGTGGGTCAAAGACAAGAGCGAATTCTGGCTTCGCAAGAGAAAGAAAGACTTCAAATGGTGGATTTTCGGACAGGCGATGAACGAGATAAGAAAGGAAAGCAACTTCTACAAAACGGGTGGGATTTCCCGCAACACCACGGATGACCGCGATTCGAGCGTCCTATTGCGAAAGGCCGTATCGTCGAAGGTCGAACATTTGGGAGATAGAGAGATTGAACTCGGCTACAAAGGTGATCGCGCAAGTAGTCCAATCGGTGACTACGGAGTTGCCGTAGCCGAAGAGCGACATCATGAGCAGGAGTCGCAGCGGGTGAAAATGGAAAGAGCGATGCGAGCAACCGCAGTTTTGGAACTCGCGGAAGGGCTGGCGAGCGAGCAATTGCTGGATGCGCTTAAGCTAGTTTTCATCCACAAAAAGAACTGGAGTGACGCTGCCCGAAGTTTCGGAATGCCAGTCAGCACGCTGATGAGCCAGTGGCAGACGCTTCAGGCCGACGTAAAGGCAGCATTTCGAGGTGATCTGTCAGAAACAAAGCGGCGCAAGATTGCCAGCCGACGTGCCAAAGTTCACCCGCTAAAACAACTGTTCGCACTGCTTCGTCAGGAAACTGAATACCTACCGCCAGAGGATGATAGAGTCAAAGCTGTGTTTTCTAGCAGCAAAAGCGACGTGCCAGGCCTTGACCCTCGCGAAGAACAATTGGAACGATTGTTCCGAATTGACCGCTCGCACGAGACAAGTCAGACAACGCCGAAGCTCGCAGCGTTGCTTGGTGACGATTCTAGCGACAATAACGGCGTTGGCCCTCTCGCTTGCCTCATCAAAAAAAATTCTCCGGGCGGTTCGTAAAAGCAAAGACTCGCTGACTATATCTTGAGAGGGCAAGACTTCGCTAGCCTCGGCAGTGAAGTGTCCCCGCAGTCCAACCAAGTCGGGCAACATCACTCAAGGGTAATCGTTTGCCCAGCGTAAGAAAGGCGACGGCAGAAATGCCGCTCGCCTTTTTCATTGGCCGCGTTGGTTCGCGGCGTTCATTTTTGGCGGCATGTGCTCGCCGCCTGCTGGCGATTCGTCGTCCCGCCGATCAGCGGTACGTGCGACGTCATTCCGTCACGTGGTTTCTATGGGAGGCACTGCGCATGCGCACGTTCAATGATCGGGATGGGCCAATCGGAAGAGATACATCGGTCAGTCTGCTTTCTTGATCGGTTCTCTCTTTTTGAGGAATTTCTAGATGTCTACAACCGTCGCACTTATGAACCTGTCCGAAGTCGCCCACGACTTAAGCGTAACCCCGCTTGAAGTCTTGCGCCTGATTGCTCGCAAACAATTGAGGGCCACTCGCTTGGGAGATTCTGGGCCGTACCGCGTGACAGTCGCGAACCTGGAGGACTACGTGAATCGCGGCGCGGCCGATCTGCGGCTACCCGAGTACACCGCGGACCGCGCTTGGTTCGACGATAGCCTTGCCCACCTGGCCGATGGCTTTTCGACGGCCATTGTCGAAGCGTCCGCGGAACAAGTGCCAAGTGACGAGGCGCTGCGAGGGCACTTTGAGACCGACCCACGGAGTAGCACGCTGGACTACACTTTGAAAGTACGTGGCGCTGTCGCGGAAGTTCTCAAACGCCCGGTGCCCGTGAGCCCGTTCACTCCAAGGACAGAGCAAACTGATTCGCGGTTCTTGGATTGGGCAGAAGCTTTCGCAACCTACACGCTGCGCAAGACGGCGCGTCAGGCCATCCAAGGCCGAAATCAGGCGGCTCCGTTGCTCACTACGCTGTACCAAAGCCCCAAAGACTTTACCGCAATTACCGGGGAAGCGTATGCGGCTGCCGCCAAGCGAAACATCGTATTCTCCAAGATGTTCTCGTTCACCGGCGGACCATTTGGTCTGATTCCGGTGCAACGCCGCGCGATGTTCGTATTCTCGCTGGCGAACCTCTTTACGGCCAGCGCGATGCAACGGCTACTCCGAGTAGCTTTCTAAGGCAGTCAGCAACTCTCGCACGTACCCTGTTCTGGTCCAATAGGGCAACGGGTCTGTGTTTCCTTCCTTTGCACATGCTCGCTACGTGCGAGAGTTTTTAACTCATTAGTGCGCTAATAGCGCTTCCGACTCCGCCTCACTATGCGGGGCCGGTTCAATACGCCCGGCGCGTGTGGCCGTTTCTTCTCTACGGCGCCGCGCCGGGCTTTTTCGTACACACCCATTCACAAGCGAATCAGGCGGCGCGTGGATATTTTGCTCCGCAAAGTGTTTGTCATCCGCCGGCAGGTTCGCCTTTAGAAAAATGTGGAGTTCCAATGGACAACAAGCTATTTGAAGCGGCTTTGACCTATGCCGACCGCGGCTACCCGGTCTTCCCCTGCGCGCCGAATGCCAAGCGGCCATTGACCGCAAACGGATTGAACGACGCAACAACCGATGCGGAGCGAATCGAGGCATGGTGGACGGCGCACCCTGGTGCCAATGTAGCCATTGCCACGGCAGGGCTGTTGGTTGTGGACCTGGACGGTAGCGACAACCCCTGGCTCGCCAACGAACCGGACAAGCTTCACGACCTCACTTGCGCATCAATCGCGCTGACTCCACGGGGCGGCAAGCACTACGTCTTTAAGCAGCCCGCCGGCGCGGCCTTGCGCAACACGGCCAGCAAGCTAGCGCCCAAGGTCGATACTCGCGCCGACGGCGGCTACATTCTGGCCGCTCCGTCCGTCGTGGAGTGTAAAGCGTACAAATGGGTCAGCGAAGGCCTGGACGAAACGGCACCAGAGCGACTGCCGGAGCCTCCGGCATGGCTATTGGCAATGCTGAACGCGCCCGCGGGCAAGGCTGAGCGTGCGAACGTGGCCGGATCAACCAACGCCATCGTTGACGGGCAGCGCAACAGCACGCTCACTAGCCTTGGCGGCGCGATGCGGCACAAGGGAATGTCGCAAGCGGCCATAGCCGCTGCGCTCCATGCTGAGAACGTGGATCGATGCAAGCCGCCTTTGGACTCAAAAGAGGTCGAGACGATCATCGGCAGCGTGGCAAAGTACGCGCCCCGCCCGAATGCCTTAGCCGCGGTGGAAGGCCGCGACGGCGCGCATACCGCATATCAGCCTGTGCTTACTTCATTGGCCGACGTGCAACCGGAGCAAGTGCAATGGCTCTGGCCCGGTCGCATCGCGTTGGGCAAGCTCACTCTAATTGCCGGCGACCCCGGCTTGGGCAAATCCTTCCTTTCGCTCGACCTGGCTTCGCGTGTGTCGCTGGGAAGCCCGTGGCCCGACAACCGGGACTCCGTAGCGCCGTGCGGCGGCGTCGTACTCTTGAACGCGGAAGACGCTCTTGGGGATACCGTGCGTCCGCGACTTGACGCGATGGCCGCGGAGGTGCGCCGGATCATCGCGCTTGAGGCCATCCAAGGCGAGAACCGTATGCCGGTCAACCTGCAAAGGGACTTGCCGGCCGTGGAGCTTGCCATTGAGCGGATCGACGATTGCCGGCTCGTGATTATCGACCCGGTAAGCGCGTACCTTGGCAAAGTGGACTCGCACAACAACGCCGACATTCGCGCCATGCTCCACCCCCTGTCCGAATTGGCGGACCGGCACAAGGTCGCGGTTGTAGCGGTCACGCACCTAAACAAAGGCCAGGGCTCCGCGTTGTACCGCGCCACGGGCTCACTAGCGTTTGTTGCCGCGGCCCGCGCCGCTTGGCTGGTGGCCAAAGACCCAGATGCCCCGCGCCGGCGGTTGTTCCTGCCGGTCAAGAATAACCTGGCCGGCGATACGCTGGGCATGGCCTACCAGATTGGCGACGGCGTTGTGCAATGGGAGCCGGAACCCGTGACCATTGACCCGGACCGCCTCTTGGCTCCGGCCGAGCCAGGGCGCGACGATAGCAACGACGCGGCGGAGTGGCTGCGCCAGGAGTTGGCCAACGGTCCGGTTGACTCCGCAGACCTCCACGAACGGGCCAGGGAGAACGGCATCTCGCGCAATCGGCTGTTCAAAGCCAAGGATCTGCTTGGCGTCCAGGCCAACAAGACCGGCTTCGATGGCCGGTGGCAATGGACGATGCCGGACGAAGAGTCCCCAAGCGTCCTGCCCAAGAAGCCAGTACTCTTCGTTACTCTTGGGAACGACTCGGCTTGTCCGGCGTGGGAGGACTGCCCGCAGCCACCGCCCACATGCCCCGCGTGAAGGGCTTAGGATTCGACGGGTCCTTCCCGAAAGACCGTCAGTCGAGGCCTTGGGGAACACGCGAGTATTCGAGCTTCCTTTCTTTATGCAACGGACGCCATACGGAAAGAACATTCCAATGCGTGATCTGTAAATCCAAACCAATTACTGCTGCTGGTCCCATAGCGGGCCGGCTAAGACCAAAGGAAATGAGATAAATGATTGCTGAATTCCAAACTCAATCGCTTCATGAAGCCCTCACGCCCCGGGAGGCCGCCGAGCTGCTACGCATTCACGTCCGGACACTGGAACGGAAGGCAGCGGCCGGCGAACTTCCGGTTCCTTATCGATCTGGACGGGTTGTCCGTTACAGCAGGCACGCCCTGGTGGAATACCTGCGGACCGGAGGTAGTGCGAATACTTGATCCAGAGACAAGTGTCGGCTAGGATCGTCGGGCATGAAACGCAAGAGACTTTCATTCGCCGATCAACTCCGCATAGAAATTGAACAATGCGGGAAGTCGCGTTACCAGATCAGCAAAGAGACCGGGATTGGACAGGAGGTCCTTTCCCGGTTCATGGCTGGCAAGAAAGGCCTTTCGATGGACTCCATCGAAAGGCTGTTTGAGAATCTACGACTCAAAATCTCAAAAGGATAGCCACTATGGCCACAGTATTTAAACGCACTCGCTCCAAGCCGATTCCAGCAGGCGCCGAGATTGTCGATCTTAAAGGCAAGCCGCACGCGTCTTGGATATGTCGCAAGTCGAAGCGCAAGGTTCGAGCACCGCTGGACGCGTCCGGCAAAAGAATTCAAGTCGAAGATCCGTACTACACGATCGAATGGACCGACCACAACGGCCAGCCTCGAAAGAAGAGTAGCCGTTCTCGCGACAAGCAGACTGCCCAGCGAATCGCCAACAAACTTCAAGAAGAATGCGCCCAGCGGCGCGGCAAGTTGGTCAACCCGGTTCAAGAGCGTTTGACGCAACAAGGCCAGCGTTTTATTGAATCGCACCTCGTGGACTTCGAGGCCAAGATGAGGGCTGGCGACCGCGACGAGCAACACGTCACGACAACACTCGGCTACATTCGTAAGATTGCGGCACATAACGCTTGGCAAATGGCGGCCGAAATCAACAGCGATGGAGCACACCGCTACGTCGGCACACTCCGCGAGCGCGGTAGTAGCAACCGCACGGTTCAAGCGTATCTCACGGCAATCAAAAGCTTCACAAAGTGGCTTGCCCAGAACCACAAACTCCCATTCGACCCACTGGCCGACGTGCAAAAGCCGACACCGCGAACAGACCGCAGAATGGAGCGGCGCATTCTTGAACACGGCGAATGGGATTGCCTTAGGAACGTAGTGGCCGAGAGCGCTGAGTCCTATGGCATGAGCGGCGTGGAGCGTGTGTTGCTTTATGGAGTAGCTGTACAAACAGGACTGCGGGCGGGAGAGCTACGGGAAATGAATCGCGGCCACCTATACCTCGATTCCGACACGCCTTTCATCCGCGCCAAGGCGGCCATCACAAAGAACAGCAAAGACGCCCGCCAGTTCCTGTCGCCGGACATGGCCGCGGCGCTAGCTGCTCATGTTGAAGGCAAGGCCCCGAACGCGCCCGTCTTCAACATGCCCGGCCAAAAAGGGGATGTAGCGGCGATGCTCCGCACCGACGTGGCTAAAGCCCGCTCGGCCTGGCTGACAACAGCGGCCAGGGACCCGGACGAACGGATGCGTCGTGAGCAAAGCGATTTTCTGCAAGTGCGGAACCATAAGGGGGAAGTTCTAGATTTCCACGCCCTGCGGCATTCTTGCGGCGCATGGTACGTCGAAGCCGGGGCCAGTCCCAAAGAAGTGCAAACGTTGATGCGTCACGCAACCATTACATTGACGATGGACACGTACGGCCATCTGTTCCGGGGCCAGGAGTCAGAGACCGTTAAGAAACTTCGGCCATTGTTGGCCCACGGCCCGACTCCGGGCGAGCCATCTGGGCAGTGCGCCAAAACCCGCGAGGGCCCGCCATCGCCGGGCGGTGCCGCTTCGAATGCCGGGCGGCCTGACGATCTGGAAACCTCTAACCCCATTCGGTACAATCACTTTGACGTTGACCGCTGCTGTCAGCCGGCTTGTGCCGCTGATCGCCGGTCAGCCCGGAGGGTACGCGAACTGGCTAGCAGCCTGACTCGAAATCAGGTGCCCCGAAAGGGGTTGTGGGTTCGAATCCCATGCCCTCCGCTTTCGCACAACGCGTAGCCCCGCCTAGAGTTGCGGGGCTTTTCTTTTGCGCTGGCCGAGCGCCGGAATCAGCGCCCAGGGCGGCCGGATGTAGCCAAACTGTAGCCAATCTCGGGATGGCGGCGCGTTGGACGGCAGCGGACTTGTTAGAAATCCGTGGACGCTTGCGCCGCAGGCAGCGTGGGACGACCGCGAACATTGATGGACATCGCTGCGCTGTATAACGGGGTGCCAAGGAAACGGCGACGCGGGATGTACAGCAGGGCGCATGCTGGCCCACGATTCCTTTCTTGCACGAAGGGTAGGGATTGCAATGTTCACTTGCCAAGGACTGCTGGCATTGGCGGCGGTGGTCTTACAGCCGGCTGCGCGCGCCGACGTTCGAATCACCGAGGTCTACGATCCGACAGTGAATGGTTCGGTCGCCACCGCTGCTATTCATGACCATCGATTCGTTCATACGGCCACGCTCCTCGATGGCGGCAACGTACTTATAGCCGCCGGGACAAACGGCTCGAGATACCTCGCTTCGGCTGAAACGTACGATCCTGAATCTGACACGTGGTCGCGTGCGGGGAACATGTCCGTCGCCAGATATGGGCATACCGCGACACTCCTGCCAACCGGCGAAGTGTTGGTTGTCGGAGGCTTCAACGGCGCAAACGTGCCCAACGTCGATATCTATGATGCAAAGGAGCGCCGCTGGCACCGCGCTAGGAATCTGCACAAGGCTCGCGATCGTCATACCGCTACGTTGCTTCCATCCGGCGAGGTATTGGTCGCGGGAGGTTACCGCCAAGGCCAGGCACAAGCGGATGTCGAGATCTATGATCCGAGGGCGGACCGCTGGCGACATGCCGCGCCAATGACGGGGCCGAGGACTTACGCGGGCGCGACTCTACTTGCCGATGGACGGCTCTTCATGGGGGCTGGCGAGAACGCAACCGACAATCTGGCAACTTGTGAGATCTTCGATCCAGCCACTTTGAAGTGGACCATGGCTGCGCCCTGTCAGCGTCCGCATGCTTACGGGCAATCGATGACGCGCCTCCAAAGTGGGGACCTGCTTATTGCCGGCGGGGAAGGCGAACGCGGAGGCTCCTCATTGACGGCCGACGTGGAGCGCTACCAGGTAGCCGCTCTATCCTGGCGTCCCGCCGCTAAAATGCGGCACGCGGTCCACTGGCATACGGCAACCCTCGTGAAAGATGGCAAGATACTTGTGACGGGTGGCCAAGGGGGCAAGCGAGCATTCCGCTCGGCCGACCTGTATGATGCGGAGGCGGACCGGTGGACGGAAGCCGGCTCGATGACGCGTGCACGAACCCAGCACAGCGCGACGCTGTTGCGCGACGGGCGGGTGTTGATCGTCGGCGGTGAACCCTAACTTCAGGCGCAACGTCAACAATGGACGGATGTCAAACATTTCGTCTAGCAACAATCGTGCGGCTCAACATCGCCGTTGTTGCGTCACTTCTCGCGTCCGCGGCGCTTGGCGGCACGTGGAGCACGGTGTCTTCGACGAACGTGCCTCGGGAATACCCGGGTTTGGCAGTCATGCCGGACGGCCGGATTCTGGCCGTAACTGGCCATCCGTTGGGCGGTAAGAGCCTGGCCAGCGCCGAGTTGTACGACGTCGAACGTGATGAGTGGACTGCCACGGGCTCGTTAATTGTGCCTCGCAACGGCGTGCAGCCAGGTGGCCTGATCATGCTACCGGACGGCAAAGTTCTCATCACCGGAGGAGGCTCAGGAAATCGTTCCGTCCATGAAACCGAGCTGTACGACTACGACAGTGGCAAGTGGACGTCAACAGGCTCGATGGCGGTGCCGCGGTGCGTGCACTCCACCACGCTGCTCAATTCGGGCCATGTGCTAGTCGCGGGTGGCATCGATTGGATCACAGAAGAAGTGCGCGACACAGCAGAAATCTACGATTCCGAATCCGGTAAATGGGCCAATACCGGAACAATGCGCACCGCGCGGTTCAATCATCGCGCCATCAAGATGCGTGACGGCAACGTTTTGGTTATGGGCGGAACCTGCCTTTACCCAGGCGAGGAACATGTTGTCGCAAGCGCCGAAATCTATGATTCCAAAGCCGGCACGTGGCGCCAGGTAGCCGCCCTGCGGACAGCGCGCCGGTCGCACGCGGCCGTATTGCTTCGCGACGGAAGGGTGTTGGTAGTCGGCGGGGCATCGGGTGAGAAAAAGGCAGACCGGCAGTTGAATTCCGCAGAAGTGTTTGATCCCCAGACGGGAACGTGGACGACAGTGGCTCCGCTGCTCGAAGCTCGCTGGGGACCGACCGCAGATGTGCTTCGCGACGGCAAAGTGCTCATTGCAGGCGGCGCGATCGGTCCATTTGGCGCGCGGCGGTCGGCCGAGCTATTTGATCCTCGCACGGGCACCTGGAGCAGTGCTGGGAATCTCAGCCAGGCGCGCAACGGACACCGATCGATTGTGTTGAACGACGGCCGCGTACTGATCGTCGGTGGCCATTTCGTCGGCAAGTATCTGACGAGCTGCGAAATCTACACTCCCGATTAGGACGGCCCGACGTACGTTGCAGGATCCTGCTTGTGGCCTCATTCTGATGCAACGCTCGCGCGCCGATCAAACTTTGATGACCCGGAAGGCATGGTCCATCCGATGAATCCGTTCCGCCACCCCGCGGAGCTACGCGCGCCGTCACGCTTTGGCTGCCTTGGCCTTCGCGGGGGTCCGCATCATGACGTCCAGCTTGCCCGCCGCCTCGAGCTGCATCGTCGGCACGGCGCGGGAATAGGTGTCAAGCGTGATGCCGATCTGTGAGTGGCCGAGGCGCTCCTGGACGACCTTGGGATGGACGCCCGCGGCGAGCAACAGAGTGGCCGACGTGTGCCGCAGGTCGTCGTTTGGCCTCTCCCATTTGACAGCGCAGATCGCCGCATTGTCACTTTAGAAGCTAAAGATTTCGCAGCTCGTAAGATAGTTGCCACCCAGGAAGTTGCTGCCGCCGATCACCAGCACACTGCCATCGGGCAAGAGCGCCGCTCGATGGTTGCGGCGGGCGACCGTCATGGGCGCTGCTGGCCGCCACGTTTCCGTGTGACTATCAAAAAGCTCGGCGCTCTTGAGTTCCAACCCGCTTGACGACCCCCCCCCTGTCACGAGTACTTTTCCATCCGATAATAGGGTGATCGCAAGTCCGGCCCGCTTCTCCTTCATGGGCTTTGTTTCTTTCCAATGTCCCGACGTCGCATCGTATAGTGCCGCACTCGCCACAATCGTCCGCTGCTGCGAGTTGACCGTGGTGGAGCCCCCGATCGCGAGGACGCGGCCATCTCGCAGCTTTACCAGGCCGAACGCAACACGCGGCGATGGAAGATCCCCGGTCGTTTGCCAGAGCCCCGTTTGGGGTTCGTAAAGCTCTGCGCTAGCTAGCGATATGCCTCTTTCCTTGTAACCACCGACGACAAGCACACGACCATCATCGAGCAGGATGGCCTTGTGAGCGTAACGTGTCGTGCGGAGCGAGCCCGTAGCGGTCCACTTGCCAGCCACTGGATCGAAGATCTCCGCATTCGCGTATGCTTTGCCTTCGTCGATATACCAGTTGATTCCACCCGACAAAAGCACCCGACCATCCGCCAGGAGCGTTGCCATTGGATCGCGCGCCACTTTCAGGTTGCCAGCGTCTTTCCATGTTCCTGTTGTCGGATCGAACACCTCGGCGCCGCTTATAACCTTCGAATTGTCGTGGCCCCCAGCGATGAACACGCGCCCGTCCTGCAACAGTGTAGCCTCATTGCCGCCGTTACGCGGCTGCCGAAGCGAACCGGTGACGCTCCATTCTCCGGACACGGGATCGTAGATCTCGGCGCTGGCGATCGACTTGCCCTCCAGCGGATGGCCCGACACTGCAAGGATCCTTCCGTCGTTGAGTCGAACTCCGCCGGCATACTCGCGACGTTCGTGCATTGAACTAGCCGAGCGCCATCGCCCCAACGGCGCATGCACGTGCGGGCTGGTGTCGACACTTTGTGCTTTCGCATCGTGAGGTATCAGCCCCAGGACCACAAGCACCGCCACGGTCAGTGCAGGGTATCGCATGAAGTGCTTCTCCTATTGCTTCGACCGGTGTTGAGTCTAGTTTCGCTGAGACGGCTGAACAGCTGCATTTGAGCTTCTGCGAATCCGGGGTTCAACAGAATCCCAAGATTCGTTAGTTTTTGAATACTCTTGACCAAGACGCCCCCGGCAGCGATCTGCGGAGGAAGTCGAGTACCAGATTGCCGTCTCGGCAATCAAAGTGACGAGAACTCGACAAAGGTGTAAGCGTCCGCCGAATCCATACTTGTCGGTCCTGTTAGGCTGAGCTTGTTGTCTCAGTTACTGATGGAGTCGAGTGATGGCGAAGAATGGAAGGCCTGCGGCGTCGTTGGATGAGTGGCTGGATTGCAGGGCGATTGCGCCATGCTGGGTAATATGGCATGATGGGGCAAAGCTTTTTTGCCGCTGGCTGTGGAGCAGCCGGGGTTGAAGGAGGCGCATTGCCAAGGAGGCGTGTCATGTCGAGTATCAAGTCGGCGCGGATCGAG
>JBGSYQ010000194.1:0-16205 GCA_041750795.1 Pirellulales bacterium | reverse complement strand
CGGCCGTGTCGTCGGCGTGCTCGGCCAGCAGTTGGGCCAGCATCGTGCCGCTGCCGGGCGCGGCGTTGATTTGCTGCTGCAGTTGCTCGTTGTTCATCATCCACAGCGCCTGCCCCATCGTGCGCGGCGCATCGAGCGGCGACAGCGACGGATCGGTGCCGAAGGCGGCATTCACCAGATCGCGCGTGCTGGCCGGCGGCGGTGGAAAGCGAATCTCGGCGGTGGGTTCCACCGCAGACGGCGTGACGTTGGGCAACTCGACGCCCACGGCCAGGGCCGCGAAAATCTCGTCGCCCCGCATTCGCAGCGGCTCGGTCTTGCCCGGCTCGCTGCTGCCGGCTGCGTCCATGCGCAGCCCGCGGGCGTAGGCGTCGGAGTGCATGACGAGGCGGAACAGATCCTTGATATCGTAGGACGTGGCGCGGAAGTGGCCGGAGAGGGCTTCGTGGACCTCGGGCCAGTGGGGCACTTGCGAATCTCCCAGATCGTCGACCGGCTCGTAGAAGCCGCGGCCCATGAGGCGCGACCAGATGCGATTCGTGTACGCGCGGGCGAACCAGGGATTCTCGCGCGAAGTGAGCCAATCGGCCAGCCGTTGCCGCCGCTCGGCGTCGTCTCGCCCGATGCGCGGATCGGACTCGTTGTGGATGAGGAACTCGGGCTTCATCTTGCTGCCGGGCTTGGCCGGATCGTCCATGTCGGGCATGACGTGCTCGCCCTTTTCGGCGGCGGAGACGATCGTACCGGGGCCGTCATTCCAGGGCAGCTTGGCCTTCGAGCGCGCGAAGAACGCGGCCAATGCGTGGAACTCGGTGCGCTTCCAGTGATCGAAGGGATGGTCGTGGCACTGGGCGCAGAGGATTTGCTGGCCCAAAAAAATGCGGCTGGTTTCGGCGGCCAGGTTTGTGGCGTTGGCCTGGTGATAGCCGACGAAGGTGGCGGCCGGCACTTCGGCCACTTTGCCTTTGGCGGTGACCAGTTCTCGGACGATGTCGTCCCAGGCGGCATTGGAATTCAAGCCGCCGGCGAGCCATTGCTTGAGCGGGCGATAGTCGAGGTACGTGAGCTCCGGCGGCGGCACGTGAAAGGCGATCGTGTCGCTCCAATAGTCGGCCCAGTTCTGGCCAAACGCCTCGCTATCGAGCAAGCGGTCGACCAGGTCGCGGCGCTTGCTGCGGGAAGCGTCGCTGGCGAACGCTTGCTGCTCTTCAAGCGTGGGCTGCCGGCCGATCAGATCGAAGCTGGCCCGGCGCAGGAATGCTTCATCGGACAAGGGGGCCGCGCTCATGGCCGCGGGGGCCAGCCGCACGATCAGGCCGTCGAGCTGTTGTGTGGTGGTGAATTGCGCCGGCGGAGCCGTGTACTCGGCGGAGTGGCTCGCGTCGGCGGCGGCGACCGTAGAGCACAGTCCCAGGAAAGCGACCGACGTCAGCACGAAGGACGTCGCGATACGTTGGCGTCGGAATGCGGGGCGAGCGCGTCGAGGCATGAAACCACTCGCGTTTCGGGGGATGGAACCGGCGGGTAGCGACCGGCGACAGTATACCCCGAACGGAAAACGTGCGTCAACGTTTTATCCAATGCGTGCAGCGGTCTGCCGGGGCTGAATCGCGCGAGAAGAGAGCGAGAATCCGGTCGCGGCGCGGAAGATTTGGGGCTTCGGCAACTTGTGACGCTGCTGAAAACTGGCGCCGTTCAGCTACGTTTCGCCAGTTCGCTGGCGATGCGCTCGATGACGTCGGCCCAGTGGCAGAGCGTTTCTTGCCGAAAGAGACGCAGCGACGGATACCAGGGCGTGCGCTCGCCGGTCAACTGCCACCGCCAATCGGGATTGGCGGAGATGGTCACCCAGGTGGGCGCCGCGAGTCCGCCGGCCAGATGGGCCACCGAGGTGTCAACGGTGACGACCAGGTCGAGTTGATGGATGACGGCGGCCGCATCGGCAAAGCTGTCGGTGGGTCGCGCGCCGCCGTTTATCGTGTCGATCACCTCGAAGCCCCCTTGCGCAAGCTCGTCGTCGGTGGCGTCTTTCTGCAGGCTTACCAGGCGCACGCCCGGCACGCGAGCCAGCGGGGCCAAGGCCGCCAGCTGCAATGTGCGCTGGGCGTCGAAGATGTGCTCGCGGTTGCCACGCCAACAAATGCCGACACGAAAGCCAGGACATGGCGCAAGACGCTCGCGCCAAGCGGCGACGCGCTCTGGATCGGTCGTCAGGTACGCTCCGCGCCAGAATTGATCGGGCGCGAGCTTGAGAATGTGCGGCAGGCTCATCAGGGGCGCATGCACTTCAAACGGCGGCAACGGCGAGCGCAGCGGGATGACCACGTCGGCGAGAGAACTGCCCCGCAGCAATTCGACCAGCGGCTCGTGGCATTCGACGATCACGCGGCCGCCGCGCTGGCGTGCCTCGGCGGCAAAACGCACGAAGTGCAGCGTGTCGCCCAACCCTTGCTCGGCATACAGCAGGATCGTGCGGCCGTCGAGCGGCTCGCCATTCCAACGCGGCTGCGGAAAACCGCGATCGGAGAAGACCTTCGTCTTCCAGCGCCATTCGTATTCCTCGAAGCCGCCGGCCAGATCGCCGTTGCGCAGCCGCCAGGTGGCTCGCGACAGGTGGGCATCGGCCAGTTCGGGATTGATGCGCAGCGCTTCGTCGTAGCAACGGCCGGCCTCGTCCGATTGCCCTAGCGCGTGGAAGGTGGTGCCGAGGTTGTTATAGGCCTCGGCCGATTGCGGATTGAGCTCGATCGCTTTGCGCAGCAATGGCACGGCCTCGGCATAGCGTCCGGTGTCGCGGATGGTGGTGCCCAGGTTGGCGTACGCGCCGGCGTGATTCGGATCGATGGCGATGGCCTGCTGCAGCACGTCGATGGCTTCGTCGTAGCGCTTCAGCTCGCGGAACAGGTGGCCCAGGTTGACGATGGCGCGGATGTAGTCGGGCCGCGCGGCCAGCGCGGCGCGATAGGCGGCCTCGGCTTCGGCATATTGCTTGAGCTCGCGCAGCGAGTTGCCGAGATTGTAATGGGCTTCCGCCAGGTTGGGGTTGGCGGCCACCGCGTGGCGCAGGCTGACGACGGAGTCCTGCAGGCGATTGGCGTTGCGCAGGGCCGTGCCCAGATTGTAGTGGACGGCGGCATCGTGCGGCGCCATCTGCGCGGCGCGGCGCAGCACGGTGACCGACTCGTCGTAGCGGTGCAGCGCGCCGTAGGCTGCTCCCAGGTGGTTGGCCGTTTCGGCGTGGTTGGGTCGCAGCGCAAGCGATTGCGTCATCAGTTCGACGGCCCGCTCGCTTCTGCCCGTCTGCATGCACAGCACGCCCAGCAAGTGCAGCGCGTCGGGCTGGCGCGGATCGAGGGTGAGAACCTGGCCATACAACTGTTCCGCCTGATCCGCGCGGCCGGCCTGGTGATGGTCGAAGGCGGCGGAAAGGAGTTGGGCAAGATTCATCGGAGCCTTCGACAAGCGGCGCGAAAGTCGGTGCGAAGTCCAGCACGTCGCCACCGGGCGGGAAAACGCCGCTTCCTAGAATAGAATTTAGCACGCCCAGGCAGGAAAAGGGGCCTACAAAACGCGAGGAGCGATGGCCTGGGCGGACCATCGCTCCTGGGAGGGAGTCGTTGCGGGAACTTCAACAAAACTCTACCGGGTGCGCTCTTGCGGGCGAGCGCAGATTCAGAGGCGGGCATGGGCCGTTAGCGCACCGAGAGGCGCTTGCGGCGACCGGGGCGTAAAAGCGATGCCGGACCCATCGACGGGTAGGGAGATTCCAAGGGTGCATCCTCAGCGCGAGGAGCCCGGCATCGCAGGGACCCATGGGCCGATGGGTTAGATCGGCCCCTAGTACGTTCGCGCTTCGGGCTGGAAGATATTGCCTGCTCGCGCTCGATTTTTTCCCGGGCGGCCAGCACGGTCGGGTCGTCGCTGTCGTCGGCCAGCCGCTGGGCCAACTCGGTTCGCAGCACGGCCACGTCTTGCGGCGCCTCGATGCCTACTCGCACGGCCTGCCCCTTGATTTGCAGGATGGTAATGGTGATGTTGGGGCCGACCTGAATCTGCTGCCTGGTCTTTCGCGTGAGTACGAGCATGAGAACACTCCTTTGTCGCTTCCGATGTGATCTGGACGAGATGGGATCGCGAGGAGGGACTAAAGCAGAACGCGTGCCAAACGACCGCGAAAAATAGCCAACTCGCCGAAGGCGTTCTCCGGTGAGGGGTTACACGAAATGACAGCGTAGTTGTTCAGACGGGCTTAGTGTACGGATTTACAAAACGAAGTTACAAACCCACCCGCCGGTAATGTGAAACGAGAGGCAGTAAACTCAAGTTTCTAAAAATACCGCCAAAGCGAGAATCCCAACGCGTGTTGGAGTACAGCCTTCAGGCTGCCAGAAAAACACGCTAAAGCGTGGACTCCAACGCGTGTTGGAGTACCAGCTTCAGGCTAGCTGCGCTTGGCTTCGCGGCGGGTGATTTCGTCGCGCAGGCGGGCGGCCAATTCATACTGCTCGGTTTCGACGGCCTTGGCCAGTTGCTCGTTCAAACTGGGTTTCAGGTCGTACTGCTCGCGGAGCGTATCACGCAGCTCCACCAGCCGCCGCACCAGCTCGTCGTCTTCGAAGTCCTCGTCGGCCTCGAACTCTTCGAAGAGGGTCTGAAACTGCGTCATGCCGCGGTCCAGCTCCTGGACGGCGTCTTCGGGGCCCTGTTCTTCCAGTTGTGCCAGCGTGCTGGCCTGCACGCGGTGGAACAGCACGAACGGCCGGTATTGCTCGTGCGACAGCGTCCACTCCTCGTTGGGCGAATGATCGCGCACGAAATCCATGAACGCCAGCGTGTGGTCGGCGTCCTTGGTGGCGCGGCGAAACTCTCGCAGGGCCAGCCAGCAGACGCGGCGATGGTAGTACTGCACGAACTCGCGATCGGCTTCGAGGCACTGTTGCGGCGTGAGCTCGAAATCGTCGCCAGCCTTGGCCGCCACGCCTTGCAGATAGTCGAAGTACGTGTCGGCCCCGAACGGACGCTGCCCGTCGGGCCGCCCATCGACCTCAAGTTGCAAGACGCCCATTTCCACCCGCATTTGCAGCACTTCGCGCCCATCGGTGGCGCGAACGATCCGTGCGCTGATCTCGCCCGGCTCGTACGGCCAGTCTTTCAAGATACGATCGATGTCGTGTCGTCGCGCCATGATTGCTCGTCGATGCCGATGAATACAGGCGCCGATCCCTGCGGGCCGTTCACGTTCGTATTATATCTCGGACGCTCGGTGCGGACCACCGCGGCGCCCAGCCACGCGCAGTAGGTCGCTCCACTGCCCGCGGAAACTCCCAGGTTGCAGCTTCAAGCCCGAGCTCTCATCTAGCGGAACTCGCAAGAGTTAGCGGCCTGTTGAAGAATTCAACAGGCTCAGTAGCGTGGTGTGTCAGCGAGCTGAATTCTGGCAAATCCAGCTACCGAGGGCTGTTACTCGTCCGTCACGCCGCGGCGGAGCTGTTTCTTGCGGCCGACGGTTTGCTTGCTCTTGATGCGGCGCTCGACGGAGCCCTTGGTGGGCCGTGTGGGCTTGCGCTTCTTCGGCGCCGTGGCGACCGAGGCCAGCATGGCGCGGAGCTTTTCGCGCGCGTCATCGGCATTGCGCGGCTGGTCGCGATAGCGCTGGCTGGTGACGATCAAATCGCCTTCGCTCGTGATGCGGCTTTTGAACTTCGCCAGCAAGCGCTGGCGGACGTCCTCCGGCAGCGCGGTGCTGGCCAGCGCGTTCCAGCGCAGCACGGCCTTGCTGCTCACCTTGTTGACGTTCTGGCCGCCCGGGCCCGAGCTGCGCACATAGCTGAGCTCCAGCTCCGAGTCGGGAATGCGAATGCGTGAATTGACGGCCAGCATGCAAATGTCCGAGCTTTCCCGGGCCGGTGGCCCCTGACGATCGAGCGGCCCATGAATTATAGTGAGCGGAACGTAGGATTGGGGACCGCAGTTTCAGCGTTCGAACAGGATCTCATGCGGCTGCTTGTGCTGGTCATGGCGATGATTGCCGCGGTGGGAGCCTCGGCATGCGCGCAGACGCCGGCCGACCCGCGCGCCGCAATGGGGAGCGACTGGCCCGGCTTCCTGGGCCCCACTGCCGACAGCAAATCCGCCGAGCGCGGCATTCTGACGCGCTGGCCCAAGGACGGCCCGCCGCTGGTGTGGCAATTGGAGCTTGGCTCGGGATATTGCATGCCGGCGATCGCACAGGGTCGCTTGTACCAGTTCGACCGCGTGGATGGCTCTGCCCGGCTGCGCGCGCTCGACCGCCGCACCGCGAAACTGCTGTGGACGTTTGAATATCCGAGCGAGTTCCAGGACTTGTACGGATACGACAACGGCCCGCGCAGCTCGCCGGTGGTCAACGACGGACGCGTCTACATCTTTGGCGCCGAGGGCATGCTGCACTGCCTGGACGCGGCCACCGGCAAGCTCATTTGGAAGATCGACACGGCCGACGATTTCGGCGTGATCCAAAACTTCTTTGGCGTGGGAAGCACTCCGGTGGTCGAAGGCGATCTGCTGATCGTGCAAATCGGCGGCAGCCCGCCCGAGAGCAAACGCATTCCGCCGGGGCGCTTGAACCTGGTCGCAGGGAACGGCTCGGGCATCGTGGCCTTCGACAAGAAGACCGGCGAGGTACGCTACAAGATCACCGACGAGCTGGCCAGCTATGCCACGCCCAAGCTGGCGACGATCGCCGGGCGGCGCTGGTGCTTTGTGTTTGCACGCGGCGGACTGATCGGATTCGAGCCGTCGACCGGCAAGGTGGATTTTCAGTTACCGTGGCGCGCCGGAGTGCTCGAAAGCGTCAACGCCAGCGACCCGGTGGTCAAAAACGACCTGGTGTTCATTTCCGAAACGTACGGGCCGGGAAGCGCCCTGTTGCGCGTGCGGCCGGGCAATGCGACCGTGGTGTGGTCCGATGCCGAGAAGCGCCGCGAAAAATCGATGCAAACGCATTGGAACACCGCCATCGAGCTGGATGGATACGTGTACGCATCCAGCGGCCGTCACACCAACAATGCCGAGCTGCGCTGCGTGGAGCTGGCCACCGGCAAAGTCATGTGGAGCGAGCCGGGCTTGACGCGCGCGTCGCTATTGTACGTCGACGGGCACTTCGTCTGCCTGGGCGAGGACGGTGCGCTGCGGCTGCTGGCGGCCAACCCAAGGAAGTACGAGCCGGTGGCCGAGCTGATCTTGCGCGGCGCGGCGACGGCAACGGGCAACGACGCCTTCGATTTCGGGCCGCCGCGCTTGCTCAAATACCCGGCGTGGGCGGCGCCCATCCTGTCGCACGGCCTGTTGTACGTGCGCGGGGCGGATCGGCTGGTATGCCTGGAATTGATTCCCGGCAGCAAGCCTTCGGAGTCGTCGCAGTAAGGTAGGGTTCTGAGGTTGGCGTGGGCGGCGCCGCGGCAGCACGTGCGCGCCGCTTGCGCGCGTCGAAGGAGGACACGGTGAACGTCGATACGCAGCGTTTCGAGATGATCGTGATCGGCACGGGGCCGGGCGGCGAGGGCGCGACCATGAGCGCCTCGAAGTGCGGGCGCAGCGTGGCCACGGTCGAGCGCTATGCGCAGGTGGGAGGCGGTTGCACGCACTGGGGCACCATTCCCTCCAAGGCGCTGCGGCAGGCCATCTACCACGTCAACGTGTGCAGCCAGAGTCCCATCTACAAGCAAATGGGCGTGGCGCCCCACTTTTCGCTGCCCGACCTGGTCGCCTCTGCCAACTCCGTGATCCGCCAACAGGTCACGCTCCGCCAGGGATTCTACGATCGCAACGACGTCACGCTGGTGCCGGGCGAAGCGCACTTCGTCGATCCGCACACCATCGAAGTGCTGCACCCGGAGCACGCGCCCAAGCACTTTTCGGCCGACGGGTTCGTGGTCGCCACCGGCTCGCGCCCCTATCGGCCTGCCGACGTCGATTTCACGCATCCGCGCATCGTCGACAGCGACACGCTGCTGCTGCTGGATCGGACGCCGGCCAGCATCACCATCTATGGCGCCGGCGTGGTGGGCTGCGAATATGCGTCGATGCTCCGCAACATGCAAGTGCGCGTGACGCTGATCAACACGCGCGACAAGCTATTGAGCTTTCTGGACGACGAGATCATCGACGCCTTGAGCTATCACTTGTCGGAAACCGGCGTGCGCATCCTGCACTGCGAGGAATACGAGCGCGTCGAACCGACCGACAGCGGCGTGATCCTGCACCTGAAAAGCGGCAAGAAGGTGCGCTCCGACGTGCTGCTGTGGGCCAACGGCCGCAGCGGCAACACCGAAAGCCTGCACCTGGAGAACATCGGCATCCAGCCGAACCATCGCGGCCAGATCGAGGTAAACGAGCACTACCAGACAGCACAACCGCACATTTACGCGGTGGGAGACGTGGTGGGCTATCCGTCGCTGGCTAGCGCCTCGTACGACCAGGGACGTTTCGCGGCCAGCCATTTCTGCGGCGACCCGAACCACCGGCTGGTGCAAAACATTCCCACCGGCATTTATACCAGCCCCGAGATCTCATCGATCGGCAAGACCGAACGCGAATTGACCGACCAGCGCGTGCCCTACGAAGTGGGCAAGGCCATGTTCAAGCACCTGGCACGGGCGCAGATCACGGGCCAGACCGTGGGTATGCTCAAGCTGTTGTTTCACCGCGAGACGCTGGAGCTGCTGGGCATCCATTGCTTCGGACAGAGCGCCGCCGAAATCATTCACATCGGCCAGGCGATCATGCTGCAACCGCCCCCGCACAACACGCTGCGCTACTTCACCAACACGACGTTCAACTATCCCACCATGGCCGAAGCCTATCGCGTGGCGGCGCTCAACGGGTTGAACCGCGTGTTTTGAGGCGCTCCCGACGCTGCAAGCATCCGCGAACGCCGCGTGCGTCGTTCAGCCCCCGGCTCCGCCGGGGGATTTGCTTTTGCGCGCAAGCGTTATCGCGATCCCGCGGCGGAGCCGGGGCTAAACCAAACGCTCGAACGCGCGCTTCGAACATTCGAGCAACTGCCGATAATCGCTGTGCTCGATCGTCTCGCCGAACAGCTCGACGTCGAAGTAGCCCTCGTAGCCGGCCTGGCGGAGCGCTTTGACGATGCACGGCAACGGCACGGTGCCGTCGCCCAGACGGTGCCGGTTTTGCTCGCACCCAGGCGCGCTGGGCCCGTCTCCCAGGTGCACGATGCCGATGTGCTCGGCCATGGCGCCGACCCGCTCGGCAATGCCGGGCTCGTGGCCCCAGTGATACGTGTCGAACACGAGCTTCAAGTACGGATTGTCGAACTCGCGGACCAGCGCCAGCGCGTCGTCCAGGTCGGTGAGAAAGGTCCACTCGTCGGCGCAGCCGGCGTGCATCGGCTCGATCGCCAGCGTCACGTCGAGGTCGGCGGCCAAGGGGAGCAGGTCGGTCAGCGCGCTACTGAAAATGCGGCGCGCGTGGTTTTGGGTATGCCCGTTGCGCGATCCGCTGTAGACCACCAGGTGCCGCGTTCGCAAGGCGGCGGCCAGCCGCAGCGCTTCGCGCGCATCGGCCGTGCTTTCCTGATAGGAATGGCCGTCGCTGCCGGTGAAGCCGCCGGCCCACAGCAGATTCGAGACGGTCAGGCCGCTGTCGGCCAACAGCGCAATGCCCTTGGCTTCGCCGAAGTCGGCCAGCTTTTGTCGCCAGACGCCGATGGCGCCGATGCCGCAGGCGCGCAACTGGGCGACGTCTTCCTCGAAGGTCCAGCGATACGTAGTGACTTCATTGATCGAAAGCCCTGCCATCTTGCAGACTCCATACCCCTCGGTCGTGCCAGGTTTCCGATCGCCGAATGCAACGGTCGTTGTTCGGTTGGCTTCACAGTATGGAAAAAGTGTCGCGGCATGTAAAGCAATGCTGGCTGGGGCGGCGCGAAGTGCTATCACCGGCGAGTGCTGGCACGCGAGCGCCGATGAAGGCTTGCAGCAAGAGAGGTTGCCTCATCGGCCATCGGCCGGTGCCGGCTATTCTTGCGGCTGCGCGCTACTTGCTGATGCCGGCCGGCTTGGCGTCGAGCGGGGCGAGGTTCCAGGCGGTCAGCCAACGCTGGCCGGTGCGCTCGAGGTGGAATTCGTCGATCAGCCGATCCTGCATGTCGGCCAGGTGACCGGCGCCGTAAAAAATGGCGATCTTCTTCTTGCCGGCGGCGATTTGCTCGGCCAGCTTCTTCAGTGCCACCTTGTTGCGCTCGGTGATCAGCGTGGAGCCCTGCGGCCCGTCGAGCGCCGACATCATGCCCTCGACGTCCTCGAACTGCTCGGCCATCAGGCGTTTGAGGGCCTCTTCGCGGTTGTCGCTGAAAAAGGCGGCCAGCATGTCGACTTCCATCGACTTGCCCTGGGCTTGCAGCTTCGACTGCTGGGCGATGCCGGCTCCCATCATGCGAAAGAAGGTCGAGGCCCAGCTTTCGCCCCGATCGCTCATCGACTTGGCGAAGTCGTCGGGCGACATGTCGGCATGCAGCAGGTTTTCCTTGGTATAGTCGACGTGCTGCATCTGGTGCTCCAGGCCCAGAACGTCCTTGAGGCCGTTTTGCAATAGCGCCACCGGATGGCCGCTGGAGCGCCCACCCTTGGGAACCCGAGTGCCTTCGGGGGCCACCAGTTCATAGAGCACGACGTCGTAAGTCTCGAACAGCTTGTTGAGCTGCTCGTAGTAGGCACGTTCGCCCACGTGAACCGCGCCCACCAGGTCGACGGCGACCGCGGGCTGCTGGGAACCTGGCGAAGCAAAGTTGACGACGGCGGTTTGCAGCGTGAGCGGCTTGCCGGCGTCGTTGCGCTCGATGCGAATGAACTTCGCTTCTTTTTCGTCGGCGGCGCGCGGTTCGGCTGCCAGCGAGGACGAGCCGACTGCATGTGCCAGCAGATACAGCAGCCCGGCCAGTTTGGCGATTGGAAGTCGTTTCATGGGATTGCGGGCTCCTGCGGCATAGTTTCGCCGCGATCAACGGCGTGTAGAAGCAAGTATACGTGTCACGGCGGGCGCCGACAAACGGGCACGCGGGCCGGAAACAGCCAACCTCCCGTCCCCCGAGGGTCTATTCGCCCGCGGCTGCCGTGGCTTGGCCACCGCCGTGATCGTACGAGCTGTCGGCTTGCCCCTTGGCCCAGACCGGCCCCGGTAGCGACGAAATCTGGCCGATTGCCAGCACTCGCCAGGGCCAAAAATCGGCCGGGACGGCCAGTTTTGGCCTTCCGAGTTTGCCACGTTTTGCCAGTTTCCGTCGATCACGCGGTACGACCGGCTTTTTCGGCAGACCTTGCCACTCTTACTTAATTCCCATTACAGGCGCGGCCGATATTACCGTCACACCTGATGCACGGGCTTTCCGTGGTGGAGAGGCTGCGCGGGACCAAGTGTGGGAGCCAAGGTGGTAGCGAATGATGTTGAGTAATCGCACGGCAATACAGCTGTTCGCTTGCGTCGCTGTGGCCCTGTCCACAAGCGGTGCACTGGCCCAGATACCGGCCGACTCCGGCGCCGATTATCCGGGGCCAGGGCACTCGTGGGAGGAGGGCGGTGCGCCGTTCGCGGCAGGCGAGCCCTCGAGTTTTCACGGGCTGTTTCCCGTGGCACCCGGTCACGTGGGATCGTACGCGCAACCATTCGCGCCGGCGCGGACCAGCGAGTTTGGCAACGGCCCGCGTCCGCATGAAGGATGGTTCTTCAACTATCAGCGACTGGTATGGTCGCTGTCGCAGCCGGCGACCTCATTCGTGGGCGCGCATCCGATTAATTCTGTGCCGGCATTCGGTACCAATATCTTGAATCCCGCCAACGCGTTGACCATCGATAACAGCTTCATCCGCGCCGTGCCGGCCTGGGGCAACCTCTGGGAACTGGGCTACATGGACGACACCAGCTACGGCTGGATGGTCGGCATCCTCGATCACGTCAGCCAGGGCCAGTACGAAACGAAGGACAACCCTATAACATTCGTCGATGGCATCACTTCCGTCGGAGTTGGCAACCCCTTTATCACGTTTGGCGATCCTAACGGCTTATTGGAGGCGATCGGCGTCACCGACGACGGATTGGTCATTGACTTTGGGCAGTTGCCTGGGGCGTTCGAAACGATCTTGATGCGCAACAATACAACTCTCAATGGTGTGGAGGCTTTGCGCATCTATCGGGCACCGCGCCTGCATCGTGGCGGTTACTTTGAAGTGCTGTACGGAGCCCGCTGGTTCCAGATGGTGGACGGGTACGAGGTGTGGGCATTCGGCAAGGGTTTGCAGACTTTCACGTTCTTCGTGCAAGACGAAGGTACGTTCACCTTCCCATTTAATGTTCTCGACGCCAGCTACTGGGGAACCATGGTTCAGAATAATCTTGTCGGACCGGAAATCGGACTCCGGTGGTTCGTACAGCGAGGTCACTGGGTGACCTCCGTCGAAGGCAGGTTTATGGCCGCCGCGAACTTCCAGAACGTCAATCAAAAGACCATGCTGGGCTCGCTCAGGCAACTCAATGATAATCTGGATCCCAGAACGAGCATTGGCTTCATCGGTCTGGCCACCAACTCGCACGTCTACAACACCACCTTCTCGCCGCTGGGTGAGTTGCGCGTCAACGTGGCCTATGCCGCCACGCGAAACGTCAACATCAAGGTCGGCTACGAAGGCCTTGTCGTCGGCAACGTCTCCCGAGCCAGCAACCGCGTCGACTACAACAGCCCGAACCTGGTGGGCATCACGCCCAAGAGCAACAACGAAGTGTTCTTCGTCAACGGTCTCAATTTCGGCGTCGAGATCAATCGCTAGCAACGTGTTGGAAACTTCAATGGAGAGATTGGCCGCCCAGGTGGCGGTTGCGGCAAGCGGCGTTGCTGACGCTGGCAGGCCGCCACAGAATTCAACAGCCTGCCTGGCCCTCACATTTTCCGGCAGGCGCTCGTGAGGGCCGCCACGCGCATAAAAAAACGCGCTCGGCAGGGCGCGGTCAACCCGCTCCTGATTGGCGCGTTGGCCATCGAGCGGCCAATGCCTGGCATGGCCTGGCACACCCGACGCTCGAATCTGTGGACCGCACGAACCAACCAGATGCTGTTCGGCGAATCCAACTAACTATTCTGCAAACTCTGCTCGCGCAGTTCGTCCAACTCGGTTCCCAAACGGTGCCGCAGCGGACTTTCCGGACGAAGTTCGTCCAACAGCGCTTCAGCTTTAGCAAGGGTTTGCTCGTTGAGCTCTCCCTTGACCAGACGAGCCCAGCTTCGAGTCACTTCCTGCTCAGTTAGCACGCGCACCCTCCAACCATAAGACCAGGTAATCGACCCACGACTCGTACTATTCTACGCTGGGTTGTCATTTTTGCCTAGCTCTGCAAAGCTGAAGCAGCGGCCCGCTTTCCCAGCAACCGGCCGACTTTGCCAATTGCGGCGGCTTTTCGGATCCTTGCATGACCACGCTGGTTACCGGCGCCACCGGTCTGGTGGGCAACAACGTCGTTCGCACCCTGTTGGATCGTGGCCGCGCCGTGCGCGTTCTGGCACGCGAAAACGCGGATCCACGCCCACTTCTGGGCCTCGACGTCGAAATCGCGCGGGGGGACGTCCGCGACCCGCTCGCCGTGCAGCAGGCCGTGCGCGGCGCATCGGCCGTCGTGCATGCGGCGGCATACGTACACATCGGCTGGCAAGGCATGGCGACGGCCCGAGCCATCAACGTCGAGGGCACGCGGCACATCGCCGAAGCGGCGCGTCGCCAGGGAGCGCGAATGGTACACGTTTCGTCGATCGACGCGCTGGGTGTGGCCACGCGCAAGCAGTCGGCCCACGAAGACACTCCGGCGACCGGCGGCGTGCTGTGCCCCTACGTCGTGACCAAGCGCGAGGCCGAGGCGGAAGTACTGGCGCAGGTCGAGCAAGGCTTGCACGCGTCGATCGTCAACCCCGGCTTCATGATCGGTCCCTACGATTGGAAACCGTCCAGCGGCCGCATGCTGCTGCAAGTGGCCAGGGGCTGGGGATTGTTCGCGCCGTTGGGCGCCAACAGCTATTGCGACGTGCGCGACGTCACGGCAGGCATCCTGGCGGCGCTGGAACGCGGACAGCCCGGACGGCGCTATATCCTGGCCGGCGAAGTGCTGTCGTATTTTCAAGCCTGGCGAACGTTCGCGCGCGTCACCGGTGGCACGCCGCCGATTTTGCCGATCGGATTCCTGGCGCGCCAAGGGGCGGGCTACTTCGGCGACGTGTGCCGCCTGCTCACCGGGCGCGAGCCCGACGTGAATTCGGCCACCACGGCCATCAGCGGTCAGTGGCGCAACTTCTCCAGCGCCCGGGCCGAAGCGGAACTGGGCTATCGCGTGCGCCCGCTGGCCGACTCGGCGGCCGATGCCTGGAACTGGTTTCGCGCCAACGGCTATGTGTGAAGGCAGATAATCATTCCGCGCTTCAAGCGTGACGGTACACACTGTGCCACTGGCGGCTGCGCACGCGGCCACCAGTGCTGGAAAGTGCGGCTGGCATTCACTGGTGGCTAACCGCCACCAGTGGCACATCCTGACTCAGGATATCGTCGCGGCTACGTGTGGACGCCGCCGGCCGTGGGCGTCGCTTCGACGGGGCGCGCGTGATGGCCGTTCAACTCCGCGCGGCGCGCCAGGTATTGTGGGCCAATCCGCTCGAGCTCCTCGGCCACAGCGGCCACGGTGTCGCGGATCTGCCGTTCGCTGTGTTCCGAGGTGATGAAGAACCGCAAGCGCGAGGCCTTCTCTTCCACCGCCGGGTGCAGGATCGGCTGCACGTTGATGCCCCGGTCGAACAGCGCCTGCGAAAGCCGTAGGCAGTCGAGCGAGTTGCCCAGGATGATCGGCACGATCGGTGTTCCCTGGCTCATGCCGACGTTCAAACCGCGCTCGCGCGCCAATTGCAGAAACAGGGCCGAGCGCTCGTGCAGGGCCACCAGCCGTTCGGGCTCGGCCTGCAACACGCGCAGCGAGGCCAGCGCCGCGGCCACGTTCGACGGCGGCATGCCGGCCGAGAAGATAAATCCGGGCGCCGTGTACTTGATGTACTCGATCAAGGCCGCGTTGCCGGCGATATACCCGCCGCAACTGCCCAGCGACTTGCTGAGCGTGCCCATCCAGATGTCGACGTCGCCGGGTGGAATATTGAAGTGCTCGCCGACGCCGCGTCCATGCGCGCCCAGCACTCCCAACGAGTGGGCCTCGTCGACGTAGAGGAACACCTTGTGCTTTTTCTTCAACTCGACGAAACGCGGCACGGGAGCGACGTCGCCATCCATGCTGTACACGCCTTCGATGGCGATCAGCACGCGGCGATACTCGTGTCGCAACTCGCCCAGCAGCTTGTCGCAGGCCTGCCAGTCGTTGTGCGGGAAAGGACGGCGGCGGGCGCCCGACATGATGGCGCCTTGCACGATGCTGTTGTGGGCCAGCGCGTCGTGCAGGATCATGTCGCCAGGGCCGAACAGGTGGCCCAGCGTCGATTCGTTGGTAGCGTGCCCGCCAACAAACACCACGGCGGCCTCGGTACCGAGGAATTCGGCGATGGTTTGTTCGAGCTCGCGATGGATCGTCTTCTCGCCCGAAACCAGCCGGCTGGCCGAGACGCTGGTGCCAAAGCGCTCGATGGCTTTCTTGGCCGCGGCGCTGACGCGCGGATCGCCCGACATGCCCACGTAGTTGTAGCTGGCATAGCTGACCAACTCGCGACCGTCGATGCGCGTGGTGTCGGCGATCACGCCGTCGTGGCATTTGAAGTACGGGTTGCGCAAACCGGTCGACGTGAGCGACTCGTTGATCTGGCGCAGCTTCAAATACTCGGGCATCAGCTCGAAGCGGTAGCGGTCGGGTTCGATCTCGGCACCCTCAAGCGCCTCCGACGAGCTGCGCGGCGTGCGCCCCAAGTAGGCCTCGACGCCGGCGGCCACCTCGCGCACGGTCTCCATCTGCAGCAACTCGCTTTCGGGAAAGCGGCCGCCGAAGGTGTCTTCCAGCGCAGCGATGATCTCCATCCGCTCCAGTGAATCGAGCCCCAATTCGACGATCGAAGTGTCCGGCTGGACGTCGCGAGCCCGTTCCTTGGCAATGCTGCGAACGTGGTCCATCACGGCGTTGATCGTAGCTTCCGTGGGCCCCTGGCCGGACGCGCGGGCTGCCCTGCCGGCGACGGCGTCGGG
>JBGSYQ010000193.1:0-8086 GCA_041750795.1 Pirellulales bacterium | reverse complement strand
CGGCAGCCAACAGAACCTGCGAAGCCCGTTGAACCGGCGCCGGAACTGCCGGCGACCGAGACGAGCAGTCCGGTCGAACCCGCTGGAGCACCAGCAACGGCGCCGGACGCGGTACCGGAACCACTGCCGGCTCCGGCCGAGGACGTCCAACCCAAACCATCGCTCAAGCTCGATCCCGACGCGCCGGCTGCTTCCACGGCGCCGCTCGATCCGGTGGTGGCAGCGATCTTGGGACCCGCCAGCGCCGGTGACGCGGACGGAACGACCGGCGACGAAGATCCCCAGGTCGACGACCTGGCCGACGATCCAACCGACAACGCAGGCGATCGATCGCTGACGCAGGACGACGTCGACGCCGCCATGTCGGTGAGCCTGAACGAAGTCCGCTTCGTGGCTGTGCCGCTGGCGCAGTTCGTCGAGTTCATCGCTGACATGACCGCGCTGAAGATCACTGTCGACGATGCTGCGCTGGCCAGGTCCGGCAAGAAGCGCAGCATGCCGCTGAGCGTCCACTTGACCGATACCACGGCGGAGGACGCATTGCGAGCTGCGCTGGCCCCCTTGGGCCTGACCTACGAGCTGCGCAACGATCGCGTGTTCGTCACCGTGAACAGCCAGTCGCCGTAAGGACGACTCAAAAGTCACTTCGGTGCTTGTTCGTGTGCCACTGGTGGCGCACGCCACCAGTGCAATTCTACAATCGCAATTCAACAACGGACCTTGCGGGCAACGCGACGCGCGACGACACTGGTGGCTGCCGCCACCAGTGGCACTTGGCGACCGGCAGTGCCTCACCTGCGACGGCGCCACTTCACCAGCGCCAGCGCCGCCAACCCCATCAGCACGAAGGTCGATGGCTCGGGCACCGGTACGCCAAGTTGAACGGCCATGAACTCAAAGAACGGATCCGGATCGGCCAATAGCGCGTTGCGCAACGTTGTGGAGCTGTGGCCTGCGCCCGACACGATTCGGGAATCGAACGGCACGCCGTTGGCCGTCAGCGCGTCGGTGAGGAACCCGACTTCGCTATAGGGGACCGTGGTATCGAGCGTGCCGTGCAGGATATAGACGCCTGGGTCGCTGGCGTCGATGAAGGGCTCCTGGCCGAACAATCCACCCGCCATGGCGAAGACGGCGCCCACGTCGGCGACGGCACCGTCGACCGCGCCCACGCCCAGTGCCAGCGAACTGACGGCTCCGGCGGAGTAGCCGCCGGCGGCAATCCAACTTGGATTGACGTTATAGGTGGCCGCGTTGGCGGCCAGCCAGTTGACGGCCATGGCCTGGTCGCCGACTGCCGCCGCGATGGTGGCAAGGTATTGCTCGACGGTGACACCGGCGGCGGTCAGTTCCGGAATCAACCAATCTGGAAAACGCTCCGGTACTGGCGTCAGCGGCGCACCGGGAGGAGGCGGCAACAAACCCAACTTGCGATAGTTGATCGAAACGGCCACGTAGCCGCGCGAAGCAAATTCGTTGGCCAGCGCGACCATGTTGGAAGTCGTTTTGTTGCCGTCGATGAAGAATCCACCGTGCATCAAGACGATCGCCGGAGAAACGGCCGGCAATCCGGGTCCGGTAGGTTGATAGACGTCCAAGTCGAGCAGGATATCGTTGCCAGCGCCATCGACGTTCGTACCGTATTGCACGTTCGAAGTGACGCTCACACCGAACATCGGGTCGATGAACATTTGCTCGGCACTGGCCCTGGCACAAAACAGTGAGAGCCAGGCGTTGGCGGCGCAAAGCGCCCCCACACCAAGAGTCCATGGTCGATGTTTGCGGTTCATTAGCGGGCTCCTATGGCAGGGATGCGACCGTGGACACGTTACGTACCCCGAAGCCACGTTGAGCGTCAGTGTGCCCGCCCTGGCGACCGCAGTCAAGCGCTTTGTCCTCCCGGAAAGTGCCGCCCGGAGCGTCTGTCAAATGTTTCAAGTGCCCGTCATATCTTCCGTCCCAAGGCTTCCGCGACTTTGCGGCAGGTGGCCATGGTGTCTTCGAATTGCTGGAAATTCATCGACTGGTAGCCGTCGGACAGGGCGTTCTCCGGATCGGGATGGACTTCCAAGATGAGACCATCGGCGCCGGCGGCCACCGAGGCGGCCGCCATTTGCGGCACCAGGTAGGTGTGCCCGGTGCCGTGGCTGGGATCGACAATCACCGGCAGGTGCGTCTTGTGGTGCAGATAGATCACGGTGGCCAAGGGGAGCGTGAAGCGCGTGTGGGTTTCGAACGTGCGAATGCCGCGCTCGCAGAGCATGACGTTCGGGTTGCCGCCGTTCAAGATATACTCGGCCGCCAGCAGCAACTCGTCGATCGTGGCACTCGGGCCGCGCTTGAGCAGGATCGGCCGGTCGATGCCGCCCACAGCTTCCAGCAGGCGATAGTTCTGCATGTTGCGGGCGCCGATCTGCAGCACGTCGGCATAACGGGCGACCAGTTCCACGTCTTCCGTGGCGACAACTTCGGTGACGATGGCCAGGCCCGTGGCGTCGCGCGCCGCCGCCAGCAATTTGAGCCCCTCCTCTTTCAGCCCTTGGAAACTGTAAGGGCTGGTGCGCGGCTTGAAGGCACCGCCGCGCAGCGCGGTGGCGCCGGCGGCCTTGACCGCGTTGGCGCACGACAAGATCTGGTCCTCGGTCTCCACCGAGCACGGTCCGGCGATGACGCCGATCGTGCCGTTGCCGGTGGTGAAGCTGCCGGCGCGGACAGTGGTGGGCTCGCGCTTCAACTCCAGGCTGGCCACCTTGTAGGGGGCGAGAATCGGCAGAACCTCGGCCACGCCAGGGCCGCTCTCCAGCGATTCCTTGTGGGTTTTGCGATCGTCGCCGACCGCGGCAATCACCGTGCGCTCGGTGCCGACAATGACGTGGGCTTTCAGGCCCAAACCCTCGATGCGCTGGACCATGTGCTCCACGTCGTCGGACGACGCTCCCTTTTTCATGACTACGATCACGGTAGTGACTCCCCTGGCAATGCGTGTGAGTGGGTTGATGAACGATGCGCTGGCAAGAAAAACCGGCTACAAAAAAAGCCCCGGAGACTGACGTGAGTCCCGGGGCTTTTGTTTCGGTCGCTTTCGGATGGAATTTACGTGCTTCCTCCGGCCCCGCGACTCAGCGGGTAAAAAAAGCTCGCAAAATACCAGACCGTCGTGAGGTTCATGCTCTCAATTGTGCCTTCGCTCCGCGCGCATTGCAAGCGAACGGTCCGGCCGTTTGGCCAGATTTCCAGGAAACCGCCGTCAGCGGTTCACCGCCGGTGGCTGATGGGCCACGACCGGCGGAAACGGAGTGGCCGGATAGCCCGACGAAGGCGGTCCGGCGACGCCAGCGGGTACACCTTGCCCCGGCGGGATGCCGACGACTTCCGGTCCGACCGGCGCCAGTGCAAATGCGCTGGCCACCGTGGGCGCGCTCGTTGCCGGCATGCCAACGTCCTCCAACAGCCGGCGATAGGCCTGAGTGCTGGAGATGGCGCCGGTCGAGCCCCCTGCCGCGCTCGTAGGACGGGCGTAGGCGACCAATCGCCCTTGCGAGCGGATTCGCTGGATGAGCAAGTTCAAGGCGGGAATCTGTTCCCAGTCTTTCGACTGCCGCACGCCGTCCAGCTTGACGGTCAGCCGCGCCGGCCCGGGGCGCTCCAACTGATAGAAGCCGATGTTGGTGATTTGCTTGAAAATTTCGTCCAGCTCCGGATGCGCGATGTCCAGCTCCCAGGTTTCGTGGATTCGGGGCTGTCCGCCCGCAACGGTCGTTCGCGGCGCCGCGGCGTCAGCACCGTTCGAGCTGAAGGGATTCCAGTCGGACGTGGGCGCCTTCGATCCGTTGGGCGCGCTGTCGAGCACAAACCGCGCCAACGCCACGCCGGTGTTGCCCGACGGATGCGGATATACGACCGACAGCGTACCGGTCGATTCGTCGGCCAGCGGACTGCTGGCGACTTGCTCATAGGAAATGCGTTGGCCTTCGACGCGCACCACGTCCAACGGCTGCCCCAGCTTGCCCGCGTCCAAGCGATAGGTCAGCGCGGCATCGACGTACAGACCGCTGGCGACGTCGAGTGGCATCTTGCGCCAGGGAAACGCCGGCAACGCGCTGGCGCAGCCCGTCACCATTGCCAGTGCCGCGACGATCGAAGCACGGCGAGCTTGCACGAGCCAGCACGGCGGATGATGGGGCGTCGTCACTGATAATCTTCGCGCGGGGGATGAAAGACGTCGATCGCGCGGACCGGCCGATCGAGTGCGACGACCTTGTGTACCACGCCGCCGGGGATGCGCCACATCTGACCGGCAGAAACCCGTTGCGTCTGGCCGCCGATCGTGAACTCCGCTTCGCCTTCCAGCATCAGGCCGACCTGTTCGTGCGGATGGCTATGCTCCTCGACGACCGCGTGCGGTTCGATTTCCACCAGCGATAGCATCATCTGCTCGCACCAGGTGGTGTAGATGTCCACGCCTGGAAAAATGCGGTGATGCACGCAATCCTTCTTATCGACGATGTAGCGGTCCATCTTCAACAATCCCTACCATCGTTAGAGTTTGTCCTGCCCTAGTTCTCCAAATTGCGTGCTCGCAGGCCGGCCCACAGGCTGATCAAAAACAGGGTCGTGAAAATGCCGTGCACGACGATCTCGCCGCGCAGGCTCTTCCATAGATACGCCGCACGCCCTCCGGCCGCCGCCTCGGCCTCCAAGTTGGGCCACCAGATGTCCGACCAGGCCAGCCCCATCAAGTAGCCGATGCCCATCAGCACCGAGAGCGCAAACAGAAACAGACTGGTCAGTCGCGGTTGTCGTCCCTGCTGCCAGAAACAAACAAACGTGATGGAGATCGCGGCCATGCCCACTACGAACGCCAGGCGATAGGGCTCCGGCATGTCGATCTTGCCGCGCGACCACAGGTCGCGTTGCCAATCGAGGGCGGCGGCGACGATCGTCACGCTGATGGCCGTCTGCCAGGCCACGGTTTGCCAGCGACGCGCAAGCAGCATCAGCAGGCAACCCAGCCCGGTGAAACCCAGCAGCACGCGTGCCACGGTTTCCTCCATGCCGCCGATCGGCAGTCGTTCGATCGCGATTGCCAGTTGCCGCTCGACAGGCCGCCAGGCGCGAAATACCGCCCAGACCACCAGCACACCCATCAGCCAACAAGAGGTCCCGGCGCGCAACCCGCCGCGACGTGCGGTCGGGGCCATCGATGCCGATTCGCCATCGGCGGCATCCGAGCCCAGCAGCACCAGTCGATCTCGCAGGTGCAAAGCGCACAAGCCGAGCGCCGCGCCGAACACGAAACCGAAAGTGAACTCCATGTACTTCCAAAACGGCATCCAGCGCCAAGCACCGGCCAGGTGGAATTGGCACGCCAGCAGCAGGCTGCCCCCGCCGAAACCGATGGCGCCGCCCACGGCGCCGTAGCAGGCAAAGTGAATGGGGATGGCGGCGAGACCCGGTTGAAACGCCCGCAGATAGGCCAGCGCCGCCAAACCACCGCAGAGGAATCCGGCCCACGATTCATCGCGCGGTCGATCGACCGGGTTGGAAAAGTAGATGAGCTTGGGCTCGTTGATCCAGTGGATCCCGATAATACCACCGCAGAGCATCACGACCAAAGTCAGCGTCAGGTTCCGCCAGGAAATCTGCCGGGCGATGAAACCGAGCCCCAGCATGGCGCCGCCCAGCAGGCCCCAAACCGCGCCCTTGAGCGTCGTGCCGGTGAGTCCCCAGCCGAGCGTTTCGTTTTCGCGCAGCAAGCCCAGCGTCTGGCCGTAGGTCATTTCGCCGCCGAAGCCGATGCCCAGCGCCCCAAACGCGACCACCGCCGCCGCGGCCGACGCACCGTAACCGAGATACTGGCACAACAGCAGCGTCACCAGCGCGCCGGGGATCATCGCGCCGAACGGTCCGCCGCCGATGTAGCCGCGAAGTCCCCAGCCCAACGCCATGACGACCGCTGGCAGGAATACCCAGGCGAGACTGGAGCGGACAACTTGCGTCGATGGCGCCATGGCGGACCGCGTCACGGTGTCGGGGCGCTCGACGTGTCGTCGGCCGGCTCGCTGACATCCGGCTGCGGTGGCTGATGTTGCGCAAGCGCCGCGACCAGCCCGGGCACTTCGTTGGCGCCTGCGGGACACGTGATCGTCGAGCCGGCGAAGGCTTTTCCGATCGGTTCATAGCGGCCGCCGAGTTGCTCGGCCAGGAAGGCTTCGGCTACGGCAAAGAACGCCAGTCGGTTCTCGGGCCGCGCAAAGCCGTGCCCCTCGTCGGGAAACAGTACGTAGGTCACCGGAATCTTCTTCTCTTGCATCGCGGTGACGATCTGATCGGACTCGGCCTGTTTGACGCGCGGGTCGTTGGCCCCCTGGCCGATCAACAGCGGTCGCTGGATCTTCTCGACGTGCGTGAGCGGCGAACGCTCCGCGAGCAGCGACTGCCCCTCGGCGCTGGTGGGATCGCCGACGCGCTTCTTGAACAGCTCCATGGCCGGCGCCCAATAAGGCGGAATGGTCGACAGCAGCGTTTGCAGGTTCGAAGGGCCGACGATGTCAACGCCGCAGTTGAACACCTCGGGCGTAAAGGTCAATCCGACCAGCGTGGCGTAGCCGCCGTAGCTGCCGCCCATGATGGCAATGCGGTCGGGATCGGCGATCTTCTGGTCCTTGGCCCAATCGACGGCGTCGATCAGATCGTCGTGCATCTTGGCGGCCCACTGCTGGTTGCCGGCATTGGTGAAGTTCTTGCCGAAGCCGGTCGAGCCCCGATAGTTCACGCTCAAGACGGCATAGCCGCGATTGGCCAGCCATTGATGCTGGGCGTTGAAACCCCAGGTGTCGCGGCCCCAGGGTCCGCCGTGTACCAGCAGCACCAGCGGCAAAGGCTCGCTGGGGCGGCCGGTGTTGTCGGGATCGGAGGCCTTGGGCAACGTCAGGTAGTTGACCATCTCCAGGCCGTCGCGCGACTTGACGACGACCGGGTGCATCTTGGCCAACGGCAAGCCCTCGAGCGCCTGGCGATTGGTGAACAAGTGCGTGGCTTTTTTGTTATCCCGGTCGTACAGGTAGTAGCTCATGGGACCGTCGTCCACCAGGTAGGCGACGATCCATTTGCGATCGTCCAGCGTGCGGCTGGCGACTTGCAACTCGCCGTCCGCCACGCTGCGCAGATAGTCGATGTCCGCCTGGATGGCCGGATCGAGCACGTCCCACTGAGTCTGCTCATAGTTGAAGGCGACAGCCTGGATGTTTTTCTCCGTCGGATGCACCAGCACGATGCCGACGTCGGCCTTGTCGTTTTGCGCCAGGATCTCTTGCTCGCTGTTGTCCAGGTTGATCTGTGCCAACGCCGCAGTGTCGCGCCCCCGGCTATCGGTCATGAACAGGATTCGGCCGGTTTTGTCGAAGCCGAGCGTGTTGGTGGTGAGCGTGTCCTCGAAGGGGATCTTTTCGAACTCCTGCCAGCCGCCTTCGCCGTCGGGCTCGTAAAGTTGCATGCCGCCGTCGGGCAGAAACTTCGACGCGAAACGCACCTGGTAGTCGTCGTCGGTTACAAAGCCGGCAAAGTCAGGATTCTCCTGCACGAGTTGCCGCTCGCCGCTGGCGACGTCGACGCGATAGATGTCGTGATAGCGTGCGTCCCGATCGTTCAGGCCGATCAGGATCTCGGCGGGAAATTTCTCGCTCACGCCTTCGATCTGGGCGTTGACCTTGTCGATGGGCGTCAGGTCCTTGGTCTCGCCCGCGGCCAGGTCGACGCTGTAAACGTGCCAGTCCTCGTCGCCCCCCTTGTCCTGGATGTAGAGCAAATGCTGGTTGTCGTACGCCCAGAAGTAGGCGCGAATGCCGCGGTATTTGTCGTCGGTGACCGGCTGGGCGGCGGCGGGATCGTCGATCGGGCCCACGAACACGTTGAGCACGCCGTCCAGCGGAGCCAGGAAGCTGAGCTTCGTGCCATCGGGACTGATGCGCGCCGACGACTTGTCGGGATTGCCAAACACGACTTCACGGGGAATCAACTCGATGCCGGCCACGGCGGCGGGCGCGGCCTGGGCACGCGATTCGCCGACCGCGATGCCCGCAGGCTC
>JBGSYQ010000192.1:0-24810 GCA_041750795.1 Pirellulales bacterium | reverse complement strand
CGTGGCGCAAGCGCCCGGTGGCTACACCACTCAGCCGCCGATCGTCGGCGCTCCGGCGGCCGGATCGATCTATCAGCCGACGGCGGGCCAGCCGGGCGGATATCCGCCCGGTTTTGGCGCCGGACCGCCCGATTTGCCGGGCGGAAGCCTGCTGCCGGGACCATCGCCCGAGCCAATAATGCCGGACGATCGCCCGCGGATTCCGGTGGACATTTACCTGAATGAGGCCCAGACGGGCCGATTCATGTTCGGCGCCGGCGTGAACTCGAACGCGGGCCTGGTCGGTTCGATCATCCTCGACGAGCAGAACTTCGACTGGCGGCGGTTTCCGACCAGTTGGGAAGACTTCCGTGCCGGCCGCGCCTTTCGCGGCGACGGCCAGAAGTTCCGTATCGAAGCGGCGCCGGGCACGCAGGTGTCGCGCTACATGTTCAACTTCGCCGAGCCGTATCTGCTGGATACTCCGGTCAGCTTCGGGCTCAGCGGCTTTTATTTCCAGCGATTCTATCTGGACTGGACCGAAGCGCGCACCGGCGGGCGGACCAGCCTGGGATATCAGTTCTCGCCGGACCTGTCGGGCAGCCTGGCGTTTCGCGGCGAGAATGTGAATATCTCCAATCCGCGACCGAGCGATACCACCAACCCATTGATGACGACCGTTTTGGGAAATACGCAATTGTATGGCCTCACCGGTACGCTCGCTTGGGATACTCGCGACAGCACCTTCCTGCCGACGCAAGGCAACTATATCGCAGTGTCTGCGGCGTACACCGAGGGAACGTTCCAGTATCCGACCTATACGGTCGACTTCCGCAAGTTCTTCCTGATGCGCCAGCGACCTGATGGTTCGGGCCGACATGTGTTGAGCATCTACAACCAGTTCGGCATTACGGGCAACGACACGCCGATCTATGAGCGATTCTATGCCGGTGGTTTCTCGACTCTGCGCGGTTTCCAGTTCCGCGGTGCGTCCCCAGTGGCTCTGGCGGGTTCGGCCTCAAGTCCCACGGCGACAATTCAAGTCGGTGGCGAGTTCCAGAATCTGAGCTCGGTCGAGTACATGTTCCCGCTGACGGCCGACGACTTGCTGCGGGCCGTGGTGTTCTGCGACTTCGGCACGGTCGAACAGAACGTGACGATCGATTGGAACAATTTTCGCGTCGCTCCGGGCATCGGCATGCGAATTTCGCTGCCCGCGATGGGTCCGGCGCCGATTGCCATCGACTTTGCCGTGCCGGTCGCCTATGCCGAAACCGACCAGCGGCAGTTGGTGCAATTCTTCGTCGGCTACAGTCGATAGCCTTGCCGCGTGAAGCACGCAAAAGCCTCTCGCAGGTCAATAAACGACCGGCCCGTAGCCGAAATACCGGGGGTTGTAGTAAACGCCGTAGCCATAGGGCCGATAGCCGTAGGCATACGGTCGATAGTAGTAGCCCCAGCCACGATAGTACGGCGGTGCAAGATACGGCCGATAGCCCCCGTAGTACGGGCGATAGACTCCGTACGGGCGATAGTACGATCGGTACGCGCCGTAGTACGGCCGAAATCGCCGTTGGACCGGCATTATGGCAACCGATTCTGCGGTCGCCTGCGTCAGGTTCGCCGGTGTCAGGGGCACCGTCTCGCGCGCCGGCGCAACAGCCGCTCGGACGCCGTCCGCGGCCGCGGCCAACGTTGCCGGCAGCAGCAGGCAAGCCGCCAGGGTCGTTACCAACACGGATTGATATAACATCGCTTTTGCCCTCCCATGGTCGATCGGCGGAACGCGTTGCCCCGAAGCAATGCTACGCGCGCGACGCACGGCGGGCCACATCGCGCTGGTCCTTGCGCGGCGGCGTTTTAGGACGGGCAGCTAGGGATAGCGAATCAAGCTGTGTGGCTTGTAAGCGGCCAGGCGCTTGGCGCCCTGGAGCCCAACCAGCTCGATGAGAAACACGCAGCCCGCGATGTTGGCCCCGCTATGCTCGACCAGGCGGCAGCAGGCCTCCATGGTGCCGCCGGTGGCCAGCAGGTCGTCGACCAGCAGGACATTCTGGCCGGCGTCGATGCCGTCGCGATGGATCTCCAGCGTGTCGGTGCCGTATTCCAGCTCGTAGTGAAAGGCGTGCGTGTCGAACGGCAGTTTTCCCGGTTTGCGCACCGGCACGAAACCGGCATTCAGTTCCAGGGCCAAAGGCGCGGCGAAGATGAAGCCACGCGCCTCGGCGGCCGCCACGGCATGGACCCGCGCGGCGCGATAGGGTTCGGCCATTTGCCGCACGGCCTCGCGAAAGACCGCGGGATTGGCCAACAGCGGCGTGATGTCGCGAAACAGAATGCCGGGCTTGGGAAAATCGGGGATATCCCGAATGAATTCTTCGAGCTGCATGACGCGCCGCGGCCTCTGCGTGAGCACAAGGCAGGGTGCGCCGCGGTCGGTCAACCGTGGAGGAGCGCCCCTGGTTCGGGGCATTCTAGCAGCCAACCGATAGCGCTTCGCAAGCGCAAAACCTTGCCGGCGCCAGCGGGAAGCGGCACTAACGGGAGGGGCCCTGCAGACTGCGCGCCAACCGGGCCAACGCTTCGGTCTCGATCTGGCGAACGCGTTCGCGGGTCAGCCCCAGCGCCTCGCCGATTTCTTTGAGCGTTCGCGGCTCGTTGTCGTGCAGCCCGAATCGCATCCGCAGCACCGTCGCTTCGCGATGGTCCATCGTTTCGAGCATTTGCATCACGTGAACCAGGTTGTCGCTGTCGACCAATTCGTCCTCGGGGCTCTTGAGACGCTCGTCCATGATCATCTCGCCCAGCGACCAGCCGGCCTCGGTTTGATCGGTCTGGGGAGTCGAATTGTAGATGCGAATGGCTTTCTTGATGATCGGCAGTTTCTTGCGGGGCAAGCCGAGCACGCGTGCGACTTCTTCGGGAGTGGGGGTGCGGCTCAGCTCTTCGGCAAGCCGCGCGGTGGCTCGGCGCCACTTGGAGAGCAACTCCACCATGTAGGCTGGAATGCGAATGGTCTTGGCCGTGTTGATCAACGCTCGCTTGATCGACTGCTTGATCCAATAGCTGGCATAGGTGCTGAATCGCGTGCCCATGGCGGGGTCAAAGCCTTCGACGGCACGCAGCAGTCCCAGGTTGCCCTCTTCGATCAAGTCTTGCAGGCTGAGCCCTTTACCCGTGTAACCCCGCGCGATGTTGACCACCAGCCGCAGGTTGGCGCGGACCATGCGGTCTCGAGCACGGGTATCGCCCTCGCCGATGGCGCGAGCCAGGACTTGCTCGTCGTTGGCGGTGAGCAGCGCGGTCTCGTTGATTTCGCGGAGATAGGTTTCCAGGGGAGTCTGGACCGCGCTGGTGCTGCGTTGTCGTGTGCTTGTCATGTTGGCTCGTCGGGAGGTCGCGTGATGTCTGATGACCAGGTGATAGTCAATCAGGTGATGGATACCGCAAGGAGCGTCTTTGCCCGCAACGAGCCGCCCCCTGGCGCTCGCGACTGAAAACCGAATTCAACAACGCTTGCGGGGCAAAGAAAACTATCGACTAGTAGTAGGCGTTTCTGCAAACAAGCGAAGACTGCGCATCGTAGCACGAATGTACGGTGCGTTCGGGAGTTAGCGAAGGAATCGACCCCGTCCGCTCGCGACCGGCGGCCGCTTCGCTCTGGCCCGCTTGTGCGCATCATGCGGCGTCTGCGGGCCAATGGTGCGATCGTGCTGTACGGATTGTTCGGAACGTAGCCACGGTCTGGGGTGGTTGGCGAGATCTTCGCTGCACTTCGAGCGCTGTCCGGCATGTCCGAAAGCTGTCGCACGCGCGGCGCCGAGAATCGAGCGCGGCGTTCTGTTACCATGGAGAGTCGCCGGTTGGGCGACCCGTGCATGATTTCGCCGGCTCGAGGGTGCAAAATGACGCTGCGCATCGAAGATTACGCCATGATCAGCGACTGCCAAACCGCCGCGCTGGTGGGCATTGACGGCTCGATGGATTGGTTGTGCTTGCCGCGCTTCGATTCGGGCGCCTGCTTCGCGAATCTGCTGGGCACGCCGGACCATGGCCGCTGGCTCATTGCCCCGCGGGGTGAAATCAAGAAGACCACGCGTCGCTATCGGGACGGCACGCTGATTCTGGAGACCGACTTCGAGACGGTCGACGGCCAGGTGACGCTCATCGACAGCATGCCGCCGCGCACGGCCGGCCCCGACGTGGTGCGCGTGGTCGTGGGGCGCAGCGGCCGCGTGCCCATGCGGATGCAGTTTGTTCTGCGCCCGGACTATGGATCGTCGGTGCCCTGGGTACGCAACACGGATCGCGGTTTGTGGGCGATTTCCGGGCCGGACAGCTTTCGGCTCGATACCGCTGTGAAAACCCAGGGCGAGGGTCTCACTACGGTCGCCGATTTCGAAGTGGCCGCGGGGCAGGAGATTCCTTTCGTGTTGCTGTGGCATCTGTCGCACGAGGAGTCGCCCCCGCCGATCGATGCGTTGGCAACCCTGACGTCGACCGATGCCTGGTGGCGCGAGTGGTCCGCACACTGCACGTACCAGGGGCGCTGGAGCGATGCCGTTTTGCGATCGCTGATCACGCTCAAGGGCCTGATCTATGCGCCTACCGGGGGCATTGTCGCAGCGGCCACCACCTCGCTGCCGGAACACATCGGCGGGGTGCGCAACTGGGACTATCGCTACTGCTGGGTCCGCGACGCCACGTTGACGCTGTACGCCCTGTTGCGCAGCGGATACGTTGAGGAAGCCCGCGCCTGGCGCGAATGGCTACTGCGCGCCGTGGCGGGAAATCCGGGGCAGATGAACATCATGTACGGCGTGGCCGGAGAACGCCGCCTGCCCGAGTGGGAGCTCGACTGGCTGCCCGGCTATGCCGGATCGGAACCGGTCCGCGTGGGCAATGCCGCGCACGAGCAGTTTCAGTTGGACGTGTTCGGCGAGCTGATGGACACACTGCACCAGGCTCGCACCGATGGACTGCTGTCCGAAGAGTACTCCTGGCACGTGCAGCGCGAATTGATGGAGTTCTTGGAAACCGCCTGGAAGGAACCGGACGAGGGCATCTGGGAAGTTCGCGGGCCGCGCCGGCATTTCACGCATTCCAAGGTAATGGCCTGGGTCGCTGCCGATCGGATGGTCAAGGCCGTGGAAAGGTTCCAGCTCGATGGTCCGGTGGAACGATGGAGAAAGCTGCGCCGCGTCATCCACCAGGAGACTTGCCAGCAGGGCTTCGACCCGGCACTCAACAGCTTTGTGCAATACTTTGGCGGCGGCCAGTTGGACGCCAGCTTGTTGATGATTCCACTGGTGGGGTTCCTGCCCTCCCACGACGCGCGGGTGTTGGGCACGGTGGCGGCCATCGAACGCGAACTTGTGCAAGATGGGTTCGTCTCTCGCTACAACAGCCAAACCGCCGTCGATGGCATGCCGCACGGCGAGGGCACGTTTCTCCCCTGCTCGTTCTGGCTGGTCGACAACATGGTGCTACAAGGGCGCCATGCCGAGGCCGAGCAACTGATGGAGCGCTTGCTGGCGGTGCGCAACGACGTGGGTTTGTTGAGCGAGCAATACGATCCGGTGGCCAAACGCCAGTTGGGGAACTTCCCCCAGGCGTTCTCGCACCTGGGCTTGATCAACACGGCACTAAACCTGTCGCCCGGCCGCAAGGCTATCGATGAGCGAGGCCATTCGTGAGCTCGCGATGTGCTGGCCATCGGTGCATCGAAAAAAAGCCGCGACCGTCGCATTGTCTTGCGGACGGCCGCGGCCTTGACTCTCCGATGCGCAAACGGCAAGCGGGACAAGCTACTTGATGAGCGGGCCGGAGTCGCCGCCGACGCCACCCTTGAGGTCTTGCGGAGGCGTGCTGGAGGTCGAAGAGCCGTTGGAGCCGCCGGCGGCTTCTTCGCCGTCTTCCTGCGCCCATTCCACGCGTTTGCGCGACAAGCCGATCTTACGCTCGCCCGCGTCGACCCGCAGAACCTTGACCTCGATCTGGTCGCCGACTTTCACGATTTCCTCGGCGTTTTCCACCTTATGGTCGGCCAGCTCGGAAATGTGCAGCAGCCCTTCCAGGCCGTTTTCCAAACCCACGAACACGCCGAAGTTGGTGATCTTGGTGACCGTGCCGGTGACCAGTTGGCCCGGCTGGTACTTGCTGGGAATGTCGGTAGCCCAGGGATCCTCTTCGAGTTGCTTGAGCCCCAGCGCGATGCGGCGGCGCTGCTGATCCACCGAGAGCACTTTGCACTCGACGGTTTGTGCCTTCTCGACCACCTCGCTGGGATGGCTGATCTTGCGGGTCCACGACATGTCGCTGACGTGCAGCAGCCCGTCGATGCCCTCCTCGATCTCGATGAACGCGCCGTAATTGGTCAGATTGCGGACGGTGCCCTTGACCATCGTGCCGGGCGGGTAGCGCTCGGCCACCTTGTCCCAGGGATTGGCCTGGGTCTGCTTCATGCCCAGCGAGATTTCCTGCTTGTTCTTGTCGATGTTGAGCACGACGACGTCGATTTCGTCGTCGATGTGTACCAACTCGTTGGGATGGCTGATGCGCTTGGTCCACGACATTTCGCTGATGTGGACCAGGCCCTCGATGCCTTCCTCGAGCTTCACGAAGGCGCCGTAGCTCATCACGTTGACCACCACGCCGTGGACGGTCGATCCGACCGGGTACTTGTCTTCCACGCTCTCCCAGGGACTGGCGCTCTTTTGCTTGAGCCCCAGGGCGATCTTTTCCTTTTCCCGGTCGACGTGCAGGATTTGCACTTCGATTTCCTGGTCGATCGCAACCATCTCGGAAGGATGGCCGATGCGGCCCCAGCTCATGTCGGTGATGTGCAGCAAGCCATCGATGCCGCCCAGGTCGACAAACGCGCCGAACTCGGCGATGTTCTTGACCACGCCTTTGCGCAGTTGCCCGGGCTCCAACGTGGAGAGCAATTGCGTCTTCTTTTCCGCACGCTCGGCCTCGATCAGGGCGCGGCGGCTGACCACGATGTTGCGCCGAGCGTCGTCGATCTTCAGCACGATGCACTGGATGGCGCGGCCGATGTAGTCGCCGATGTCGGCGGGGCGGCGGATGTCCACCTGGCTGGCCGGCAGGAATACGTTGACGCCGATGTCGACCAGCAGTCCGCCCTTGATCTTGCGGGTGACAGTGCCGGTGACGATGTCGCCTTCGTGTACCGTTTCCATCACCTTGAGCCAGGCCTCGATCTTTTCGGCCTTGCGCTTGCTCAGGGTGATCATGCCGCGGCCCTCTTCGGTGCGGCCGAAGACGTCTTCGACCTCTTCGATGAGGACTTTGACCGATTGCCCGACTTCCGGCGGTTCTTCGCCTTCCTCCCACTCGGATAGCGGGATGATGCCTTCGCTCTTATAGCCGACGTCGACCAGTACAAACTCGTTGTCGATTCGCAGGATTCTGCCGTCGATGATCTTATTGGGCGCCAGTTCCGCGCCGCCCCAATCGATCTCTTCGGTGGCCGTGCCTCCCATGGCCTGGGCCAATTCTTCTTCCCACTCGTCTTGCTTCAGGTCGAGCCCGCGAATCAGGTTACGATTTACCATGCGATTTTGTTTTCGGTTATCAGTCGCCCCGGCGAGAGGGCCAGAGCACAAGGCGCCCCAGGGGGCGGCACATGCCGAGTGGGCGACTCAAAAAAAGAGGCCAATGTCCACGCGCCCGCTTCCCAACGCTGGGACGCTTCCGGGGCTCCAGGGACGAATCGGGGATTATACCCGGATTAGAGCCCCTCGGCAATTACGACTGAAACGGCTCTGGCCAGCCACCTTACCGTGGCGAGAGATGGGCAAGAGCCGACAACGGCGTTTCGCCGTCGCGTCGCCTACTTGACGATGTGCGGCAACGGCACGCTTGACTCCACCGCGTCGGCAGCCACGTCCAGTGGCACGTTCCAGATGACGCTGCCGGCCTTGCACACCCCTTCGGCGCCATCCTGGCAATAGTAGTACGCTAGCGAGACCTTCAGCTTGTCGGTGCCCGGCGACTCGCCGACCGGCAAATCGATATTGAAGCTCGGTTTTCGCTCGGGCGCGTCGGCCAGCTTGCCCAATGCCTCACGAGCGACAGGCCCCTGGGCCCCGCTGGCCTCGACCATGTATCGCAGCGGCGCCAGGTCGTTGATCTTGTAGCCGTCCGGCAACGTCAGTTGAACCTGCAACCGCACTTTGCCATCGACGGGCTTTACTTTACCCGCTTTCAGCTCGACGGCAACCGCTCCAGGAAAGGTGGGCACGGAGTCGGTTTTTGCCGGCGGCGGCGGTTCAAGCCCTTGAATCGTCAGCGTCGTCACGCGGTTGCCGCCAGCCAGCTCGATGGTGCGGATGACGTGATTGTTGGTATCGGCCACGTAGACCTTGCCGGCGGCATACGCCAAACCGGTGGGCTCGTTGAACTGGGCCGGAGAGTCCGCCGTTCCCGACTCGCGCGTGCCGACCAGGGTCCGCGAGGTTGCCTGGCGCGGATCGATGACTTTGATCTTGTTGTTGTACGTGTCGGCCACGTACAGCAAGTCATTGTGAAAGAGGACGTCGAGCGGATGCTGCAGCCGCACGTCGGTCCCTTGGCCGTCCACGTCGCCAAACGCGAACAGCCGGCCGGCGGGCAGGTTTGCCGTGCCGACGACCGTCGTCACCTTCCCCTTGGGGTCGAACGGCACGGCCCGAATCGAGCTGCCTTCGCTATCCGCCACGTACAGCACCTTGCCATCGGAAGCCAGGCCGCTGGGCTGCGCCAGCGAGGCGTAGCCGCGCTCATAGGGTTGCGTCGGCAACAGCGGGCCATCGACGATGTCTTCCCGGCCATTGCCGGCATACGGTCCAATCTCGCGTCCGTTCAACGGCATTTTCCAGATCTGGTGCGGGCCGGCCATGGCAATGTACAGGTCGCGCCGCTCGACCCACAGTGCCCAAGGGCTATTGAGTGCGGTCTTGAGCGGCGGGCCGACCCAGCGATGGGCTTCGGTTAGCGTGCCGATGCGGTCGCCCAGCGCTTCGATGCCGGGCCAGCCGTGACCTTGCTTGCCGGTGCCGGCGATGGTCCGCACGCGATTTTTCTTCAGGTCCACCGCGCGGAGCAAGTGGTTTTCGGTATCGGCCACGTACAGCGTGTCGCGGTCCAGCGCCATGCCCTGGGGATGGTCGAAAGTGGCCTTTTGAAAAGTTCCATCGTCGGCGCCGATTTGCCCTGTGCCGATGACGTCGAGCAATGTGCCGTCGAGATCGGCGATCACGATGCGATTGTGATTGCTGTCGGAAATGAACAACCGTTTCGAGCTCTCATCGGCCAGCACCTTTCCGGGATAGCGCAGCGGAGTGTCGGCGGCCTGGAATCGCGCCAGCTCGAAACGCAACGGCGTGCGATCCAAGAGTCCCTTGCGCTGGTAGTATGGAATGACCTTCTTGAAGAATTGATCGAGCGTGGCAAAATCGATCTCGCCGCCGTTGCGGGCCACGAAGTTGCCCTCCGGATCGATCACGCACAGCGTAGGCCAGCTTTGCACCTCGTATTTGTTCCAGATTACGTGGTTGGCGTCGTTGACCACCGGGTGCTCGATCTCGTAGCGGAGCACGGCGTCTTCAATGTTCTTCGAGTCCTGCTCGGTCTCGAACTTGGCTGAGTGGACGCCGATCACCACGATTTCGTTGGGATAGGCGCGTTCGAGCTTCTTGAGCTCGGGCAACACGTGCATGCAGTTGATGCAGCAGTAAGTCCAGAAGTCAAGGACGACGAATTTGCCGCGCAACTGCTTCAAGTCGATGGGCCCGGCGGTGTTGATCCAGCCGACTCCACCGTCGAGCGATGGCGCGCGGAAATGTTGCGGGAACGGGTGGTCGTCGGCCGGCTGCCTGGGGGCCGGTGGCTCGGCCGCGGGTTGTTCGGCCTTCTGCGCCAACAATCGTGGCGACCTGCGATCCACGTCGGGCGGGGCGGCACATGCCAGCGGACCGCGGCTGGCGACGCCAGCAACCATCGCACATCCCACCAGTGCATGCACGGTCGCGGTATAAATGCAGTTCGATCGCAACGGCAGGCGCATGATGAAGTCCCGTGAGGCTTTCGGGTGGGGGTGGCCGATCACGTCGGGCTCATCTTAGCTTAACATCGCTCGGGCATCAAAAGCTCGCGATGCTTGCCCCCAGCAGAGGTGCAACCCGGCATTTCGCCGCATATTGTTACGCACCACGCCGAGCGTTGGTTTGCCGCGTCGAACCACAATAGTAGCTTGACCGCTGGCCGCAGAAGCAATCGCTGCTAGCAGCCGGGTCTCGGCCGGGCGGGCAAAGAATTGCTTTTGTCGCTGTGGAGAACCGGCCGAAACTATCGTAATAACCGTTACATGCGGCCCCGATCGAAGTTGACACTGTGACGCAGGCGGCGGTAAATTTGGCCGCAGAATGCCCTTCCTGCCAGTTAGTTTACCGCGCCCCCTCGGCAGATCACCGCGCGACCCCGACGTGTCGAATGAAGGGCCCTAGTGGAGCGTCAACCCGATTCACTCGGGTGACGCGGAACGATCGCCAAAGACGTAAGTGCTTTGGCGCAAATAAACAATTAGTGCTTCGCCCAAACCGGTCAATCCGAAAACCAGGTTTTGACGAAGCACTAACCCAGGGCCTTGGCCGGTTTCCGGAGAGAGCACCCGTGTTACGCACCGCTGTTGTCGCGTCGATTTGTCTGGTGCTAGCGGCCGTCAGCGCCAATGCCCAGGAATGGGCCGTCAAGATGTTCAAGGTCACTTCGCACGACTTTGGCATCGTCGCGCGCGGTTCGAAGGCCCAGTATCGCTTCGAGTTCAAGAATATTTACGAGGAAGACGCGCATATTTCGAGCATCCGCTCCAGTTGCGGCTGTACGACCGCGAAAGTGACCAAGCCCAACCTGAAGACGTTCGAGACGTCGGAAGTCGTGGCCGACTTCAATACGCGAGACTTTCTCGGCCATCGGACGGCCACGGTGACGGTCGTCTTTGACAAGCCGTTCCCGGCCGAGGTGCAACTGCACGTTTCCGGTACCACCCAAAGCGACATCGTGCTGCAACCCGGCTCGCTGGATCTGGGCACGGTCGATCTGGGAAAGGGTGCCGAGTCGCGCTTGAACGTCGACTACCTCGGCACGGCGAACTGGCGGATCGTCGACGTCAAGACGCTCGACCCGCACTTCGAGGTCGAGATCAACGAACTAGGGCGCGCCCCCGGCAAGACGAGCTATCAACTGCTGGTGCGGCTGACGAAGGATGCGCCGGTCGGCTACATCAAGGATCAACTTATTCTCTGCACCAACGATCCGCGAGCACCCGAGTTGCCCGTCGACCTCGAGGGGCGCGTGATTTCGGACATCACGATTAGTCCCAGCCAGTTGTTCATCGGCGTGGTACACCCGGGCCAGAAGGTGGAAAAGAAGCTGGTGGTGCGCGGCAAGAAGCCGTTCAAGATCATCGACATCGAGTGTCCCGACAAGTCGTTCGAGATCGATGCGCCCAAGGACGCCCGAGCCGTCCACTTGATCCCCGTGGTGTTCACCGCCGGAGACGATCCGGGCCGCATCGCGCAGAAGATCAGCATCACGACCGATCAGGGCAACAACGTGGTGCAGGCATTTACAGCGTTTGCCGAGATCGTCAAGCCGCAATCGCCGACCGCCAAAGCGCCGACGGTCAAGACGCCGTAGTTTGCCCGCACCGGCAGACGGGTCGAGCGCTAGCGGTGGTTGGTACCCGGCGGATCTGCCGGTGTTCCGATCTGGACGACGGGCGGTTCTGCGCCTGCGGCGCACTGGTTGCAACCGCTACCGCAGGCGGCGGCTCTCCGCTGCACGACCGTTCGCCAGCCGACGCGCGCCAAATACGCGATCGCCAGCGAGACGATGGCCACACTCGCCACACTCTGCCAGTCGAGGATCATCGATTTACCGCTCCCTCGCGCCGCATCACAACGGCGGCAAGCGCATGCCGATCTGATACGTCAAAAGCGCGCCAAGGTATGCCAGCGTCGTCATGTAGGTAAACGTAAACACCGGCCAGCGCCAACTGTTCGTTTCGCGGCGAATGATCACCAGGGTCGAAGCACACTGCGCGCACAGCGCGAAGAACACCATGATCGATAGCGCCACCGGAATATTATAGACCGGCTCGCCCGTGTCGTCCCACTGTGCAGCGCGCATGCGATCGGCCAGGCGATCGCGGTCGGATTCGTCGCCGACGTCCAGTTCACCGCCGAGGTTGTAGATGACGCCCAATGCTCCCATGACCACCTCGCGTGCGGGAAACGAGGCAAGCGCCGCGCAGCCGATGCGCCAGTCCCAACCCAAGGGACGCACGGCCGGTTCGATCGCGTGCCCCAACTGTCCCAGAAAACTGTCGCGCTGATAGGCGGCGGCGATCGCGTGCTCGACCTCGGCCAGTTCGTCTTCGACCACCGCACGCTCGGGCGACTCTTGCGGCAATTGCTCGAGCCTGGCCGACAGCACTGCGGCACTGGGCGCCAGTTGCGTGGCGACTTCCGCCGAATTGTGCGGGTAGTACGACGCCGCCCACACCAGGATCGAGACGGCCAGGATCAAGGTGCCCGCGCGATAGACGAATGCCCAACCGCGCTCGACCATCCGCATCACGACGATCGTCGGTGAAGGCCATTTGTAGCTGGGCAACTCCATCACGAACGGGGGCGTGGGGCCGCGCAACAGCGTCCGCTTGAGCACCAGTGCCACGGCCGCGGCGGTCAGGATGCCCACCAGGTACATCGCGAACAACGTCAGTCCTTGCAGGTGAATCAGGCCGCCGGCGTAGACCCGAGCGGGAATGAACGCGCCGATCAGAATGGCGTACACCGGCAGGCGGGCACTGCAGCTCATCAACGGAGCCACAAGGATCGTCGTCAAGCGATCGCGCCGGTTTTCGATCACGCGCGCGGCCATGACACCGGGAATCGCGCAGGCAAACGACGACAACAGCGGAATGAACGACTTCCCGCTCAAGCCCACGCGGACCATCAGCTTGTCCATCAAATAGGCGGCGCGAGTCATGTAGCCGCAGTCTTCCAGCACGGCCATAAAAAAGAACAAGATCAGAATCTGGGGCAGAAAGATCACCACGCCGCCGACGCCGCCAATCACGCCGTCGACCACCAGCGATTGGAGCGGTCCGGGCGGCATGGCGTTTGCCGCGACCGCGCCCACGGCGCCGATTCCTTCGTCGATCAGGCCCATCAGCGGGTCGGCCGCGATAAAAACCGAGGTGAACACCAGCAGCATTGCCAAGGCGAAGATCAACGTGCCCCACAGCTTGTTGGTCAGCACGCGATCGAGCTTGTCGCCCAGCGCGACGACGCGATGCGATGGGTGGGTCACCACTCCGTCGGCCACGCTTGCCACCCAGGCGTAGCGCGACTGGGCCTCGATGGCCGGCACGCCGATGCCGGCGGCCGACAGCCGTTTCCGCGCCTCGCCGATGGCCGCGGCGGTGGTGTGGGCCTGTCGGCCGCGATCGTGATTCGTCGACAGAGCACCTTGCAGATAGCCGGTCGTATCCAGCAGCAGTCGCTCGACCAGATAGCGGGGCAGCGCGGATTGCGCTGGCGCTGCGCCGCCCGCCTCGGGCAGCGGAGTCGCCGAGGCGTCGCCCATCAATGCGGCTTGCAGCACCGCCACTTCGCGCTGAAACTCGGGCGGAAACGGGCTTTCTCGCGGTGGACCATTGGCGGGCGCGCGCACTGCCGCTGCCAGCACGCGCTTCAGGTTGTCGATCCCCTGGCGGCGATTGGCTTGGACTTCCACGACCGGAATGCCAAGCTGGTGTTGCAACCGCTGGGCGTCGATGGTCTGGCCCTTGCCACGCGCCATGTCGCCCATGTTGAGCGCCACGACGGTTGGCAATCCCAGTTCGAGCACCTGGCTGAGCAGGTATAAGTTGCGCTCGAGGTTGCTGGCGTCGAGAATGGAGAGCACGGCGTCGATCTGGCCAACGTCGGCTTGCCGACCCAACAGCACATCGACCGCGACCATCTCGTCGGGAGAACGCGGCGCCAAGCTGTAGGTACCCGGCAAATCGACCAACTTGCAGTGCTGGCCATCGAGCATCAGCACGCCCAGTTTCTTCTCGACGGTAACGCCGGGATAGTTGCCGACGCGTTGGCGCACGCCGGCCAGTGCCGCAAAGAGCGTGCTCTTGCCGGTATTGGGATTGCCAATCAAGGCAATAGTGAGCGACGACCGCTGGGACATTGCAGCACTTTGGCGGGACACGTGGCAGCAGGCCGCGGGCGAAATGGGGCGGCTGCCGGTCAGGTTTCGAGCAGGTCGATTTGCACGCGGGCCGCCTCGCTGCGTCGCACGCTCAGGCGATAGCCGCGCAACTCCAATTCCAACGGATCGCCCAGCGGCGCTGCGCCGACGACGGCCACCTCCACGCCAGGCGTCAGGCCCATTTCCAAGAGCCGCATGGTCAATTCATCGGTGCCGAGAATCGCGCTGACGCGTGCTTTGGCGCCGACAGCCAACTCCATCAAGAGGCTCACGACAGCGCTCCACGCCGCACCAGCACGTGCAGCAATTCGTCGGCGCGAAAACAGAGCTTCTGGCCCGCCAGACGCACGATGCAAGGGCTGCCGCGCTGCACCATTTCGATTGAGACGCCGCCGCGCAGCCCCAACTCCTCCAGGCGGTGTACCTCGTCGGGGCAGCCGCTCACCTGGCTCACGTGGGCCAATTGACCAGGAGCAAGCAAGCTCAAGGGAATCAGGTCATGCACGGATCGCGCTCTACCGGGTTTTATTGAGACTCATTCTCAGCAACTGGATTCTACGATAGCTCGCCCGACGATGCAATCGGCGCGCGGAATTCGGTAGTTTCGTCCGTTCGGCTGGCGATATTCTTAGCGAAGAACTGGACTGCCGTGCGGCGGAGTCACGGGCGTTGTTGGGAAGGTGGGCGTGCCGCGGAACTGGCCTTCCAGGGCGCTCATGACTGCCAGGACGACGTCTTCTCGCCAGGGGGCCGCTGCCACCTGCACGCCGACCGGCAGCCCCGCACTGCCGATTTCGACCCTTTGGGCCGCCTGATCCACGCGATCGCGCCCGACCTGGCGGTCGGTCTCTTCTCCCGGACCAACGCGAGTGACGGGCACGACGCCCGCCGGCAGCCCCAGGATGTTGGCCCAAAAGCAGTAGCTGGCCACCACCGTCAAATCGGCCGTGCTGCCGTGGCGCAACGCAGGCAGCGCGTGCGGCGGGCATATCACAGCATCGAGCCGGGCCTTGTTCCAGGCACGGAAAAACTGCTCGGCGTAGGCCGACCTGGCCGCCGAAAGCTGCCAATACTCGTCGGTGGTCGAGCGGCCGATCGTCCGCAGAAACCGTGCCGTTCGTCGTTGGCCCAGCGCTGGCAAAATCGCGGCCAGCGCGCGGCGCACGAACTTCGGCGCGCGGCAGAGCAACAGCATACGCCGCACGCGCCAATCTCGCGGGCTATGGCCTAACAGCCGCACGGCGTCGGCACCGCCATCGGCGCTGGTGAGTTGGAAGAACAGATCCACGGCGCGTGGAATATCGGGCGGATAAAAGGGCTCGACGTGCGCTCCGAGCCCGCGCAGGGCCGTTGCGGACTCCTCGACCGCGCGGCGTAGTGCCGGCGCCGCCGGATAATGACCGTCGTCGGTCCACATTCCGATCCGCAGATCCGCGATGGAAACCGCCGCCGGATCGCCCAGAGGCACCGGGGCAACTTGCGGGTCGATGACGCCCGGTTCGGGGGCGCATAGCACGCGCAACGCCAGGGCCAGATCCTCGACTGTGCGCGCCAGCGGACCGCTTTGCGGGCGAATGGCTTCCATGCCGCGCAGGTTGTCGCGCACATCGGCATTGGTCAGCCGCAGCGTGGTTGGCTTGATGCCGCAAATGCCGCACGAGTGCGCCGGAAAGCGAATGCTGCCGCCGATGTCGTTGCCCAATCCCAGCGGCGAACCGCCGGCCGCAATGAGGGCCGCTTCGCCGCCGCTCGAACCGCCCGGCCCCCGTTCGAGGTTCCAGGGATTGTTCGTCCGACCATAGATGGGATTGTCGGTTTCGTGCATCAGCATGAGCTGCGGCAAATTCGTCTTGCCCAGCACGATGGCGCCGGCGTTGCGCAATCGGAGCACGAGGGGATTGTCCCGCGGCAGTAACTCGTCGGCGAACCGATGGATGCCTTCGGTGGACGCCATGCCTGCGATGTGAAAGCACTCCTTGACCGTGACGGGCACGCCGTGCAGCGCACCCAGCGCGTCTCCTCGTGCGCGTGCCTGATCCGCGGCGGCCGCTTCGCGCCGCGCATGCTCGAAACGATCTACCACGACGGCATTGAGCGCGGGATTAACCTGTTCGATGCGGCGGATGTGCGCTTCGACCAGCTCGGCGCTGGAGATCCTGCCGGCGGCGATCTGCCGCGCCATTTCGCTGGCCGAGAGCTCAATCAGTTCGGCGCGGATGGTCGCGGGGGCTTGCGTCATGCTATTGAGGCGAGAGGGTCAGCAGCATGCCGTTCCAGACGACCGTCGGCTCGGCGCCTTCATAACCGGCCAGCTCTTCCGCGGGATTCTCGACGATGGTGCCGAGCACGACGGCCTGGTCGCCGTCGTTGACGCCCGGATCGGTGGCCGAGAGCACGCTGACGATCGATTCGGTGGAGTCTTCCAGCCCGATGTCGAGCTTGATCTCGTGCAGTTTACCCACCGGTGCGGTGCTTTGCACTTTGCCGGCCAGGATGATGCCGGGAGTTGTGCGGCGGGAAAACTCGAGCCAGCGGCCGGCGTTAAACTTCAACGACTCGATTCGCTTGGGATCGGCGGCAAGCTGCCTCACGAGGTGATCCATTTGCAGCCGCAGCGCATCCAATTGGCCCGACTCCGCTTCGTCCTTCACGAACGTTGCGCCGTCGGCCATGCGGAAAAGACTCACATAGAAGTTACTGCGAATGCGCTTCAGGTCGCCTTCGGACGCAGTGCCTTGCGCGGCGATCATCTGTCGGTCGGCCGCTTCGGCGTCTTGGATGGCCTGGGCCAATGCGTCGGGCGAAACTTCCGCGGCGTTCACCGGCCCCACCGGCTCGGCAGGCGCCTCCAACTCAGCGGGAGAATCCGCAAACGGATCGTCCGTGGCCGCTGGCCTGGTTGTCGTTTCAGCAAACGGATCGTCGGCCGCTGCGGGCATTTCCGCAGCCGGTGGTTCCGCCAGCGGAGGCGCGGGCGTCGTCAGGGGCGGCGCGTCGGGTTGCTCGGCTGGTGGAGCATCCGTCAACGGATTCGTGGCGGGAATTTCCGCCGGCATTTCTTCCGGCGCTTCGCTCGGTGCGAAGGGGTCGGCGGCTGGATCCGTCAATGGATCGGCCAAGGGATCCACAGCAGGCTCGGTCGCAGCGGCTGGCTCCGCGGGCGCGTCGACCGGGGGAAACTCGGGTTGGCCCGGCTCAACCTCCGGTGCGGCCGCTGGCTCGGTGGGTTCCGGTGCCGGAGTCTCCGCCGGCATCTCGTCGGGCGAATCTGCCGGAGCTTCGGCGGCTGGTTCGGTGGCCGGCACATCGAGCGGCGCCGCGTCACTATCGACTGGCTCCGTGGGGATGTCGGCCGGTTCCGCGGGGACATCGGCGGCAGGCTCGTCCGGAATCGATTCGTTTGCCGGCGAATCGTCCGCAGGCGGCGACAAGTCGAGCGCCGGTTTCTGGGTGGCGACGTATGTCGGTTTGTTGAACGAACCGGGCACCATGGCGCTAGGCAGCCATTTGCTCATGCCGAGGATGTCGTAGTCGGGTCCCAGCCACAGAATGAGGTAAAGCGCGACGATCAGTCCCAGCAGCCCGCCAAACGTGGCGCTGAGCACGGTGCTCAGCCTTCGCTTGGGGCGCGGCTCGCCGTCGGCTGCCTTGACCTTTTGCTTCTTCTCCTTTTTCTTTTTCTTTTTCCCCTTCTCGTCCGTCGCCTCGGTTTCGTCGGCTGGCTCGGCGTCGCCCGCCGCGATCGCCGGCGCGCCTTCCTCGACGGGTTGACCAAAATCGAGCGCCATCTCATCGGCATCGGATTCTTCCGGCGCGCCGAAATCGACCGCCGGCTCGTCCGCGGACTCGGCCATGTCGAATGACAGCCCCGCGTCCTCGCCCGCGGACTCTGCGGTCAGCTCGTTGTCGAACTGGATGGGCACTTCGTCGTCGGTTGTGGAGGGGGACGCACCGCCAAAGTCGAGCGCCATCTCGTCTTCCGCAGGCTCACCCGGTGTTTCCATATCAAAGGAGATCGACTCGCTCGCCGCATCGTCATCGTCGTCGGCCGAGTCGCCAACTGCGGCGCTCAACTCTTCCACCTCAGTGTCTTTGTCTTCGACCGTCAGGTCGTCGAGGTTGTGCGCCGGCTCGGCATCCTCGGGGGGCGCGAAGTCCGTGGTCGCCTCCAGATCGAGTGGAGCGTCCAGGCTCAGATCCGCAAGTGCTGGGGCCGCAGCCTCATGCTCGTCGAGGTCGTCCAACTCGACGGGTTCACCCTCGCCGAAATCGACGTCGGCCGCGGGCTCTTCGATTGCATCCGGCGCTTCGAGCGGCAAGTCCGCGGCCGCAACGGTGAGCCCGCCTGGGATGGCAGGCTGCGTGTCGAGGTAGTCTTCCGCATCCTCGTCCACCAACTCCAGCAACGGCGGCATGTTCACCAGCGCGTCGGCCAACGTGTATTGCGAGTGACACAGCGGACAGCGAACCTTGGTCGAGGTGCCGACGCCCGAGGGAATCGTGACCTGCTTACCGCATTGGGGGCATGAGCTCGTGGACATGTCGCCTCCGGAAAAAGTGAACCAGATCAAGTTTAGCACCGCCGAGTGTGCCATGTCCATCAGCCGTTGCGGCCCCGATTCCTCGGGAAAAATGCCCCGCTCGACGGTTGCCGCCATCGCTTACAATGCCGTCGGGACGCTGGTCTTGCCGGATGCGGTGCATCCGGGCAACGTCGGGCACAAACCAATGCGAGGATCGTGGGATGGCTCAAGACGCCGCCCGTCAGTTCGAATCCCGAGAAACCCACGTCGGTTCACTCGCGTTTCAGGCGCGCCTGATGCGCCCCGAATCGCTTGCGTCCGGACAGACGTATCCGCTGATGGTGTTCCTGCACGGCATGGGCGAGCGCGGCGTCGACAATCGGGCGCAGCTCCGCTTTCTGCCCGGCTGGATGGCAGAGCCGGAGCTTCGCCGGCGCTATCCGTGCTTTCTGCTTGCGCCCCAATGTCGGCCCGATCGCTTTTGGGTCGAGACGCCCAGGGCCTTCGATCGCGATGCTCCCCGGCAGCCGCCTGGCCTGCAGATGCAGGCGGTGATCAACCTGCTGGACGACGTCGTGCGCGAGCTGCCGATCGATCGGCGGCGCTTGTACTTGACGGGGCTCTCGATGGGAGGCTACGGCAGTTGGGATTTGGGCACACGGCTGGCCGATCGCTGGGCGGCCGTGGCGCCGATCTGTGGCGGGGGTGACGAGCTCTATGCCGATCGCTTGGCAAGCGTGCCGGTCTGGGCCTGGCACGGCGCCGACGACGACGTCGTGCCCGTGGAAAAGACGCGCCGCATGATCGAAGCGATCCGCCGAGCCGGGGGCAATCCAAAATACACCGAGCTGCCTGGCGTGGGGCACGATAGCTGGACGCCAGCCTATACCGCAGTCGACGGTGTGCTGCCGTGGATGTTTGCCCAGCAGAGGGAGTAAGGGTCGACCGAAAGTTAACTTCTCCGCATCTCCCCTCGCCCCTTGTGGGAGAGGGTAGGGTGAGGGGTTAGAGAATCGGGAAGTTACTATTCGGTCGCTGCTGAGTCGTCGGCGGGTTTCGATCTCGTCCCCGTTCGCAGTTCGCCGTTCGCATGCGGCGTTGACCCGCTTTTTGCCAAGGGGGTATAATCCGCGCTCAGCCATCCAAACATTGCTGCCGCTTCGATGGGCCGTCGTTTCGGAGCGGGCCGCGGGGCGCTTTTTGCCGCTTCATACTCGAAAGGACCAGCCATGGCCACGATCGTGGAAAAGGGAATCAAGGGTATTCAGGACGACATCACGCGCTGCATCGGCAACACTCCCTTGGTCCGGCTCCGCCATCTCACGCGCGGCTGTGGCGCCACGGTGGTGGGCAAGCTGGAGAATCTGAACCCGCTGTGGAGCGTCAAGGATCGCATCGGGCGTGCCATGATCGACGCCGCCGAGCGCGACGGCAAAATCAAGCCAGACACGGTGATCATCGAGCCTACCAGCGGCAACACCGGCATTGCGCTGGCCTACGTTTGCGCGGCACGGGGATACAAGCTCAAGGTAACCATGCCCGAGAGCATGAGCCTCGAACGGCGCCGCTTGCTGAAGGCCTTTGGCGCGGAAGTGATTCTCACGCCGGCAGCCGAGGGCATGCCCGGCGCGATGCGCAAGGCCGACGAGCTGCTCGCCGCCAATAAGAATTGGTTTATGCCGCAGCAGTTCAAAAACCCAGCCAACCCCGAAATCCATCGCAAGACCACGGCCGAGGAAATCTGGCGCGACACGGAGGGCAAGATCGACGTCTTCGTGGCGGGCGTTGGCACCGGCGGCACGATCACCGGAGTGGGCGAGGTGCTCAAGAAGCGCAAGCCCGAGGTGCAAATCGTGGCGGTCGAACCGGCCAACAGCCCGGTCATCACGCAGCGCCGCGCCGGCCAGGAGATCAAGCCCGGCAAGCACACGATTCAGGGCATCGGCGCCGGTTTCATACCCGAAGTGCTCAACATCGACGTCATCGACGACGTGGTGCAGGTGGCCGACGACGACGCGATGGAGACCTCGCGTCAACTGGCGGCCCAAGAGGGCTTCATGTGCGGCATCAGTTGCGGCGCCGCCGCCTGGGCCGCGCTCAGCTTGGCCAAGAAGCCCGAGAACGCCGGCAAGCTGATCGTCGTGGTGCTGCCCGATCTGGGCGAGCGCTACTTGTCGACGAAGCTGTTCCCGGAATAGCGCAGGACTGTAGTTGCGCGTTTCGAAAAGCGAGTGTCGAGCGGAAGGTTAGCCCGCGGTTCAATGACCGTGGGCTAACTTCTTAAAGGCGCCACATTTTTCAGTACTACTCCTCGTCGCTGCGCAGCTTGGCCAGCACGCTATAGTCTTCCAGCGTTGTGGTGTCGCCGACCGTTTCTTTGCCGCTGGCGATGTCCTTCAGCAGGCGGCGCATGATCTTGCCGCTGCGCGTCTTGGGCAGCGAGTTGGTGAAACGTATGTCATCGGGCTGGGCCAGCGCGCCGATTTCCTTTCGGACGTGGGCCTTCAATTCCTTACGCAAACTCTCGTCCGGCTTGCCGTTCTTGAGCGTAACGAACACGGCCACGGCCTCACCCTTGATCTCGTCGGGGCGTCCCACGGCGGCGGCCTCGGCCACCTGCGGATGGCTCACCAGCGCGCTTTCGATCTCGATGGTGCTCAGCCGGTGTCCGGCCACGTTCAGCACGTCGTCGATGCGGCCCATGATCCAATAGTAGCCGTCGGCGTCGCAGCGCGCGTTGTCGCCGGCCAGGTAGTTGTGCGGCACCTTCGACCAGTACTGCTCGCGATAGCGATCGTGGTCGCCCCAGATGCCGCGCAGCATCGACGGCCACGGCCTGGTAATCACCAGCCATCCTCCCTCGCCCTGCGGCACCGGCTTGCCGGTTGAGTCGACGATGGCCGGCATGACGCCCGGTAGCGGCTTGGTGCAACTGCCCGGCTTAGTGGGAATGGCGCCCGGTAGCGGGCTCATCATGATGCCGCCCGTCTCGGTCTGCCACCAGGTGTCGACGATGGGGCAGCGCTCGGCGCCGATCTTCCGGTGATACCACATCCAGGCTTCGGGATTGATGCCCTCGCCCACCGTGCCCAGCAATCGCAGGCTGGACAGATCGTGCTTGTCGACCCAGTGATCGCCCCACTTGATGAAGGCGCGGATGGCAGTGGGCGCCGTGTAGAAAATCGTGACGCGGTACTTCTCGATCAACTCCCAGAAGCGACCCTCGTCGGGCCAATTGGGCGCGCCTTCGTACATTAACACCGTCGCACCAGCGGCCAGCGGGCCGTACACCACGTAGCTGTGCCCCGTCACCCAGCCGATGTCCGCCGTACACCAGAACACGTCGGAGTCGCGATGATCGAACACCCACTCGAAGCTCTTCTTGGTGAAGAGATTGTAGCCGGCCGAGGTGTGTTTGATGCCCTTGGGTTTGCCGGTCGAGCCGCTGGTGTACAGGATGAACAACGGGTTCTCGCTGTCGAGCGGCTCGGCCGGGCAATCGGCCGATGCGTCGCACGTCAGGTCGTGCCACCAATGGTCGCGACCTTCCTGCATGTGAATCGGATTGCCGGTTCGCTTGAGCACGATGCAGTGCTTGACCGTGGGAGACTTGGCCAACGCGTCGTCGACGTTCTTCTTCAGGGGCAATTCCTGGCCACGGCGCCAGCCATAGTCGGACGTGAGCTGCACGACGGCGCCGGCGTCGTTGTTGCGATCGGCGATGGCCTCGGCCGAAAAACCCGCGAAAATCACCGAATGCACCGCGCCGATGCGTGCGCAAGCCAGCATGGCGATGGCCAGTTCGGGCACCATCGGCATGTAGATCGACACGACGTCGCCCCGCTTGACGCCCAGCTTCTTCAGCACGTTGGCGAACTTGCACGCTTCGTGGTGCAGTTGCTGATAAGTGAGCGTGCGCGTGTCGCCTGGCTCGCCTTCCCACAGCAGCGCGGCCTTGTTCGTTCGCCACGTATTGAGGTGTGCGTCGAGGCAGTTGAACGAGACGTTGGTTTGACCGCCCACGAACCACCTGGCGTCTGGCTCGTTCCACTCGAGTACTTTGTCGTAGGGCCGAAACCAGTGCAGTTCGTCGGCCAGCTTGCCCCAAAACGCTTCGACGTCGGCCGCGGCCTCGCGCCACAGCGCTTCGTAGGCGGCCATCGAGCCGATGCTGGCGCCGGCGGCAAACTCCTGGGGAGGTGGAAAAACCCGCGTCTCCTGCATCACGGTGCGAACTTGCCCGCCAGATTCGTCTGCCATTTGCCTGGGCCTCCCAAATACGAACCACGCGGAACATGCCGAGAAAACGCGAAGCCCGAATTCTAGCGGGCATTTTTACCAGGTGTCAACGAACGGCGCGCGGCGTGCAAGTGATTCGGACGCTATGGCGATTGCGAAGCCGTCATCCGATTCGACGGCATGCGGCCGCTGGCTTCGGCCAGGCGCTTGAGATTGCGCATGAAATAGCGGAGTTGAAAGAAGCTGAATACGCGAGCGATGGGAATGGCCAGCTTGATCGGCCCGGTCAGATCCTCGGTGTTCACTTCGGCGTAGTATTCCAGTCGCGTGCGGGGACCGAGATCGGCCAGCCGGTAGTCGACCTGCATCACGATGCCCGGGCCAAAGCGTCCGCCCCAGAACGACACACCCAGATGGCGCGGCGGGTCATAGGCGTTGACGCGGCCTTCGTAGGTCGAGATGCGTCGCCCTTCGCGGACGCGCATGTCGAACGTCGTGCCCACCGCCCGGTCCAGTTGGCTCGTGGTCGTCACGTCGACCAGAGTGGTCAGCCACAACCGCTGTTTCTCCACGTCGTCGATCAGCGGCCAAAGCTGATCGATCGAACAGCGAAATTCGTCTCGATACTCGACGTGCATAGACCGCACCCAAACCGCCAACAACAACTGCAACTGTCAATTAAGGATGCAGGCCGCGGCGCGTCAAACCAGACGTGCCGGCCCGAGCGGAGGACGCGGCGTCGCCTCGTCCGGCCGGCAAGCCATCTATCCGAAACAACTACAGCTCTTTGATGTAAATATTCTTGAAGTAGAGCGTATTGCCGTGATTCTGCAGCTCGATCTGGCCGCTGGCATAGATCGGCTTGTCTCGATCCCAGTAATTCTCCAACACGACGTCGTCCACCACGAGCGTGCCGTTAAGCCACACGCTCACCCTTTCGCCGACCATGCGAATTTTGAAAGTGTTCCACTCGCCCACGGGGTTATCTGCGGTCGTCGTTGGCTTGGAGGGGTGCTGCTGATTGTTGTACAAGCCGCCCGATCCCACGCCGCCGGCCGCTTTCACGGCCGGATCCCAAATCTGCACCTGAGGACTGCCGCGCAAATAGATGCCGCTGTCGCCGTCCTTGAGAATTTTCCAGTCGACCAGCAGTTCGAAGTCGCCATAGTCGTTGGCGGTACACAAGCTGTCTCCCTTGCCGTCGAACACCAGCGCGCCGTCTTGCACGCTCCAGTGGGCGCGCATCCGCTCGTCGGCCTTGGACTGTTTAGCGGCAAGCTCGTCGGCCGACATCCTGGCACGCGCCTCAGGATTCTCGACCAGGCCCTTCCAGCCGCTTAAGTCCACGCCGTTAAACAGCGCCTTGTAGCCAGCCGGAGGCGCGTTGTCGGCAGCACAGGCGACGCGCTCGGCCAGCGAACCGGCCAGCGACAGTATTGAAACGGCGAGCAACGTGCGCATCATCATGGGGTGTGATCCTTCTCGGTAGTGCGAGGCCGCGGCCGGCCTTGGGCAATTCTGTTGGCGTGTGGACTGCGAGCAGCGACAGGCACCGCGGTGCGAAATCGCGTGTGGCAGGCGAGCTGCCGCCAGGCCATTGTACACGTGGACGTACCCGGCGCAAAGAAAGCACGACGGCGTGCGAGCCACTGATGGCGGGCGCGGTCCGGGCCGGCGCTTGTCATGCAAGCGAGCGGGCCGCCCGGCATATGCGACATCCGGCCAGAACTCCCAGCGCCAGCAGGCACCAGGCGGCGAGCACCCAGGCCCGCGGCTCGGGCACCACCACCGCCAGCGG
>JBGSYQ010000191.1:0-3952 GCA_041750795.1 Pirellulales bacterium | reverse complement strand
CAGTCGATTCGCTCCGGCGCGCGTCGCGCTTACCAGTGCGATCGTCGTCGCGACGCTCGTAGGCGCGGCGGTCGTGCCGTTGCCCATGACCGCCACGGCCCCACTGGTGCTCGATTATCGCGATGCTCGCCGCGTATACGTTACGGTGCCGGGCCAATTGGTCGAGCGGGTTCCCGCCGGACAAACGGTGGCCCAGGGCCAAACCGTCGCCCGCCTGGCCAGTCCCGCAGTCGACCGCGAACTGGCAAAGCTCGCGTCCGATCGCGATCGCCAGCTACTCTTCCTGAACAACCTCGAAGCGCGGCGTTTGCAAGGCACGGACAATGGCGCCCGCATACCCGCGGCCCGTGCCGCGCTTGCCGACATCGATGAGCGACTGGCGCAACTCCAGCGCGACGCGGCGGAATTGCAGCTCGTGGCTCCGATCGACGGCACGGTCTTGCCGCCGCCAGCCCAGCCGCGCGAGCCGCGGTCCGACAAACTGGCACGCTGGTCGGGCACGCCGCTCGACGAGCGCAACCTGGGCAGCCATCTCGACACAGGCACGCTCGTCTGCCTGATCGGTCAGCCCAACCAGTTTGAAGGCGTGCTGCACGTGGGCCAGGCCGACGTGGAACTGGTGCAACCCGGCCAACGCGTGCGAATGATGCTCGATCACCTGCCGGGCAGGGTGTTTTCTGGACATGTGAGCGAGATTGCCAAGCTGAACGTCGACGTCATGCCGCGCGAATTGATCGCGGCCGGCGACGTCCCCTCGCGCACCGATGAGCGCGGCGTACACCATCCGCTCGACACGTGGTATCAGGCACGCGTCCGCTTCGACGACGATCCGCTCCACGAGGTCGCTCGCGTACACGGCAGGGCCAAGATCAGCGTGGCGCCCCGCTCACTCGGCGCGCAACTGGTCCGCTACCTGAAGCAGACCTTCAGCCGCTAACATCGCTATGCATGATGGAGTGCAGCCTTCAGCCCGTGTCGAAGTTCGGCCTGCAGATTGCGTTGGAGTGCAGCCATCAAGCTGTGATGCGGGCGCTGGTCGGTTGCCTGCGCAACTTGAGCACTGGCAGGTTTCCTGTGCCACCCGGTGGAATGCCAGCTACCGGGCGCTACGGCAAGATGAACACGAAGCCCGTCACGGCCGCCACCTGGATCGCGGCCGCGTCCCAGCGCCAGACGCATTCGCCGTAGCCGGGCGGAGGGCAGTCGCCCACGCGGCTGAAGCCATTCGAGCACACGCACGACCGCGGCGGGCGCACGCGCATCTTGTACGGCAACAGGGCTACGTTGCTGAAGAAGCGCACGCCGGAAATGGCCGGCTGAATGCAGCGGGCCTTGTCGCCATAGCGCTCCAAGGCGACCTCTTCGAAATACAGCGGACGAAAGCAGATCGTCCAGGGAGTACACGAGCAGACGATTCCCGGGACCTGGTGAAACTCGCGTGGGTCCATCGTCGCCGACTCCGCAAACTTCGTCGCCGCCGGATCGCCCGGCATGATGCCCTCGGTCGGACGAATGTCGAGCGGCACGTCGACCAGCCTCCGCGTGAATCGGTCGATGGCGGCCTCGTCCGTATGCGGCGCGAACGCATCGGCACGAGGCGTGGCGATCACTTCGCCAGGTATCTCGCGCGGAAGCTCGTCCTGGCCTAGCGCGACCGGATAGCCCGTGGCGTCATCGATCAGCGGGGCCTGTACGTATGCATCGTTGGGTGGCAAGGCCGCACCCTCCGTTGGCGCGCCAACAGCATCTTGCCGCGTGGGCCCGTCCACATCCGGTTCGCCGTATCGCGTGCCGGCAGGGTCAGAGAGTTCGCCGGTCGACGGCAGCGGCGCAGAGGGCGCTACTTCACCCGCGAGCTTCGGCTCCGGATCGATCGCGGCGGCTGCGTCGAAAGGCTCGAATTCGGGCAAGCTCGACTCGCTGGTCGCGGCTTCCTCAGCCGGAACCGACGCCCCCGGAGCCGCTTCAGCCGCACCCGCGTCGGTCCAGCTTACGCCGCAATCGGAAACGGAAACGAAGCCGTCTGTCGGCTCGGCTGGTTCCTGATCCGCCGCCTCGGGCGAACCCGTCAGATCGTCGGCCAGGGAGCTGTCAGCGTCGGCGGGCGAATAATTTGCCTCGTCCGCAGCGAATTCGGAAAAGGTTGGCTGTCCGCCGCCTCCGTGGCGCATGCTGGACAGCACGGCCAGACTCTGCATGCCCGTGGCGCAACCGGCCGCGGACAGGCCGGCAATCACAACAACCGCGAACGTGATGAAACATCGCATGGCTAGAAACCCCTGTAAGATGCTTATCGTCTCCGGTTAACCGGCACTTCGGTTATTCCTGGCACAATCGTTATCTCCGGAGCCCATTGGCTGCCTTGCACAAACTTCGGTATTTCGCCGGGCGGCAGCGCTGCCGTCTTCGCAAAGCTGGCATGGACGGGCTGTCAAGATTTGACGGAAGCTCGTTCGGCTAGGGATAATAGGGCCTGTTCGGCCAGCGGCGGTGGCCAAGACAAGGGCGCTCCAACTCCGGCAACGACCAGCGCCCGAAACGAGCGCAGAAGGAACATCGTGTGATGCGAAGAGCGTGGCAGTTTGCCGCTGTTTGGAAAACTCTGCGTCGTAATTGGCGCGTGCCGTCGCGCGATGGCGTGCGCCACGACCTCTTTGGCCCACTCATCGTCCGCGAGCTGGAACAGCGGCGCGTACTGTCGGTCAGTCCCGGCGTGGTCGTGATCGCCCCAGTGGTGCTAGCAGGTTTGGGCGAGGGCGAAGCGCTCAGTCTAGAAGCGGGCGAAGCCAGCGCGGCCGAAGGCGCAACCGCGCCTGAACCCTTGCCGGTGCAACAACCGCTCGAAGATCCCATCCCCACGACGCCAGTCGACGAAGATCAACCCATCGACTCCGACAGCCCCGTCGCAACGCCGATCGGCGTGATGCCCGAGGCCACGACCGATCCGCAATTCGCCCCCTTGCTCGATCAGCAAGACGAGAGCACGCTCGTGCTCTCGGTCGCGGACGACCAGATCGTCAACGAGGGGACACTGCTGTCGATTACGGATATCGGCCAGTTCGCCGACTATGCGGGCGACAACTTCGTCGGCGGCGAGGCAGACCCGCTCAACAACGGCCCCTACTCGTACACCATCGATTGGGGCGACGGCACAGCGGCCAGCAACGGCTTCGCCACAATCGACGCGCCGGGCACGCTCGAATCGCCCACGTTGGGCTCATTCGACGGCAGCCACACCTACGCCGACAACGGCGTGTACACCGTCACCGTCACCATCAGCGACACGCTGGGCAACACCGCCAGCGGCACGCTGGGAGTGACGGTGAACAACGTCGCTCCCACGCTCACCGCTGCGCCGGATCAAACCACCACCGAAGGCGCGCTGCTGTCGATCACCGACATCGGCGTGTTTACCGATCCCGGGTTCGATAACCCGCTGAATATCGGCGGCGAGACCCGCGAACGATTCACTTACTCCATCGATTGGGGCGACGGCACGCCGCTCGATGCCGGACCGGCTACGATCGATACACCGGGTTCGGCGGGCACGCCGACGGCGGGCTCGTTCAATGGCAGCCACACCTACGCCGACAACGGCGTGTACACCGTCACGTTGACGCTCAGCGACGATGACGGAGCCACGTCAATCGCTACGCTACAGGTAACCGTGAACAACGTCGCGCCCACTCTGACTGTGGCGCCCGATCAAACCATCGACGAAGGCGCGTTGCTGTCGATCACGGGCATCGGCGTGTTCACCGATCCCGGTTTTGACAACCCGCTGAACATCGGCGGCGAGACCAGTGAGAAGTTCACGTACGCCATTGACTGGGGTGACGGCACGCCGCTCGATTCCGGTCCGGCCACCATCGATGTCCCCGGTTCCGCCGGCACACCGACGTCCGGCTCGTTCGACGGCAGCCACACGTATGCCGACAACGGCGTGTATACC
>JBGSYQ010000190.1:0-5263 GCA_041750795.1 Pirellulales bacterium | reverse complement strand
CAGGCAAAAAGGCAAAGGTGGCACTCGTGGCCTGCATGCACAAGCTCCTCACCATCCTCAACGCTATGCTGCGCGACAAAAAAACCTGGCAACCACTGCCAAACCAGACTTGAAAATTAACACAGTCGCTCCCATCAAGGGGCGAGGAGATTTGCGGAGAAGCTATTTCTCGGTCGACCCAATGGGCCGCCATGCCAGCAAATCCTGGTGAAGTTAACTACCTCCGCTAGCAACAGGGGAACATTTCACAGCCGGCGCGCATCCAAGGATCAGCGGCGCCTGCAAGCCGGTCCACTTCACGTTTCATCACGTCCAGGAACCCAACGCCATGTCTGGTCAATCCAAGTTCATTACCGCCACGTCGTTCGCTACTGCCCTTTTGTTGGTTGGCTGCGGAGTCGAGTCCGCCCGCGAAGCAGCCCATGAGGCCGCTTCCAGATCGGCGACGGGAGCCTCGGCCGCGAATGCCCCGGCCGATGGATACCATCTGGGCGCCCAGGTCGTCCCGACTCGCTATAGCAAAGACGCCACGGGCATTGGAACTGGCGAGCCGATTGTCAGCACGTCTCCCGGCGCCAACCGCAAGATCATCTACAACGGGCAGATCGACCTGGTGGTCGAGGACTTCAGCGGCGTACCTGAGTTGGTCGTTGAACTGGTGAAGAAATACGACGCCTACGTGGCTTCGTCGAAACTGCACGGCGCCAGCGGCTCGAACCGCCGCGCCACCTGGACCATTCGCGTGCCGGTGGATCGCTACGAAGAGTTCGTCAACGCCGCCAAGGTTCTCGGCGAGGTCAAAAGCGTCGGAACCACGTCGAGCGATGTGAGCGAGGAGTACTACGACGTCGAAGCGCGCGTCCGCAACAAGACCAAGGAAGAAGAGCGGCTGCTTAAGCTGCTCGAAGAGCGTCCCGGCAAGCTGGAGGACGTGATCGCCATCGAGCGCGAGTTATCGCGCGTGCGCGAAGAGTTGGAACGCATGCAAGGCCGCATGCGCGTGCTGGCCGATCTCACCTCGCTCACGACGGTGAATCTGTCGATCGAGGAGATCAAGAACTATCAACCGCCGCAAGCCCCGACGCTGTCCACCCGCGTCCGCCGCTCATTCGAAGGCTCAACGGCTGCGATCCGAAACGCCGGTGAATCACTGCTGATCGCGGCCGTAGCGCTGGCTCCGTGGCTGCCGATCGCCGGCGTGGTGCTCGTGCCGAGTTATCTGGTCGTCCGCCGCAGCCTTGGGGGGCGGAAACGCGACGAGAGGATCGCCGGGAGTTAGCAGCCTGTTGAATTCTTCAACTGGCTGTTAGCCGACGCTAGCGCGCCGGTCCGCCCGCGGCCTCCTGCAGCGCGTCGAGCCGCAAGGTCGCCAGGTAGATGGCGGCCTTGCCCTCGTGGCTGGAATAGTACGAGACGTACACGCGGTTGTTGGGCTCGTCGATCGCAAAGCCGGGGTAGCTGTTGTCGCCGCCGCTGGGAAACGTCAACAGGTCACGAAACTGACCGCTGGCAACATCCAGCCACCAGAGTTGCGTTTGTGCCGAAGGCTCGTAGTTGCGGCTGCCGGCCAACCATGCTCCACCGGGAAGCTGCACGAAATTCGGCCCGCCGTAGCGCTTGTTGCTCTCTTGGAACGTCCACTGGCGATAGGGCGGACTGGCGGTGCCCACATAGCCCATGGGCGGCTTGGCCTCGCGGCGGACCATGGCCACCATGGTCGCGTCGGGCAAGAAGCGGACGGTGGTTTCATTGGCGCCTTCGACTTCCAACTTGGCCACTTGCTGATAGTGGATGCCGTCGTCGCTGCGCACCAGACGCACGCCGCGCTGGCCGTCGCGCGGAGCCTGCGTCACGCAGCCCCAGGCGACTCCCTCGCGCCACGTGACGCGCCACAGCCAGTCGCCGCCGGTGATCATCTCCGCCGGGAAAACCACTTTCACCGGCGGGCCAAAGCGGGCGCCGTCGCTGGAGGAGAACGCCACGCGCGACTCGATGCGCAGTCGCTTCGAGCCGTGATAGTACGAGGCGCCGCAATTGATCATCAGCCGGCCGTCGGGCGTGAGCGAAAGCTTCGGATCGCGCAGGTCGACGTGCCGCTCTTCCAGGCAAGCGACCGACTGCCAGTCTACGCCGTCCAGCGAGCGAATCACGCGGACGACGCCGTTGAGACCCGGAATGTGCCCCGAGCCCTCGCGAAACGAGCAATAGAGGTGATCGCCAAACTCGATGATGTCCGTAAACGCCGAGTGCTCGGCCAGATCCCAGATCCGCTCGATCGAGATGACGTACTTCTGCTGGGCCGTCTCGCCGCTTTGGGCCGATTCGCCGGATGATTGATCGTCCGCACGCGCGCACGCCGCCCAATTTCCGCACGTTAACGCCAGCGCCAGCACCGCCGCGCGGCGCCAATCCACAAATCGAGTTATGGCCATGGTGAATCTCCCGTTGTGCAACGATGAACTATGCCGTGTCGAGCAGTTTCAGGTCCGGTGCGATGTCGGCGATCTGGGCCGCCATGAATCTTCGCACGCCGGCGCTGGTTTTGATTTCCAGCGCGCGGCGCAGCGCCTGCTCGGCCTGCGCCTGGGTCAGGCTGGCGGTCAACTGCTTGATGATGGGAATGAACGCGGGGCTCATGCTGAAGCTGCGCAGCCCCATGCCGAACAATAGCACGAAAGCGCGCGGAGCGCCGGCCATTTCGCCGCACAGGGTCACCGGCGTGCCACCGCGATTGCAGGCCGAGATCACGCCGGTCAACACCCGCAATACCGCCGGGCTGAGCGGCTGGCAGAGGTGGTTGACCTTGGGATTGTCGCGATCTGCGGCCATCAAGTATTGCACCAGGTCGTTCGAGCCGATCGACACGAAGTCGACCTCTTCGCGCAGCGTGTCGATCGTCACGGCAGCGGCCGGCACCTCCAGCATGAATCCGGTCGGGACTTCGGCAAACGGCTTGCCTTGGGCTCGCAGTTGCTTTTCCGCACGTCGCACGATGGCGCGCACGCGGCGAATCTCCTCGACGGTGGTAATCATGGGAAACAACATGCGCACGCGCTTGGTGATACCGGGTTCGGGTGCTGCTGCGCGCAGGATCGCGCGGATCTGCGTGGCAAAGAACTCGGGATGCTCGAACGACAGCCGAATCGACCGCCATCCCAAAAAAGGATTGGCCTCCCGCGCGTGCCCCAGATACGGCACCGTCTTGTCGCCACCCAGGTCGAGCGTGCGAATCGTCACCTGGTGATTGGGGCTGGCGGCGATGATCTCGCGATAGGCGGCCAACTGCTGCTCTTCGTCGGGGACGTCGGAGTGCGTCAGAAAGATGTATTCCGTGCGAAACAGCCCCACGCCCGCGGCACCCATGGCTCCTGCGGCACGCGCGTCGGCCACGTTGTTGATGTTGGCCAACAGTTCCACGTGTACGCCGTCGGCCGTGATGGCCGGCTGGTCGCGGTTTTCCGCCAGCGTGTCCTTCAAATCGAAGAACTCTCGCTGCAGCTTGAGATAGGCGCTGGTGGTTTCGGCATCCGGTCTGATCACCACGTGTCCTTCGCGGCCGTCGACGATCAGGGTGTCTCCGGTCTTGACGGCCTTGCAGATGCCTTTCACGCCCGACACGGCCGGAATGCCGCGGCTGCGCGCCAGGATGGCGGCGTGGCTGGTGCCACCGCCCGTTTCGGTGACGATGCCCGCCACGTCGCGGTTGCCCAGCGTGACGACGTGCGAAGGCAACAGCTCGCTCACGACCAGCACCAGCGGCCCGGTGAGCACGGCCCGATCCGGCTGCAGCACGTCAGTCAGATGTCCGCTCAGTCGAATTACGACGTCGCGCACGTCGGCAAGCCGCTCCTTGATGTACTCGTCGCGCGTGCTGGCAAACAGTTCGGAGTATTCGTCGAGCACGCGGTGCAAGGCGGCGGGGGCCGTTTTCCGTTCGTCGACGATGTACGCGCGGATCTTCGACTCGAACGACGGGTCGTGCAGAATCGTCTCGTGAACGCGAAAGATCGCGGCCTCGTCCGGGCCGACCTGGCTGGCAACTTTCTCGTGCAGGGCGTGCAGATCGGCTGCCGTCAGGTCGCGCGCCTGGTGATAGCGTGCCAGCTCGGCGCCCGCTTCGCCGTCGCCCAGCCTTTTGGCGTCGGGATTGACGAAGATCTCGTTCACGCAATACGCCGTGCCAACAGCAACGCCCGGCGAGACACCAATCCCTTTTCGCATGACCAAATCGTAGCAACGCTGCCAGGGGAATCAATAAACGACAGCGCCGCAGCGCAGGCGGTCCGCCGTTCTCAACCTGGTTGGGCTGGCAATGGCGTCGAGCGGCGCCACGCTGCTCACCCAATCGGCGCCCGTTGCCGACGTCGCGGGGGTTTCGCGGTTGTGGCAAATCGAGTCGATCGATATACTTAACCGATTCGTTGATTCCCCCCTCGCCCTGGGGCCGCAGCTCGCATGCGCTTCACGTTCGTCGACCGCATCTTGGATCTACAGCCGGGCGCCAGAATCACAACGCTCAAATGCTTGTCGCTCGGTGAGGAATACCTGGCCGATCACTTTCCGCGCTTTCCGGTCATGCCCGGCGTCTTGATGCTGGAAGCCATGACCGAGGCCGGCGCATGGTTGATACGCGCCAGCGAAGGCTTTACGCACAGCATTGTCACGCTCAAGGAGGCTCGCAACGTCCTTTTCGCGGATTTCGTTCAACCGGGTCGCGTGCTGCACGTGACGGCCGAGATTCTCAAGTTCGACGAACGCGAGGTGCAACTCAAAACCCAGGGGCTCGTCGAAGGCCGCACCGCGGTCCGCGGCCGGCTGACCCTCGAACGCTATAACCTGGCCGACAAGCGCCCCGACCTGTCCCAGACCGACGAGTATCTCAAGCAGACCATGCGGGCGCACCTGGCCCTGATTTATCAGCCGCAGATCGACATCGACACCGCGCCGGACGCGGGCTTGATCGCGGCGGCGGCGGCGCCGGCACAAGCCTCGCGCGATACGGCCTGAGGATGACGACTTGCGACGGCCCAGCAGCGGGCCACTCGAACATCAAAGCAAAACACGATGCGGGCGGAACGACGGCAAAGCGCCGCGCCGACCCCAAACGAAGCATCCATTAACCGGAGGTGCCAGCGATGGCGACGAAAGCGGAAGTATTTTCGAAGGTGCAATTGGCCTTGGTGGATGCCCTGGGCGTGGACGAAGATGAGGTCAAGCCGGAGTCGAGGCTGGTGGGCGACCTGGGCGCCGAGTCGATCGATTT
>JBGSYQ010000189.1:0-1580 GCA_041750795.1 Pirellulales bacterium | reverse complement strand
CGGCCATGGCCGCCGCTTCGCCCGCCGCCAGCCGCGCCAGCAACCGCTCGGCCAATCCCGCCGGCAGGGGCACGTCTTGCATCGCGCGCGAAACGGCCGTGTCCCAACGTTGTGAGCGGGCGTAAAGCGCATGCATCTCCGGATCGCTCTCCACCAGCAGTGCCACGTCCGCCAGCTCGGACGAAAGCAAATCGTCGCTGCCGGGCCGGCAGGCTTCGATTCCCTCGAGTATGCGGCGATCGATGGGCATGGTGTCAGGGCCTGCTGGCGCGTTTCGGTTCCAACGTTGAGTATGCCGGACGCTTCGGTTGTTGCTCGACCTGATTCGGCGCCTGGCTTTCGGCCGCATCGCACAATTGGCCGCGAAGCCGAGCTTTTGCCCGCGCCAGGCGACTCATCACCGTGCCGATCGGAATGCCAAGCACTTCCGCAATCTCACGATACGAGCGATGCTCGAAGTAAAACAATAGCAGTGTGGTCTTAAAATCGTCCTCGAGGGAATCGATGGCCGCTTGCAACCGCTCGCCGTCGATCTCGTGCTCGACGGCTTCCTCGGCAATCGCGTCGACGTCCAAGGCAGCGGTCGCGGCGGAAATCGGCGTCCGCTGCCGCCGATCCTTCAAGTAACAGTTTCGCAAAACCGTAAACAACCAGCCGCGCACGCAATCGGCGTTGCGCAGTTGACTGAGCTTCTGTTGGGCGATCAGGAACACCTGTTGGGTCAGGTCTTCCGCGTCGGCGGCCGAGCCGGCCAGGCGGTATGCATAGCGATAGAGCGACGCGTGATGCTCGGCAACCAGTTGCCCGACATCCAGCGGCGCAGCACGATCGGCCATCTTCCGCCCTTTCGACATTCAACTAGAGGCTTCGCGCGGGCCGTTTATTCCCGCGCATGGGAAAACACCCCTCACGTGCCATGTTGCCAGCAGTTTCCTGCCGGCAGCGTCTGCCATGCATGGCGGCTGGCCGCTTCCGGTAAGTGGTTCCACCGCCCCCCGAGTCAGTAAAGGTCAGTATATCGGTTTCTCTCGTTTCGCCCAGCGCCTGCTGTGTCCAGTAACGCGCTGGAATCCGGCGCAAGTCACGACAGTCATGCAGCTTCGGCTCGCCAGAGGTGATTCGTCGCCAAGGCCCCTCTCTTGGCTTCCCAACGCCGCGAAAGTTTCGGGGAATAATCACCGCTCGGCATGGATCGTCTCTTATTGAACCGAAGCAGGGTGTTCCTGCGAGGCTGATATGCGTTCCAATTTGGAAGGTGACCCATGAAAAAGTTAGCTGCGTTCGCCCTGCTGTTGAGCCTCACCATGTTGACCATCGGCTGCAAGCCGGCCGACACGACCACTCCGGCCGACACGACTCCTCCGGCCGACACGACCACAGATCAGGCCACCGAGCCGGCCCCCGAATAACCGAGCCGGCCCCCGAATAGTCAGGGGCTTTTGGCGAAAGACCGCCTTCAAACCGGGGGAGCGGCGCCGCACAGCGCGCCGTTTCCCCGTTTGTTTTGATCGGCGTCGACGCCGGCCCCGCCGCCGTTGGCGTTGGCGTCAGCCGCGCTTGGGCCGCGGCAAGCGACCGCC
>JBGSYQ010000188.1:0-1782 GCA_041750795.1 Pirellulales bacterium | reverse complement strand
GGTTTCGCGGCGGCCGATTGCCGGGAATAGCACGCCGACCCTGGCCGGAGGATTGGCGCCGGCCGCCGTGTCGTCGCGCACCACGGCATCTTCCACGGCGATCGACCAGACGTCCAGCCAGCGGCGGAGATTCGTCAATTGGACGTCGACGCTGAGGCGTTGGTCGGCCCGCAACAGCGGGGGCAACCGGCGCTCGATGCGCAGGCGTCCCAGCGCAAAGCGCCCGTAGAACAGGCTGAATACCAGCGGACCGGCCAGCACCGTGCCCAGCAGGATCAGCAGGTTGAGTTGCCGCAACGTGGCGCCGATCACGACGGCCAGCAGCACGAGCAGGTAAAAAAACCCTTCGCGAGTCAGGCGCGTTTGGCGTCGGCGAGCCATCGATTCACCATCCGGGGGTGTGCCAGCGATTGCGTGCGACGTTGCAGTTCCTTGGTATTGGTGCGCGGCATGCCCGGGCTTAGCGCGGCACGCGCACGTCGTCGACCATGCGGCCGATGATGGCCTCGATGGTATCCCGCTGAGTTCCCTGGGCGTATCCCTTGGCGATCACCCGGTGCGACAGCACCGGAATGGCCAGTCGTTTGACGTCGTCGGGGATGACGAAATCGCGGTTTTCGATGAGCGCCAACGCCTGGCTGGCGCGATACAGGCACAGAGCGCCGCGCGTGCTGACGCCCACCCGCAACTCGTCGGAGTGTCGCGTGACGTCGACGATGTCCAACAGGTATGCGTTGATGCTGTCGTCGACCGACACACCGCGGACGGCATGCTGCAGGGCTACGACCTGCTCGGCGTCGAGCACGTGTTCCAGCGTATCGATCGGTTCGCCGGCGCGGTGGCTGGCCAGCACTTGCAGTTCGTCGTCCCGGTCGGGATAACCCACCGCGATGCGCAGCAGGAAGCGGTCGAGCTGGCTTTCCGGCAGCGGATACGTGCCTTCGTACTCGAACGGATTCTGCGTGGCGATGACCATGAACGGGTGGGGCAATTGGTTCGTCTGCCCGTCGATGGTCACCTGGCCGTCGTTCATCGCCTCCAACAGGGCGCTTTGGGTGCGGGGCGGCGTGCGGTTGATCTCGTCGGCCAGCACGATATTGCCGAAGATCGGCCCGCGCGTGTAAACAAACTGCCCGGTTTGCGGGTTGAAGACGTTGCCGCCGGTGATGTCGCTAGGCAGCAGGTCCGAGGTGAATTGAATGCGCGAGAACGAGGCCGAGATGCTCTTGGCCAGTGCCTTGCCGATCAGCGTTTTGCCGACGCCGGGCACGTCTTCCAGCAACACGTGGTCGCCGGCCAGCAGAGCCACGATGCACAAACGCACAACGTCGGCCTTGCCGAGTACGACCTGACCGATGTTGGCTTCCAACTCGGCGACAAGGTCTTGCAACTGTGTTGCCATGTGCGGTTCCCATACTCTGACATTGCCAGCGCGGCCGTGACCGCCGGCACGGCCGAGCACCATCCAGGCGGACGTTCCCCCGCCCGCGTGCGGCGCGGCCCCTTCCCAACCAGTCTATCGTAGTCGGGCCAAATGGCCCTGGTCTAGCAGCTAGTTGCAAAATGCCGTCGTGACACATTTCAACAAGCGCCAAGTGCGAAGCAAGGCTTCACTCGGAAGCGTAAAATAACGACTTACGTCTGCTCTGTAGAAAACCTGTCGTCTGAGGATCATGATGTTGAGGGTGATCGCTTGTAGGAGGATCTCTCGGCACTGGCTCCAATAGTGTCGGGCGCGGAGCGCGGAGCCTAGCAGGCGTTTGAGCATGCTGTTGACGGTCT
>JBGSYQ010000187.1:0-5074 GCA_041750795.1 Pirellulales bacterium | reverse complement strand
GCATGCTCAAACGCCTGCTAGGCTCCGCGCTCCGCGCCCGACACTATTGGAGCCAGTGCCGAGAGATCCTCCTACGAGCGATCACCCTCAACATCATGATCCTCAGACGACAGGTTTTCTACAGAGCAAGAATGTCCCCTTATCCGCCCCATACAATTGCATGTGTTGGGCGGTTTTTGGAACCGAAGATAGGATCATGTGGCCGCGTCGCTACTGTGCGTGGCCTGACGGTGTTCCCAAGCGCGAAACACTAGAATGCTTCTCTTTGGCACTGGCGACGCTGGGTTATTCGAGGCGTACGTCGGCAAACCCTTCGTCCCTTGAACCGGGCCTAGAAAAGATCGTTCTTTACGGATACGGCGAGTATGTCCAAAATGCGGCCAGGCAATTGCCGAGCGGCCGATGGAGTAGCAAGCTGAGATTGGACGGAGAAGACATTGAACACGACACGCCCGAAGTGATCGTTGGCGGTGTCTATAGTGATGTACTCGCTTACTTTTCGCGACAGGCTATGGGCTTTCACGCCCCGCCCCCTGCTACAATGCCGGAATGAGCGAGCATGACAGACTGCCGAGATGGGTGTTGGTGATCGTGTGCGGGATCGGCTTCTTTGGGACGGTGTTCCTGGGGCTGTTTGCCGTGAGGATGCTGGACATTGGTTGGGCGCTATACCTGTCTCTCGGGCTCTTGATGGTTACGGCGCTTGCGGTTTACGCGGCGCTGTCGATTTATCGCCGCAGCCGAAAATGACCCAGCAACACACTAACCACCCAGTACCGAAAATCCGATTCTGGAATTGCACTGCCACCACTGCCATGACCAACGACCCCGCCCCAAAGCGCAGCTGGTGGCTCTGGATATCTTTGGGATTAGCGGCATTTTGTTTTGTCGATGGAGTGGCTCTGATGCTTCGCGAGAGCCCCGATGCCAACATCGGGCAGATCGGTGCGATTTCCGTCGCACTTAGCTCCCTTCTCGGTCTTGCGATTTTATGGGCTATCGCTTCCGATCGATGCCGAGGCCGACGTCGCCGGCCACCACGATCTTAGGACACTTCCAAATTCCGAAATCGCGTCGTGACATCGGTGTGGTTCCTTCAAACGCAATCCCTTCACACTTCGGCCAACTCCGGCAACCCCAATAGCTCTCGCACTTTGGCTTGCACGACTTGGCCGTCTTTGGCGACTAGGGTTTCGCGGGTGATTTCGTCGTCGAGATTGAATTCGAATTGTCCGTCCTTGACCAGGTGGGCTAGAAATGTGATCGCGTTTTTGGCGAACATCTGGCTGGCGTGATAGGGCACCTCGGTGGGGAGGTTGGCGGGGCCGAGAATCGTCACGCCGTTTTCGACGATTGTCTGGCCGGGCACGGTCAGCTCGCAATTGCCGCCGCGCTCGGCCGCCACGTCCACCACCACGCTGCCCGGCGCCATGCCCGACACCATCGCGCGCGTCACCAGCGTGGGCGCTTTTTTGCCGGGCACGGCCGCGGTGGTGATGACCACGTCGTTCTCAGCCACCACCTTGGTCATCAGCTCGCGCTGCTTGCGATAGAACTCCTCGTCCATCGCCTTGGCATAACCTCCTTGCGCTTCGCCCTGGCCGGCTTCCAAATCCATCTCGATGAACTTGCCGCCCAGGCTTTGCACTTGTTCCTTGACGGCGGCGCGCACGTCGTAGGCCGAGACCACCGCGCCCAGGCGCCGCGCACTGGCAATCGCCTGCAAGCCGGCCACGCCGGCTCCGACCACGAAGACCTTGGCCGGCGTGATCGTGCCGGCGGCCGTGGTCATCATGGGAAACATCTTGGGAAGCGTCGTGGCGGCCAGCAGCACGGCGCGATAGCCCGCGATCGTGGCCTGCGAGCTGAGCACGTCCATGCTCTGCGCCCGCGTGATCCGCGGCACGAGCTCCAAAGAGAATAGTGTCACGCCCTTTTCGGCCACGACGCGCGCATGGCCGGGCATGCCCAGCGGATCGCACATGCCGATGACGACCTGGCCGGAATGCAGGCGTTCGAGATCGGCCTGGCCTTCCTCTAAATTGGCGCCGCCGGCACGCACTTGCAGCAGGCAATCGGCGGCCAGTGCTTCATCGCGGGAGACGATCTTGGCGCCTTTCTCCGCGTAACGTTCGTCGGGAAACCCGGCCGAGAGTCCGGCGCCCGCTTCGATGCGAACATCCCAGCCCGCTTTGACCAGCGGCGCCACGCTGGCGGGCACCAGCGCCACGCGCCGCTCGCCGGGAAACGTCTCTTTGACAGCGGCAACAATCATCGGCGGGTTGGCATCTTTGAGCGGGGGAATGTTGGGGTGGGAAAGGAGACTGGCGAGCGTCGGCGGATTATCTCGATTCGTCAATATCCACAGGGCAATCGCACTTGCTTGGCCTGGGCGTCCACGCCCGCACCAGGCACCAGCCGGCCATGCCGGTGAAACTCAGGGCAATCAGCCATTCGGCGCCCGCGACCGGCGCAGCCGCAAAAAGCGCCACGGTCAACACCCAGGGCAACCGTCGCTCCCCCGGCGTCGGCTCGGGATAAACGTCGTTCCCCGGCAGAAAGTGAGATGCGGCGTTCGCCATGGCCGGCATTCTAGCATCGTCTCCCGCTTGCTGCCGCCCCCAAACCGCTTGCTCAGTCAGTCGATTACCCACCTTGTATGCGCGGCCCAACAGCGGTAAATTGGGAGTTTCCTTTGCAGTCAACCAGCGGGCCCATCGGCGTATCCAAGCGCCGCGGCGACGCACGTTTTAAGGCACGTCATGAATACGGCAACCGTTCGAAGCTTTATGGCCAAGCCGGGCCAGGTCGAGCAAAAGTGGTGGTTGGTCGATGCCAGCGAGAAGGCCGTCGGCCGTTTGGCCAGCGACATTGCCACGATCCTGATGGGCAAGCATCGCCCCACGTACACTCCGCACGTCGACACGGGGGACTACGTCGTCGTGGTCAACGTCGAAAAAATCTCCTACTCCGGCAAGAAGTGGGACCAGAAGCAATACACCTGGACCACGGGCTATCCCGGCCTGAAGAAGGAAACCGCCCGCACGCGCTTCGAGCGCGAGCCGGAAGCGATCCTGGTCGACGCGGTCCGCCGCATGCTGCCCAAGAACAAGCTGGCCCGCAAGATGCTCGACAAGCTGAAGGTCTATGCCGGCAACGAGCATCCGCACCAGGCCCAGAATCCGCAGCCCAAGGAACTGGGCGCAAAGTAACGGGAATCCACGGCACGCGTGGCTGACGCCACCAGTGGCACACGCGGGCACCGCGAACCAATACAAACCAAGTAGCGCACAAGCACGAAGGCTGCAAGAGAACTATGGCAAAGACCGCCACTCCTTCCATGGCCAACGATTTCCTGGGCACCGGCCGCCGCAAGACGTCGGTGGCGCGCGTTCGCGTGCGGCCCGGCAGCGGCACGATCACCATCAACCAGCGCCCGCTCGACGAATACTTTCAGAGCGATCAGGATCGCCGCAACGTGCTGGCCCCGCTGGTCAAAAGCGGCAAGGAAACGGCCGTCGACATCACCATCAAGGTCCACGGCGGCGGCATCACCGGACAGTCGGGCGCCTGCATGTTGGGCATCGCCCGCGCCTTGGCCAAGTTCGATCCCGAAACGTTCGACAGCCTGCGTCACAACCACCTGCTGACGCGCGATGGCCGCATGAAGGAACGCAAGCACTACGGCCTGCGCGGCGCCCGCAAAGGCACCCAGTTCTCCAAGCGCTAAAGCCTCGCGTTGGATTTCAGCGAAACAGCAGGTACCCGAAGCCTTCGGGAATCGGCTCCACGCCGGCCGGCGTGGTCCAGGATTGAAAGCCCACGCTCGGCACGACGCGTTGCAGGCCAATCGCCCAGGCCTTGCCCTGGGTGGGGATCTCGCTTGTCAGATCGGCCAGCGGAATGGCCGCTTCGGCGGTCCAGGCTTCTGCGGAGTCGCCGCTGGCGACGAACCAGGTGGGATTCCACGACGCGTCGCCCCAGCAAACCTCGCCCGTCCAGCCGCGGTGATCGATCGACAGCCGATAGTACGTGGCAAAGTCACGATCCACGTCGAGCAGCAGTTCCACGCGATCCTGGCCCGACAAGTCCGGATCGCGCGGCCGCGGCTGGCTGGTGCGTGCGTACTCCACTCCGTCCACCCGCGTACAACTGATGCCGACGTACAAGAACTCGCTGTCGTAGGCCAGCATCACGACGGCCGGCCACTGCGAGTCGTCGCCCAGCGTGCTGCGCAGTTGCGCCCGGTTGCCGGCCTTCCACAGCGGTTCGTCCAAGCGCCCGTCCAAACGCGGCTTGTCCGGAGTCGGCGGGCAATTCAGCAACATCTTCGGCGGGTCGTTCTTGGGTTCGATCAGCCACAACTCCGTCTCGGCGCAGGCGCGCCAGGCATCGTTCGGCCGGTTCTGCCGCACGCCCAGGAAAAAGCGCTCCGCCTGCCGCGGCAAGCCCAACTGGCGCTGCGCCACGGTGAGCGGAAATCGCACGGCCGGCTCCCACACCAGCGCCGGTTGGATTTGCTCCAGTTGCTTGGCATAGTTGTCGACCTTGGTGAACCGCTCGCCGGCGCTGGCGCGCAAGTCGCGCGCCACTCCGCCGGCATGCACCACCTGGTTGCCGCCTCCCAGCGCCGCCGCCTGGTGTACTCCCGCGCCGGGCGTGCGCGCCGGCATCACGGGCGGACGCAGGGGCCCTTGAAACGCGATCTGCTCGGCCGTCAGTCCGTCGGCTGACCGCGTTCGCCAGGCGATTTCGCCGCTGGCGTGATACTGAATCAGCCAGGTGAGCGCCACGCCGGCCAGCGGATGGTTCGGATAGCGGTCGACCACCAGCGCATGGCACTCGCACGCCATCTCCCAAGCACCGGCCCGCTGATAGCGATCGGCCAGCGCCAGCAAGACTTCGGCGGCGCGCTGGGGCTGCATCGAACGCGTTTGCTCGCCGACGTCGGCCAGAAAGCGCCCGTCGCTCGGGTCGTCGCTTTCGGCCCGCTCCAAAATGGCTTGCAGGTTGCGCCGCCGCATCGCCTCGCGGTGCAACTGCTGCAGGTCGGAGTCGGCCACGGCCTCGAGCA
>JBGSYQ010000186.1:0-3305 GCA_041750795.1 Pirellulales bacterium | reverse complement strand
ACATGGCCCGCCGCGCCGGCCGGCGTTCGATGGCACGCGAGAAGTCCAACGGCTCGGCCGCCGAAGCCGTCTCCAGAATGACGGCCCGGCGCAGGGCCGCGGAACCGGCTTGCACGTCGAGCTCGGATTGCTTGAGAAACTGAACGGTGCTGGCCAGGCGATCGGCCAAGGCCGGGTAGTAGCGCTCGATCCGCCGTGCCAGTTGCACGTCTCCCAGCGCGTAACCCAGCGATCCGAAGCCGAAGCGAAAGAGGGTCCAGGCACCCAGGGCGACCAAGAAGAAGCTGCACAACAGGCGGATGCCAGGATCCTGAAAGCGGACCAGGTAGTCGATCCAACCCAGGATCAATACCGCCGAAGCCAGGCAGGCGAAAGTCCAGCCCAGTGCATACAGCGCCAGCAAACGCCGGGCTTGCCGGCGGACGCGGCCGATTTTCTGTTCCAGCGGATGGGCCATATGACATCCCTTGCGCGCCCGCTCGTCTCTGGCAGGCATCGAGCGCGGCCAACGGCAATCCCTCGCACCACACCACGGCGCCGCGCCGCTATTATAACATTCCCTTACGCTTACGCAGAATCCATTCGGTGACAATGAGTCCCAAGAATGCCGTCAACAACCACCACTTATTCCACAGGCTCTCCGGCGGCAACGTCTCGATCGGCACTTGCCGGCCGGACGGCAACTCGTCCAAGAGTCGCTCGACCTGGTTGATGTAAAAGAAGCGTCCGCGCGTCTCGTCGGCGGCGCGCTTCAGTTCCCCCACGTCCATTTGCACGCGCTCCAACTCACCGGGCGGGGCAACGACCAGAAAATCGGTTGCCGGAGCCTTGCCCGGAAACGTGGGCGTCGCCACCCAGGCGTGATAGCGACCGTCCATCGCCTCGTTGAACAGGCCCTCGAACACGCCCCGGTTGGTGGCATTGCGGTGCAAGCTGATCCGTTGGTTCTTGCTGCCTTCGCGCTCCAGCACGACTACCACGCCGTCGTCGGCAACCGGCGCCTCGCGCTCATCGATAAACCGCACGCGCAACCGCACGGCTTCGCCGCGGCGAAACTCCCGCCGATCGGCGGTCAACTCGACCGCATGCTCCTTGCCCAGCAACTTCGAACGGCTCAGATACCGCACGGCCTGAATCCAATAACGCGCAAAGAACACGTCCCCCACGCGATGCCGCCAGCGCCAGGTATCGTCGGTCGCGTGAAACAGCACTTTGCCCGCACCGACGTACTGCATGGCGAACACCGGCAAGCGGCGACCGTCGTCGGCCAATTGGCTGGGATGCTCGGCCAGCACGCGCGCTCCCGGCTTGATCTGCGGCGCTTCGAGCAACCAGTACATTTCCGGCAGGTCGCGCCAGATGCGCTCGGTTTCGGCCGGACTGTCGCCCAACTGCATCTGCGGGCTCGACATGCCCAAATCCGTGGGTTGCACGACGAAGCCCTCGCGGATGCCTTGCGGGTTGGGGCTGGTGGCCGTGGCCAGATCGACGGGAAACAGCGATTCCAGCGGCGTGTTGCGATAGGCCAGCGGCGTGAACAGCGGCCCGGCAATGAACGCCAGTCCGCCCCCCTTCTCCGTCACGAAGTCGCGCAGGTTCGCCAACACGCTGGCGCTCAGATACGCTGGATTCACGTCGCCGAAGATGATCACATCGAAGGCAAACAGCTCTTCGCGCCGCACCGGAAACACGCGCATCGCCGTCTGGTCGAGCTCGGCGTATTCCAGATCGGCGTCCTGCAGCATGGTCTTGAGTTGGATGGTGCTGTCGCGTTCGAGCATGTTTTTCAGGTAGCGGAATTCGAAGCTCGGATAGGCTTGCACCAGCAACACCCTGATCTGTTCCTTGCGCACGCTGACCAATCGCTGCTCGAAGTTGTTTTCTGCCTGGGCTTCCTCGGGCAGGTGCTGCACCTCGACCAGGTATTCGAAGTCGCCGACCTTGGTGGGCCGATATGGCAAGCGGAGCCGCTGCGGCTTGCCATCGGCGTCGATCGTGACACTCATGCGCGCCAACACGGCCGGATCGTCCTTCTCCCGCAGCACGACGTCGACCGTCCTGCCGACAAACCCTGTGCCGGTGAGCTTAAACTCGAAGTTCACCACGTCGTCGACGAACACCACTTCGTCCACCAGCAAATCGGCCAGCTCCAGATCGCGGACCGGCTGCTCGCTGCCCACTCCCACGGTGAACAGCGGCACGCCTTTGCGCCGCGCGTAAAGTGCGGCGTCGGCCAGCGACTCACCGTCCGTGTTGATGCCGTCGGTGAGATAGACGACGGCCGCCGGCGGAGTTCCGCGCAGGTCGCCCAGTACGCGGCGCAATCCACCGCCCAGGCGGCTGTTCTCGCCACGCGGCTGGAGCGCGCGTACCGAGTCGCGCAACTCGTCGAGCGAGCCCGACTGCGGCCTCGCGGCACTGGATACGAAATACAGCTTCAATCGATAGTTGCGCGCCACCGAAGCCAGCAGGTTCGTGCCCTTGTCCAGCAGCACGGTCTTGGCCAGGTTCAGGCGGTGCGGTTCTTCGAGCTGGGCCGCTCGCAGGCGCTTTTCAACCAGCGATTGCAGCTTCTCGTCGTCGTAGCGATCGGTAATGCCCATGCTGGCCGAGTCGTCGACCACGACTGCCACGGTCGGCAAGCCGGTGCGCCGCAGCGACAACGTGATTTCGGCAATCATCAACAGCACGATGCCGATGAGCCCCAGGCGCATGGTCACCAGCAGCGAACGGACGACGCGGCCGGCGGTCGTGCTTTCGCGAGAATAGAAAAACACGACCCAGCCGACGACGAACAACAGGAACAACAGCGTGACCCAGGGCGCCCAATTCCAGGTGTTCTCCAGGCTCCAGACCGTGCCTTCGCCTGGGCTGGCGGGCGAAACGCCCATCCATCGCTCGAGCCAGTTTGGAAGGATGCCACTCATCATGTCGCGCGGGCAAATCGCCAGGCCAGCAAGGATTCGAATAACAACAACCCCAGCGCGCCGTACAGCAGCATCTTGTGCAGCCCGCCGCGGCGACCGATGGCAGGAGAATCAGCCTCGTCCAAGTTGTCACGGCGGTAGGTCGCGAACTCCCGCGGCAGTTCGTCGTTGGCCAAGCGCGTCAGATCGCTTTCGGCCGTGTCGACGTTGACGGCAAAGGCCTCTTCGCGCGTCAGCGGCGGGCCCAGCTCGACGCGATACACGCCGCTTTCGTCCGTGCCAGCATAGTTCCAGCGGCTGACCTGGGCATCGAGCGTCATCCGTACTTCCTCGCGCCGGCCGTCCGGCGCCGCCACGGTCACCGCCGCGCGGCTGGCC
>JBGSYQ010000185.1:0-9853 GCA_041750795.1 Pirellulales bacterium | reverse complement strand
CCGCGACGCCCAGCGGGGCCAGGCGCTGGTGGCGGAACTGGGCGAGCGGGCCGCACTGGTCATCGACGATCTGGCCGATCCGGCGGCGCCGCCGCGGATGATTGCCGCGGCGATCGCGGCCTTCGGCAAGCTGGACGGATTGGTCAACAACGCGGCTTCGGTAAAGCGCAGCAATCTCACGAACACCGATGCGGCGCTGTTCGATGCGATGCTGGCCACGAACGTGCGCGCCCCGCTGCTGTTGATTCAAGCCGCCCTGCCCCACCTCAAGCAAGTGCAAGGCTGCGTGTTGAACATCGGCTCGGTCAATGGCTACTGCGGCGAGGCCAACTTGCTGGCCTATTCGATCTCCAAGGGCGGGCTGATGACCCTCTCGCGCAACCTGGCCGATGCCTTGGGGCGCGAGGGCGTGCGCGTCAATCACTTCAACGTCGGCTGGGTGCTGACGCCCAACGAATACCACCAGAAGATCGACGACGGCATGCCGGCCGATTGGCCCCAGCGCGTGCCGCGCAGCAAGGCGCCCAGCGGCCGGCTGATCAAGCCCGAAGAAATCGCGGCGGCGGCCGTCTACTGGCTCGGCGACGAAAGCCGCCCCATCAGCGGCAGCGTGCTCGAACTGGAACAACACCCCGTCATCGGCCGCAACCCGCCGAAAGAGCTGGAGTAGGGGTCAGCGGGGCAGTTTGAGAATTCACAAATTCCCGCCGCAACACCTAGCATGAAAATCCACGACAAACTTGGTTCAGCATACGAGTCTCTTACAACTGACCACCAACCACTATGCCACAACTCGCTGCCTTTCCGAAAGCTTACATGGATCCGCTGGTCGTCGACGGCTCGATGACCATTCGCCAGTGGATCGACCTGGCCTCGCAGCTCGACATCGACGGGCTGGAATTCTACTGCGCGTTTTTGGAGCTGGCCGATCCGAAAATGTGGGCCGAGTCGCGGCGGATGGCGGCCGACAAGGGACTCTCGATTCCCATGCTATGTTGCTCGCCCGACTTCACACATCCCGATCCAAAGTTTCGCCAGCAACAAATCGACGCCGAGAAAGGCTGGATCGACATGACCGTGGCGCTCGGCGGGCAGTATTGCCGCGTGCTCTCCGGCCAGCGGCGGCCGGAAGTCTCGCGCGAAGATGGCTTGCGCTACGCGGCCGAGAGCATCGAAGCGTGCATCCCGCACGCCCAGGCGGCCGGCGTGACATTGATTCTGGAAAACCACTACAAGGACAACTATTGGCAGTTTCCCGAGTTTGCACAGCACATGGACGTGTTTTGCGACCTGGTAAACCGCATCGACTCGCCGAGCTTTGGCGTCAACTACGATCCCAGCAACACAATCCTGGCCGGTGAAGATCCGCTCGAGTTGCTGGAGCGCGTGAAGCATCGCGTGGTCACCATGCACGCCAGCGATCGCTATTTGAAAGAAGGCACGATCGAAGACCTGCGCAAGGAGGAGGACAGCGTCGGCTATGCCCAGCGCCTCAGCCACGGCGAGATCGGCCAGGGCATGAACGACTATGACGCGATCTTTCGCACGCTGGCAGGCGTCGGCTTCGACGGCTGGGTCTCGATCGAAGACGGCGTCGATGGGTTCGATCAACTCCAGCGCAGCGCGCAATTCCTGCGGCGGAAGATGAAAGAGTACTGGCCGCAGAAGTAACGACGGCCAGCGCCGCCCCCGCCGACTCACCGGGGGCTAGGAAACACACCTCACCGCTGTGCCGGCTGCGGCTCTTCGTACTGTTGCCAGTAGTGCCGATAGTCGCGTCCCATGCGACCGCGCGCGGCTTGCGATGGCTGTCCCATGCGCGCGGCCAGCACGCGTTCGATCTCATCGGCGGGCATGCCGCGTTGGATCATTTCCATCTTGAGCGTGGCTTCCATGTCATCGCGCTGGAGCTGGCGATGATGGCTGGTCAGTAGGGCCGTGATGGCAATGAGGAAGCCCGCGCCCACGGGAATGCCCAGGCCGAAAACCAGACCGAAATCGATGTTCGCGATGAGAGGCAGCATGTTCGGACTCTTGGTTGAGTGGACAACGCACGTTTTTCTGTGGGCTCGTTCCGCTAGCAGCCTGTTGAATTCTTCAACAGACTGCTAACTCTTGCCGCAGTTCTTTTCGAAGCCGGCGGCCCGGCGCACCTGCGGCAGGCTCTCCATCAGGTCGCGGACCGACGAGCGGTTGGCCGACATGCGAGCGCCCAGCACTTTGGCGATTTCTTCGGCGGCCATGCCGCGCTGGATCATTTCCATCTTCAGCGTGGCTTCCATCTCGTCGAGCTGCTTGCGGCGATAGTGGCTCGACACCACCAGGGTAATGGCGACCGTAATGCCGCCCAGGATGGCGATGGCTCCCAACAGGATGCCGCACAAGGCGATCAGCGTTTCTTCCCTGAGCTCGGAAACCACGTTTTCCATCGCCAATTCCCCCAAACGGGCCAAGCTTTCTGACTGAGACCGGAGCATCTCCTGTCCGCTATTCGTCTCAGTATGGTCGATCTTGGGGGAACTGCAACAATATGGCTGCCACGGCCGGATTACGCCTTCAATTGCTCATCGTGGCGCATGCCGCTGGGGGGTTGGTCGGCGCGGTGGACGTTGGCCAGGGCGGTTTTTCCGCCCGCGTGCTGCTCGACGTCGTTGTCTTCCCACTCGATCGACACCGCGCCGCAGTAGCCTACCCTGTTGAGCTCCACCAGCAGTTCCTCGGTGCTGGTGGCGTCGCGCGCGGTGCCGGGCGTGACGAAGTTCCAGCCGTTGTGCTTGTCGCCCATGGGGCGATGGCCGCCCAAGCGTCCGTTGCGGGTATAGCCCCGGGCAACCTGCACTCCCTTGATGTGGGCGCAGTGGATGCGTTCTCCGTAAGTGCGAATGAATTCGACCCCCGAAACGCCCTGCCACTCCATGTGCGAGCAATCGAAGTTGAAACCGGCCGCTTTCTCGAAGCCGGCGCCATCGACCGCGGCCAGATAGTCGCCGGCGCTAGTGACGTCGCCCATGGCGCGCTCGCTGGGATGACACTCGAGGTCGAACGTCGTGCCATATTTCAAGCAGGCCTGAAAGACCGGCGCGAAGCGTTCGACCAGCAGCTCGAGGCTCACCTGGAACACGTCGGGAATGGGATGCCCGCCCAACGAACTGGGCAGCGGCGGGAACAGGAACCAGTGGCTCCAGCAATGCGCCGGCGAGCCGACAAAGCCAGACACCGGCACGACGCGATCCTGCAGCTTGCCGACGAAATGCGCCAGCCGCACGATGTTCACCAGGGCCGTGGAAGCCTGCTTGCGCGCGATCTCGGCGACGTCGTCCGGCACGTAGTAGGGATTGGTCCGCGGCGGGTTGTTGCCGGCGGCGCGCCAACGGGAATACGCCTCGACCGATTCACCACCCAGGAATTGCAGCGTCTTGGCGCTGGGCTCGTCGCCCAAGGCTTGTCCCTGCAAGTGGGCGGCCAGCGAGAAGATCTCCAGTCCGCGTTGCTTGGCCTTTTCGACGCGCCCCTCGGCGTAAGCCTGCGCGCCGGCATCGTCGCCGCAGCGGGCCAGGTCGAGTTCCCAGGTGGCTTCTTCCCAGCCGTCGAAACCGGTGGCGGCGATCCAGTCGAGCCACTGCTCCTCGGGCACGTTGCCGAACTGGCCGCGCACCAGCCCGATCTGATGGTGCGAATGCTTGCCTTGTCGATGCGTGGCGGTCTGATGGTGGCCCATGGCGCGTGCGGTCTCCCCGTGCGGATTTCTCGTGGATAGGTGGTCGGCGTGCGAGCGCAGTTTATTGCATCAAATGCGAATTGCAAGTCGACCGCATTGGCACGCGCCGCGGCGACGCGTTAGATTATGGCGATGCGGCCGGCGAGCGGCCGTACGTGACGAGACCTGCGAGGACCACGGCATGCAGCGGCGAGAGTTTTTGCAAGCGGCCGGCGCCGCCGGCGTGGCGGCGACCTTGGGACAGCGCGTCGCGGCCGACGAACCGGCCAACGGCAATCCGGCCTTGGCCGTGCGCCGCGTTGAAGCCGATCGATTCGTTCTGGAGTTCGCACCCCGGCAGCCGCGCCCGCTCAGGATACTGCAACTGACCGACACGCATTTCGGCAATCCCGACCCCGTTTCGCAGGTCGAAGACAAGCGCAGCTTCGTCGAGATCAAGCGGCTCGTCGAGCGGCAACGGCCCGACTTCATCGTACACACGGGCGACTTCATCAATAACGACAAGGGCCCGAAGATCAGCTTCGAGGCCATCGACGTGTTCGACGACTTGGGCGTGCCGTGGACGCACGTGCTGGGCAACCACGACATCGGCGATCGCCCGGTGAGCGAGTTCCGCAAGCGGATGAAGAACGCCGCCGTAGGCGAGTTCCGAGCCGGCGACGGCGATCAATATGCGTTTCGGCTCGACGTGCAGCGGCCTGGGCAGGCAGCGCCCGATTGCACGCTGTTTTGCTTCGACTCGGGGTTTCAAGAGCCGGGACGCAAAGTCAATCGCCAGCAACTCGACTGGTTCGTCGATCAAGCGCGCCGCGACGACGAGCAGCAGATCGCCTCGCCCGCACTGGCCATGATCCACATCCCGGTGGTCGAATTCGAAAAGCTGCGCGCCACCGAGAAGTACGACGGCATTTACGGCGAGCGTGTCTGCTTCGACAACGACGCAGGCGAGACCTTCGCCGCACTCGCCAAATCGCAGCGCGTCCGCGGTGTCTTCAGCGGACACGATCACAAGAACGACTATCACGGCCAGTGGCAGGGCGTCGAGTTAGTGTACGGACGCGTGGGCGGCTGGTCGGCCTATGGCGATCTGCCGCGCGGCGGCCGGTTGATCGAAATCGATCTGGCCGCGCAAACCTATACCCACCGCCTCGTGTTCCCTCAGGCGTAACAGCCCGTTGAAGAATTCGACGGGCTGTACATCGCAGGGATGCGATGACAAAATGACCACGCAAGTCGTTATTTTGCGAGCCGTGCGGAGCTTTGCTCCGCCCTTGGCGAGTTTGAAAAATGCCACGACGGCATTTTTCAATGCATTGTTACATCCCAGCCGAGCGCCGCGATGAAGCTGGCCAAGATCCGACAGGCGGATGGTCGTGAGTCGGTCGCCTTGGTCGACGACGCCGGCGTGACGCCGCTGGCCGCCTCGGCCGAGTTTCCGGCGCTGACCCAGATTCTCGAAGCGGCCGATCCGCAGGCCGTCGTGCGACTGCTGGCAGGGGCCGACGCACCCAAGCTGCCGCTGTCGCAAGTCACGTTGCTGGCGCCGATCGACGAGCAGGAAGTCTGGGCAGCCGGCGTGACGTACCAGCGCAGCCAAACCGCGCGGATGGAAGAGTCGCAAGGCGCGGCGGTCTTTTACGACCTGGTCTATAGCGCCCCGCGGCCCGAGTTGTTCTTCAAGGCCACGCCGCACCGCGTCGTAGCGCCGGGCGGCAACGTGCGCATCCGGCAGGATGCGGCCTGGAACGTGCCCGAGCCGGAACTGGCACTGGTACTCAACTCGCGGCTGGAACTGGTCGGCTTTACCGTCGGCAACGACATGAGCTCGCGCGACATCGAGGGCGAAAATCCGCTCTATCTCCCCCAGGCCAAGCTCTACGACGGCAGTTGCGCGCTGGGACCGTGGATCACGCTGGCGGCGGCCATGCCCGCGGCGGGGCAGATCGCTATCGATCTGGTGATCGAGCGCGGCGGCCATCCGGTTTTCCGCGGCGCGACCTCGATCGCCCAAATGGCGCGCTCGTTTGCCGACCTGGTCGGTTGGCTGGCTCGCGACAACTCGTTTCCGCGCGGCGTCATTCTGCTGACGGGCACGGGAATCGTGCCGGCAGACGACTTCACGCTGGCGCCTGGCGACGCGATCCACATCACCATTGCCGGCATCGGCACGCTGTCGAACTCGGTCGTGCAGGGGCGCTAGCAGCCCCCTTGGTGGCAAATCGCCGCGAGCGTTGCAGGCAGCGGGCAAGCCGGCTGCATCGCGTAGTTGACTTTCGATCCGCCACGATCGAACCGCCCTGGCCTGCGGTTGCGTAGAGAATAGAAGGACAGGCGCTGCTGCAACCGGCACTAGCGCTATCCGCGGCAAAACCGGCAACGAACGACCAGGGGCCGTTACCGGCCGAGTGGCCCTGGATACACGTCTTTTTCCCATTTCGCGGCGGCGGTGACAATCGGCAGAGCCGTCAGGATCGGCGGCGAGAAGAGCCCGCGGCGGCACGTTTGGGCGTCGCTTCCGCTTACTTTTCCGCACGGATCACTAGCTCCCTCACCTGCGCCAAGATCGGAGTGCTCGTTACGACTGGAGAAAGTTTCTAAAGTCTCCCCCCTCCGCGAATCGAAACTAACTTCGGAAGGTTTGTTCCGCCAGCAGCTTGGAGGCTGGAGAAACGAACTTGCAGGGGGGAACCTGCCCGGAATGCCATCCGGCATTCGTTACGCGCAAGCGACCGCACGAGCGGTCGTGTGGCGTCGCGCGGATTCTCCCTGCCGAAATGGACTGAGACAGGCCCCAGCGCCAATTCAGTCGTGGCAAGTTCCATCGTCGCTGAGACGGTGGGCAAACCTTAGGGTTTGTCGATTTTCCACGATTGCCGGGTGCGGGAGTCTGCCGATGACTTTACCTAGGCTCGGGATCAGAAGGACCTGAACCACGCCACGGCGAAGCAATTAACGAGTTTAAGCCCCGACCCAGATGTTCATGGATGGCCGGTTGACCCCACAGCCGGCCCGAAGGACCGGACCGAAGGCCACACAAACCATGAGCACGGGGCAAGCATGCTCCGCGAAGCACCGCTTTGCGGAGAAGAGTTCCCACACCAGCGCGAGTCAATTGGAGAGCCTGCGATGAAGGTCTTCACAACGGGTCAGGTCGCAAAGATCTGTAAGGTTGCCCCACGTACTGTCAGTAAATGGTTCGACTCCGGTCGTCTGAAGGGATACCGCATTCCGGGTTCCCAGGACCGCCGGATTCCTCGTGAGTATTTGATCCGCTTCCTCAAAGAGCACGGCATGCCCCTGGGCGACCTCGAAGACGAGGCCATGGCCAAGGTGCTGTTGGTCGGCCAGGACCAGGTCCTGATCGAAAACCTCAAGCAAAAGCTGCCGGTGGATCGTTCGTTCAAGGTGGCCGTGGCCGCCAGCGGTTTCGAAGCCGGCATTCAGGCCGAAAGCTTCCATCCCGACTGCATCATCGTGGACTTCTCGATCGGTCGCATCGAGGCTCTGCAAATTTGCCAGAACCTGCGTCGCAACCCCGAGTATGCCGACACGATTTTGATTGCTCTGTTGCCCGACGACGGCAGTTCGACCAGCTTCGATCGCTCGACCATCAACGAGACGTTCAAGAAGCCGTTCGACGCCGCCCTGCTGGCCGAGCGCCTGCGGACGCTGATCGGCGCCCGCAAAGAGCTCGTCTAAGCGATTAGACGGCACGCTGGTGGAGCAAGCGACCTAGTCCGGTCCTGCAACTAACCCGTCGCGGAAGACCCCCGCGACGGTTTTTTTGCGCGCCGTGCCAAAAACACGCTCGCTCGGCACGGCGCCTCTACTGCGGAATCATCGAAACGCTAGAATGGGGCGGTTAGACGCTGGATGCGACGCCTGGCGCCTGGTAAAAGCGGTCGGATGCGCAAGCGGGCGGTTAACGGTCCGCTGGCCGTACGGTTACGGCGGTGGAGGCGCCGGCGTCACAACCCGGCTTTTGATTCCAGTCATGGCCAAACTAACGCATTTCGACGAGCACGGCGGCAGCCACATGGTGGATGTCGGCGGCAAGGACGTGACGGCTCGCCTGGCGCGCGCCAGCGGCCTGGTGCGCATGGCTCCGGAAACGCTGGCGCTGGTGCGCGATCGCAAGCTGTCCAAAGGGGACGTGCTGGAGGTCGCTCGGCTGGCCGGCATCATGGGCGCCAAGCGGACGGCCGAGTTGGTGCCGCTGTGCCACCCGCTGCCGCTGGACGCGGTGGAAATTCGCTTCGAATTCCCCGACGACCGGCACGTGGCCATCGAGGCGGTGTGCCGCGTCACGGCTCGCACCGGTGTCGAGATGGAGGCGCTCGCGGCCGTCAGCGTTGCCGCACTGACGGTTTACGACATGTGCAAGGCCGTCGATCGTGGCATGGTCATCGAACACGTGCAACTGGAAGAGAAAAGCGGCGGGCGCAGCGGGCACTATCAGCGCCCGCGCAACTGACAAAGCACCCCTCACAAGTGATTCACAACGGTTGGCTGACATCCCGTCGCCGAGCAGGCAAAGCGCAACCGAGAAGGTAATCGACGCATGGAGCAAGCGATCAAGCAGCCGGACGACGTCGCCCGAAGCTGGAAGAGTCTGTATGCCCCCGTGGCTGCCGAGTTGGCTGCGGCCGAAGACTTGCTGCGCGGCGAGTTGACCAGCGACGATCCCTTCGTCGACACGCTGGTAAAGCATGCCTTTCGGCTGGGCGGCAAACGCTTGCGGCCGGCGCTGGTGCTGCTGTCCGCCAAGGCAACGGGCCCCGTCGCGCCGAGTCATATCGTGCTGGCGGCGGTGGTCGAAATGATCCACACCGCCACGCTGGTACACGACGACGTGTTGGACGAAGCCAGCATTCGCCGGCATTGCGAGACGATCAACGCCCGCAACGACAACGAGGCCAGCGTGCTGGTCGGCGATTTCTTGTTCACGCACGCGTTTGCCTTGGCCAGTTCGCTGGAAACGACGTTTGCCTGCCAGACCATTGGCCGTGCGACCAACACCGTCTGCGCCGGCGAACTGCGGCAAATCGGCAGCCGCGCCAACTTCCAGCTTTCGGAGACGGAGTACCTGAGCATCATCGAGGCCAAGACGGCCGAGTTGTGCGCCTGCTGCTGCCGCCTGGGCGCCCACTACGCCGGCGCCGCGCCCGAACGCGAAGAAGCACTGGCCGGTTTCGGCCGCAATCTGGGCATCGCCTTTCAGGTGGCCGACGATCTGCTGGACCTGGTGGGGGATGAGGCTTCGATGGGCAAGAGCCTGGGTACGGATCTCGACAAGCAAAAACCCACGCTGCCGCTGATCTACTTGCTCGAACAATGCACGCCGCAAGAGCGCCGCGAGGCGATCGCCCTGGCAACTTCCCACGACCGCACGGCACGCACACGGCTGCGCTCGTGGCTGGCCGAGAGCGGATCGCTAGCCTACGCGCGCGCCAAAGCCGAGCAGTTCGCCGCCGCCGCACGCGACGAAGCCCAACACCTGCCAGACAGTCCATCGCGCGACGTGCTCGTCACGCTCACCGAGTTGGTCGTCAGCCGCCAGGACTGAATGCGGGTGCGCCCCCTTCTCTTGCTGCCCCTGGCCTGCCCGCTCTAAAATGACTTGAGGCAGCTAGTGAAGCGTCAACCCGATTCATTAGGGTGACGCGTAACGACCGCCAAAGACGCAAGTGCTTTGGCGCAAACAAATATCTAGTGCTCCGCGTGACAGCTTCCATCCGAAATCAAAGCTTTGACGGAACACTAGTTACGTGCTGCCAATTCCGGCAGACGGCCGCGTTGGCTCCCAGCGGGTATGCTTAGGGTGTCGCCGGCGCCGGCAATCGACCGGGGCGTTGATCCATTGCAATTCCATCTGCTTCATGGCTGAAGACTACTACAAAACCCTCGAAATCGGCCGCGACGCTTCGTCGGCCGACATTCAAAAGGCGTATCGTAAGCTTGCGCGCAAGCACCATCCGGACCTGAACCCCGACGACCAAACCGCCAAGGCCAGGTTCCAGGAAGTTCAGCGCGCCTTCGACGTGCTCAACGACCCCAGCAAGCGCGAACTGTACGACCGCTACGGCAGCTCGTTCGAGTCAATGGGCGCCGGTGCGGGCGCAGGCGCAGGTCCAC
>JBGSYQ010000184.1:0-26383 GCA_041750795.1 Pirellulales bacterium | reverse complement strand
TGGCGCTGGGTCTGGCGATTTTGCTGGGAGGCATCGGGCTGCTGGCCTCGACGCCCCAGTGGGCCACCGGCAACGAGTGGCCGCCGGTCAGCGAGCCCGACCGATGGTACGTTTTTTGGGGATTGATTGCGCTGTTGATCGGCTGGCGCTGCGCCCGGGCCGTGGTCGATCCGCGCCCGGCGCACGTGCAGGCGGCCGTGCGCAACTGCATCTTCGCGCTGGTGATCCTGGATGCCGGGGCGGTGCTGGCGGTGCAAGATCGGATGTGGGCGTTGGCCATCGTGGCGCTGCTGTTGCCGATGATCTTGCTGGGGCGATGGATTTATTCGACCTGACGAAGCGCGCAGCAACCTGCCGCTTAGCGAAAGTCGCAAGGCTTCAATTTTCGGGGTTGGCTGAATTCTTGCGAAATCGGCTAGTGGTCGGGTGCCCGCGGCCGCTTTCGGTCGTGCGGTGGGCAGGATACATTGGACGCTGCCGAGAGTTGTTTCGTCGGGAGGGCCGGAATGAAGTGGATTGCGCTAACCGCGTCGCTGGCCGGAGCGTTGGCAGCCGCCGCGCAGTGCGCCGAGGAACCACACGCCGCTCGGAACATCGAGGTCGAGCGCGCGCACGAAAAGGAGTGGGAGATTCTCTTCGACAAGGACATCACGGCCCAGGAGTACGCTCGGCAGCTTGACTACTTCCGGATTGAAGTTGCCGCCATTTCGAAATCGGGGCGGGTGGAATACATCGAGCAATTGAGCGGAACGCAGCCGGTCAAGCGCGTCGGCCAGCGCAGCGACGACCCGCGCCTGCGGATCGGCTGGAAGGGGGGCGCGTTGCACGCCGCCGATCGACGCTTGCTGCGCAAGGCGGGCATCTCGAGCGCGGGCAAGGATCTGACGCACTATTTTCCGCCGGCCGTGCAGGAACAAATGGAAGCGCTGGAAGTCGATTACGCGGGCCACCAGCCGAAGGATATCCAGCGGACGCGGTTTCAGATTCGGGCGAGGCCGGGAAGCGATGTGTACGAATTCGTCGTGATCGACCAGGATCCGCCCCCGCCGGCCACGTCGAACAGACCTTGATGCGCCGACAGCATCGAACAAACACCTCGAGGGCACCTGGTTGATGAGCGAACACGTCGTCCTGCTGTCGATTCCCGGGCTGCGCCAAGCGGACCTCGCCTCGATGCCGGCGCTGGCGCGCCTGGCCGAAGCGGGCGACGTGGTCAGCCTGGTGCCCGGCTTTCCCTGCGTCACCTGTCCGGTGCAGGCCAACATGACCACCGGCGTCACGCCGCGCGAGCACGGAGTGGTTGCCAACGGATTCTACTGGCGCGACAAGCACGAAGTGGAAATGTGGACGGCCTGGAACGATTGCATCCAGCGGCCGCAAATCTGGGACATGCTGCACCGGCACGACGCGTCGCTGACCTCGGCCGTGTGGTTCGCGCTGCACAGCAAAGGCTGCGGCGCGGATTTTGTCTGCACTCCCGCGCCGATCCACAATCCCGACGGCAGCGAGTCGCTGTGGTGTTACACCAGGCCGACGGAGATGTACGGCACGCTGCGCGACGCGCTGGGGCACTTTCCCTTGCAGCATTTCTGGGGGCCGCTGGCCAACATCAAGTCGAGCGCCTGGATCGGGGCGTCGGCGGCCTGGGCTGCCACGCAGCATCGGCCCAACTTCTTCTATATTTATTTGCCGCACCTCGACTATGCCGCGCAAAAACACGGCCCGGACAGCGAAGCAGCCCAGCGGGCACTGGTCGAGCTCGACGGCGAAATCGCGAAGCTGCAGGCGGCGATCGAGTCCGCGTACGCACTGCACAAGCCGTTGTGGCTGGTGGCCAGCGAATACACGATTGGGCCGGTCGACCACGTCACTTATCCGAACCGCGTGCTGCGCGAGGCCGGGCTGCTGGCGATCGACGAGCAGGCGGACGGCGAGCTGCTGGATTTCAAGTCGAGTGCGGCCTGGGCTTTGGCCGACCATCAACTTGCGCACGTTTTCGTTGCCGAAGCGGCGCAGATCGACAAAGTCGCCGGGCTGTTTCGCCGCCGCCAAGGCATCGCCGAGGTGCTCGTCGGTCCCGATCGTGCCAGGTACGACCTCGACCACGAGCGCTCCGGAGAAGTGATTCTCGTTTCCGAGCCGAACAGTTGGCAGGCGTATTACTATTGGCTGGACGACGCGCGGGCGCCGAAATTCGCACGCACGGTCGATATCCACCGCAAGCCCGGCTACGATCCGGTGGAAATGCACGTGGATATGGCGACCAAGAGCATTCCGCTGGACGCCACGCTTGTGAAGGGCTCGCACGGGGCGCCCCCGCACGATCAGCGGCAGCGGGGCGTGCTGATCGCCTCCCAGCGAGGTACGCTTGTGGGACAAGCGATGGCCGACACGGACGTCTGTGAACTGGTGCTGCGACAGTTTGGCATCTGACGCCGCCGCCCTGGCACGCCGCTCACTCCCGACTTTTCCGCCGCATCTTTATGAAGCGAAAACTAAGCAACATCCTCATGGGCGTGGTCGGCCTGCTGGTGCTTTTGGCCGTGGCGCTGGCGGCCAGCACGCTGGTGATTTCCAATCAGTATCCGACCGAGCAGACGGCCATCGTGACGTTTCATCTGCCGGACGACTTCACCAAGATCCGCCGCATCCTGGTGCGCACCGAAGCCACCAAGCAGATCATCACCATGGCCGGCGACAGCGAGTTCGTGGACGAGCGTTGGACCTCGGTCGGCGGCGGGCTCGACTCGATCAACATTCTCAAGGACTGGCGGCTCGAGCTGCACGGCACGCTCAAGGTGCAATCGCTCGACCCGTACGTCGGCAAGCCGCTGGTCGATCTGACGCAGGACGTGCGCATCACGCCGGACGAAGTCTTCTCCAAGACCGACCAGATCGAACCGTCCGAGCGCCTGCTCGACTACAAGATGACGACGCGCTTTGCACGCGACGAACAAGAGAAAAACACGCTGGTCGAGCTCACGCTCACGCAGAAGATTCTCACCACCGCGCCGTGGTTCGCCCACCGAATCGCCGACCGCCGCGTCCACGCCTCAGCACTGCGGGCACTCGAGAATCAGAAGGCCGCGATCCTCAAGTTGATCGACGAGAATCGCGGCAAGATCGGGTTTCTGGGCTTTCCGTAGTCACGCGAGCTGTTGTTGTGGCTGACACTTGAGCGCCGGCAACCATCGTAATTAATCCGCTCAACCGCATTGCCGCACTCACTTCCCCTTCGGGTCGAGATTCTGCGTCAACTCTTCGGCCGTGACCTCGGACGGCACGCCGTCGGCCGGCACGTCGGCCTTGGCGGTCCACAGCAGGGCATTGAGCACCAGCTTGCGGAAGTTGTCGTTGCCCCAGTTGGCGTGCGTGTGGCCGCCGGTGAAACCGAAGCCGCGGCCGCCGTCGGGCCGCTCGACCGTCCAGGCCACCACTTCGGCCCGGCCGGGATACGATTTGGCTGCGTCGGTGCGCCGCGTGTCGTCGGGGGGCGTGGCCACCAGCAGCGGATCGACGCCGCTTTGGCCCTCGGGGAAGCGGATGTTGTAATACCACTCGTCGCGGATCGTGAACGGCTCGACGCCCTGCGTCACCGGGTGCTTGGGCAGGTTGCCGAACGTGGCGTCCCAGTGCGGATTGATCGAATAGCCCGTCTCGTAATAACCGCCGATCCACTTGGTCAGATCGGGGCCGCCCTTTTCCTTGGGCACTTCCACCGCGTAGTGCGCACAGCACAAGCCCACGCCGCCGCGCATCAGCCGATCGATCTCGGCCAGGCGATTGCGCTGAACGACCGGATGGCCGCCGCCGCCGTCCATGTACAGCAGGATAGAGTCGGCGTTGTCGAAGGCCGTGGGATCGGCGGGCCAACCGTTGAAGTAGGCCGCGGTGACGATGCCGGGCTGATCGTTCAGGCATTTCTGCAGGATCTTGACGCCGGCGTTGAACTCGTGATCGCCGGGCGCGTGGCTGGGCCTGCCTGCCACCAGCACGATCTTCTTGTTGCCATCGGCCAGTCGCGTGCGTTGGAGTTGAATGTCCTTGAACTGGACGGTCATCGGCGGGCCTTGGTGCAACTGCAAGGCCAGCAGCCCGCTGGCGGCACGCTTGTCGGCTTGCTCGTCGATCACCTCGCAGGTCACCTTGCCGTTGATCTTGTGAACCAGGCGGTTGCCCTGGGCGGTGATTTCGTAGTCGTTCCAATCTTCCTTCTTGATGTTGGCTTGCAGCTCTTTGCTGTCGCCGATCTGCTCGGCCACTTTCTCGCCATCCGACTTGATGGTGACCTTCTGTCCGCGCTGCGCCAGGATGCCGCGGGCTTTTTCCTCGTAGTTGATGCCCGAGTACGTGTCGCCCGATTCGATGTCGGCCTGATAACCGGACATGACCCAGGGCTCGACTTCGCGGCTGCGATACTGGATGCCCGAGTTGCCGCCGACGATCTTGTACTTCATCCGCAGCACGAAATCATCGACGGGCGCGTCGCGCCAAATGATGAACGTATTGCCCTTGGTCGGATTGTCGGCCGTCGTACGTCCCGTGATCGCGCCGTCCTCGACCGACCAAAACTCCGGCCGACCGTCCCAGCCGGAGAGATCTTTGCCGTTGAAGATGGGCTTGAAGCCGGCGTCGTCAGCGGCGGCCCGAAGCGGAATCGACAACACGATGCCAGTGCAAAGCAAGAGTTTGGCCCACCGGCAGTTGGTCAGTGAGTTCATAGTGGAAAGGCCTTTCGTGGGGAGTGAAGACATCTAAAGCGCCTGAGAATGGACACGGCCCATTGTAGCCAGGCGTGCGACCTCCAGCACGCGTGTCATGGCCCGTTTTCCGAGCGATGGATTGGGACACGGGTGGCCAACCCGATGCAGCGTCAGGACGCTGGCATGATTGGCAAAGCACGGATGCGCAATCGTGCGGGCTCAATCACGACGATTGCTCCGGATGTCAGGTCGCTCTCGATGCTTGAGAAGTTTGCGAGAATCAATGCTACTTGTTCGGCCGGTCGGCGCGGCGTTGCTCCGCGAAAGAGAACGACAGACGGTTTGGACCTGGAATATTGGGCCAGCAGTGTACCGAAGTCCGTATCGGCCGAAACAATAACGCGGTCTTCCCGCGCAGCCGTTTCGATAATCTCCACGTCATCCGCGCTCGACAATCCTAGATCTCGCACATGAATTGCATCATGTCCTACCGATTGCAGTCCCATTGCGACTGCCGGCGATAGCGCGTTGTCGATGAGCCACTTCACGGCTTGACCGCGGGCAACTCTCGCTCTCGGAGCGCTTCGGCCGCAAATGCAAGTGCTTCGCGAACGTCGTCCGCTTCAAGATCGGGATGTGCTGTCAAAATCTCTGCCGTGCTCATTCCGTCGGCTACCATGCTCACCACGGTTGCGACCGGAATGCGCAAGCCGCGGATGCACGGCACCCCGCCCATTTTATCCGGATCGACCGTGATGCGTGTGAGTTTCATGTCAATCGCTCCGTGCGGGCATCCAAAATCTAAACTCGCTCTTCCGGCTCGAAAATCTCCGGCGGCGTGAAGTCGAAGTTGCGGCTTTGGCTGAAGAACTTCACCGGGTTGTCGTACACGATGCGGCGGATCAGGCTTTCCGAATGGCCGCGTAAGCGCATGGCCAGGATGAAGTCGGGCACCGCGGTGGGCTTGGACGGGCCCCAGTCGCCGGCGGAGTTCACCAGCAACCGCTCCGGGCCGTACATCTCCACCATGTCGACGGCGCGCTCGGGCGTACACTTGCTGGTGGGATAGAGCGTCATGCCGGCCCAGAAGCCTTCGTCCAGCACGGCGCGGATGGTGTGTTCCTCGACGTGGTCGACCAGCACGCGCTGGCGGTCGAGCCGGCCGTCGTCGCAGAGCATGTCCAGAATCATCCGCGTGCCCTGGTATTTGTCTTCCAGGTGCGGCGTGTGGATGAGGATCTGTTCGTCGGTTTTGGCGGCCAGGTCGAGGTGCTCGAGGAAGATGGTCGCCTCGTTTTTGGTGTTCTTGTTCAGCCCGATCTCGCCGATGCCCAGCACGCCGGGGCGATCGAGAAACTCGGGAATCACGGCGATCACTTCGCGCGACAGCGTGACGTTTTCGGCCTCCTTGGCGTTGATGCACAGCCAGGTGTAATGCTGCACCTTGTACCAGCCGGCCCGCTTCGGCTCGAACTCGGTCAGTTGTCGAAAGTAATCGCGAAAGCCGTCGACGCTGCCGCGGTCGAAGCCGGCCCAAAACGCCGGCTCGCTCATGGCCACGCAGCCCATCTTGGCCAAGGTCTCGTAGTCGTCGGTGACGCGCGAGACCATGTGAATGTGCGGATCGATGTAGTACATGGATTTCGTGGGGCAAGCGGCCTTTCCCGTGGCAGGCACGTCGTTGGCCGAGTGGTGGTTAGCGGGCCTTGGGATCGGCTCCCCGCGGCGACAGCGCGGCGCGCCAGTCGGCCTCGTACGGTCGCGAAAACACGAGCTGGATCCGCTCGGCCCGGTCGGGCTTGCCGTCGCTCAGGATGGCCAGCGCCTCGTGGATCTTGGCCAGCCGCGGATCCGCCTCGACAGCACCCTCGGCACGGTCGATCCGGTCGAAGGACGACGCCACGTGCAGCAGCCGCGCGCGGATTTCCAGAAACTCGCGGTCGAGCAATTCGGGCGCAGGCAGCGGCGTGGACATGATTCGAACCTTTCAATCGGCGCGGAGGGCAGGGCGGGGCCGCGCAGGCGTTCGAGCGGGCGCGATGCCCTGCTCGATCCGTTCAGTTTCGCCCGTGGCGGGCCGGAAATCAAGGCACGCGATCGTCGCAGCACAACCAGCGGCGCCGCGCCGCTGCCAGCGCACGAAGCTATTCATAGTCCTGCCGCGTTGGCGCCGGATGCCGCAAGTCTCGTGGACCGAGATTCGAGGGCAACACGCGCTGCACGCCTTCCGGCAGGCGCGGCTTGAAGTCGCTCGACTTGCTGCGGGCGCCCAGTCCCACGGTGCGCTCCTGGGGCTCGTAGCCCATGTAGTCGAGAAACGCGTGGACGCTGATCGGCTTGATACCCAGCGTGCCGGCCTCGCCGTGGATGTCGCTCCAGGCCTGCAGTTGGGGGCTGTCCTTGTCGGTCTTGGGCGGATCGCCGTGGATGAGGTACTTGGTGTTGACCGTCATTTCGCCGGTCCGCGTTCCGTCGAGGCCGATTTCCTCGTCGATCACGCCGCCGTTGGCAATGATCAGGTTGCGAATCAATTGGCGATCGTCCGAACCGTCGTCGTCGATGTCCATGTGGCCGACCAGCGCGAAATGCTCCGCCCGACCCGGCTCCCAGGTGGGCGAAAAGATGCGATCGCCCGGCATGATGGGGTCCGAGAGATCGTCGGCCACGATGCGGGCTTCGGCCATGTGTGGGCCCATCAATCGCGTGACTTCGATCTTGCCCTTGCTCTGAGACTCGGCCGGATTGGAGGTGACTTCCGAATAAACGCTGAAGGCGATCTGACGGCGCAGCCCGTCCGCGCTGCCGACGTTGATCCAGACGCTGCGCGATCGTTGATTGACCCAACTCACCTTGCCGTCGGGCATCTCGTTGGCCGCGGCCACGCGGGTCTTCTCGGTATTGATCAACTCCAATAGTTTTTGCAGTTTCTCGAGTTGCCCGCCCATGGTTGCGATCTGGCTGGAACTGGTTCGAGTCAGCTCGTCGAAGCGCTGGCGCGTATCCTCGAACTTCGAATTCAGATCGCCTTTCTCCTGGTTCATCTGCTCGCGGAACTCGTCGAATTGCTCTTGCCGCGCCTGCATGTCCTGGGTGACCTGGGTAATGGTGGCGGTGTATTCGTCGATGGCTTTCTTGGTGGCCTTTTCCTCGGCCTCCAGCTTGTCGGCCAATTCCGTCTTCTGCGCCGTGACTTCGGCGATGGAGTTGTTCGCGGTCACCAGTTCCTTGTAGACGTGGGCGACCAGCGCGCGATAGTTCTGGTCCGCCTCGGCCAGCGTCTTGCCGTACTTTTCGAAGTCCTGCTTGGCGGTCTCCTCGACGGCCTGGGTGCTGTCCACCTTCGGGTCCAACAGTCCCTTGATGCGGCTGCTCTCCTCGACCGCGGTGCGGGCCGCGCTGTCCTTGGTCGCGTTGTCAGCCTCCAGTTGCTTGATACGCTCTTGCCCTTCCTTGTAGCTGTTGAAGAACACGAAGGTGGTCACGATCAGCACGATCGTGAGCATCACGAAGATGATCAGCGCGATCTGCAGTCCCTGGTTTTCGCGAGCGGCCATCGACAGAGTCTCCAGAAGCGAGCGTGCGCCACGCATATCCTTGCCCGCAGGCACGGTAGGCGAGTGCTGAGCTCCGGTGGGTTACGGTTGCAGAATGATGCGATGCTGGGAAATGAGGCTGGCGTCTGCCCACCAACGTCCAGGACAAACGCTCTTGAGCGTGGGCCACACCAGGAATCACGCGGCCGGGCAATCGCCCTAACTCAGTGTAAATACCCGGTTTTCGAGTGTCAAACTGGCGCTGTGCGCAGAGGGGCGGCGGGGATCGTGAAAAGCCGGCCAGGGTCGCAGGACCTCGGGTTTCGCTCGGCTGAATTCTTGCGAATCCAGCTACGGAGATTGCTCGGCTGAATTCTTGCGAATCCAGCGGCGATTCGTGCCAGTCCGGCTTTGCCGGCCGGCGACGCCGATTATAGGGATCAAGCGGATGGTTCGAGGCCGCGGCGTTTTGTGTTCCTACATCGGGCCGGACGGGCCCGGACCGCGGCTGCCCTGCGTGTGCTGGCGAATCACGTCGCGCAGGCGGGCCGCTTCCTCGAACCGTTCTTCGCGCACGGCCGTGTCGAGCTCGGCCATGAGGCGATCCATCGGGTTGTAGGGTTTCTCCGAGTCTCGGCTCTCTTGCTGCGTGGCCACTTCTTCGCGCCAGCGCAGCAGGTAGGTCAGCTCGCTGCAGTTTTCCTCGTTCTGCGTTTGCTCGTATTCCGAGAGAAAGCCACGAATGCCGTCGATGGCCGCGTCGATGGCCCCCAGCGCCGCGCGAAAGTCGCGCAGACCCAACAGCGGCGTGGCCACCGCGCGTGCGTGCATCATCGTCACGTAAGGGCGCCACTGGTCGAATTGCAGCTTATCCTTGGTATGCCGCGCGTGCTCGCGCACGAAGGCGAACAACCGCAGGTTGCGGTTGGTGTCGCGGGCGCAAAGTTCGAACCGCTGCAGATGCCAGAAGCTGACGTAACGGTGATAGTACTGCACGCCTTCGCGCAGCAGTTGCTGGCAATCGTCGCTTTCCAGGAAGAAGGGCGGGCCGTCCGGGTGGCGCTGGTCGTGCGCGCGCTGCTGTTTCTGGAAATAATCGAGCCACGAGGCGCAATCCTGCACTCGCACGCCGTCCGGCCGTCCGTCGAAGTCCATTTGCAGCAGGCCCAGGTCGAGCCGCAGTTGGATCTTCTCGCTGCCGTCATCGCCCGGCACGATGCGCACCGAAATCTGCTCGGGATCGAAGTCCCAGCCTTCCAGCGTTTTGGAAATGTCTTTGGACACGCTTCGTCCGAGGTGGAAACGGGGTTGCGGCGAACCACCCTATTTTAGACAGCCCGCGGCGCATGCGCGAAGTGCAGCGAGCCGGACCGCCTACGTGTCGGCGCTTTTCAATGGACTGATAGCGCTCGGGCGTTTGGCGCGCAGCGATCGGCGCGCGCGGGGAGGCCGATCCCATTGCGGCTAGTCGCTGCTGGCGAGTCGCTGCCGGCCGATTCCATTGCGGCTAGTCGTTGGCTTCGCGCACCACGGGTTCCATCACCTTGGTATTGCGCTCGACGGCCAGCACGATCGTACGTTGCTCGCCTCCGTTGGCGGCGCTGGCCACCACCGGAATGACTTGCCGCTGGTTGGGCAGGCTCATCCGCACGGTGAACGTTCCGTCCGGTCGAATCCGGACCGGCTCGCCCCGCAAGCTGACGTGCGTGTCGGGATTCGTCACGCCGTAGACGATCATTTCCGCGTCGACCTCGAACTTGAAGTCGTGCTCCGGCGGAAAGAGCCCTTCCATGCCCGGGCCGAAGCGGGTCACCATCGGCGAACCCATCGGACGGCGCAGCCGCTCTTCGAACAGCTCTTGCAATTCCAGGCTGTTGTTGTCGGCCGAGTAGCCGCCGCTCATGGCGTAGATCTTGTCGAAGTTTTCCGCCACTTCCGTCCAGTTCTCGTCGATGGCGTCGCTGGCGCCGGGCTCCGGCGTGGTCACCACGTTCGAGCGGACCAACGGGTAGAATCGTCCGGCGGCGCCGATGTAGCCGAGCTCCAGACGATAGCTGGACGGCGAATCGTCGACGTGTACGTACCAGTTGTTCACGCCGCCGTGGACTTCGATGTCGCGCACTACGCGCTCCGAGGCGCTGCTCGAACCGGGATCCGAGACCTCCAGCAACCGCAGAAACGGCCGCGCCGTGTGCCAATCCTGGCTCATGGCGGCTTGCACGCGCTCGACGCTCTGGCGCTTGACCTCCCAATAGGCGTGCAGCCAGTAAGGATCGCGGACCATCACCACGATCCGCTCGGTCAACGCCCGATTCTTGGGCTTGCCGTTGCCGACCGACAGGTTTTTGGCGCGTTCGAGTTGAGCCTTCACCTTGCTGATGTGGCGTTGCACGCGGCCATTGGTCGGCCGGTGGGTTGCCGTGACCGTGGCCGGCTTGCTAACGGCGGAACGCCGCGCCGGGGCGGTGATTTTCTTGCCGTTGCTGGCCGAGCTCTTGCTCTTGGCCGCCGTGAGCAGCGCCTTGACCAGTTGGTCCTTGCGCATGCTGTGCCAGCCGCGTACGCCGCCTTGCTTGGCCATCTGCGACAGGTCTTTGAGAGAACGCGATTTGAGACTCGCTGCGGTGATCAATGGACTTACCTCCGCATGGGGCGGGCGAAGCGCTTTTCATAAGCACCGCCGCGCCGAAAGCCGTGGTTTGAGCGTCGTCCGTGACTGGATAAAACGCTCGAACCCTCCCCGGCAGTCCATAGCCGCATGAGGTGACGAAGAAGCTGCCAGCCGTGCTCGCCACAAGCAGCAGGCGCTCCGTCAGTTGGAGACCGATGCGGTCGGGGTGAAACTCGCTGCCGGTCTTGCCAGCCGTGCTGCTTTGGGGGGAGCAGCACTAAGCTTGCGATCAGCGAAATCCACCTTTTAGGTGGGGGTGCTCGTCGACAGACCGGATGGCTGTTGGGAGCACATCTACCTCGCACGAGTAAGTTTAATCGAATGGCCACCGATTTGCAACGCCCCGACCGCGCGCCAATCGTCCGGAACCTTTGCGGCTGCTAGCTTTAGGTTCATCCGGCGGGGGTATTGCCGATACCACTTGTGCGTCGAATTGACACACTTTTGGTGCCGCGACGAAGTGCGCGGCACTGCGTCCGAACCGGCCGCGGGGTGCTGGGTGCGGTGCAACGTAATGCATTTGACACTGCGGCTTAGCAGCCGGATAATGACTTTGTGAAAAAAAACACGAATTCGTCGCCTGGCCAATTGACACTCTTTTTTGCGACGACTACGATGGCCAGCCTTGCAGGTTCGAAGGGCGTATGACGTAAGCGAAATGCGGAGGTTTTCGGCGGTCGAATAGCGTGGTTTCGGGCCGCTTTGGCGGCGGGATCCGGCAAACGTGGTAGAACCGCCAGACGATCGCTCTCCCATGGCCATCGGCTTGAGCTGGGCGACCACAATCCTTGCGATTTCCGCTCAAATGGTCGTTCCTTCGCTGGTGGGCTATTGGCTCGACCAGCGATTGGGCACGCGGCTGGTGTTTCTGTTTGTGGGCCTCGCACTTGGAATGATCCTAGGCACGCTTGGCCTGATGCGAATTGCCAAGCTGGGAGCGGCACCTCCCCCCGGTAAAGATGATGATGTCGGACAGTCGGAAGAAGAGCATTCGCGATAGACTCGCGCATTCGGGACTGGCGGCCCAGGCAGGCTTCTTGGGCGGAATCGTGGGCATCGTGGCGCTGGTGTTGGCACCGCTCGCGTTCGCGATTTCTGGTGCGCCTGGCGTCGTGGCCGTCGTGGCGGCTGGAGGTGCTTGTCTGGTTGGCGGTGAGTTGGCATTGCTCATGGGCGCACTCTTGGCGCGGCGAGTTGGCACGCTCCAGTCCGTGCTGGCCGGAATGGTCGCACGGCTTACTCTCCCGCTGTTCTTGGGACTGGCTATTCACGTGGCAGCACCCGCGCTGACCTCGGCAGGCCTGTTCTTCTATTTCCTGGTGTTTTACCCGGTGGTTCTGGCCGCTGAGACGTTGCTCGCGGTGGCGCACCTTCCGCACGATACAACGACGCGCAGTCACCTCTGAGCGAATCATGGCCGAGCAAGTCAAACACGAACACGCCGACAGTGCCGAGCACGCTCACGATGCCGAGCACGCTCACGATGCCGAGCACGCTCACGATGCCGAGCACGCTCACGATGCCGAGCACGCTCACGATGCCGAGCACGCTCACGATGCCGAGCACGATCACGATGCCGAGCACGATCACAATCCGCTGGGCGCCGAGCATCTGTTTGGCCATGTGAAGGACGCCGATTATCTCGAATTGCCGCACCTCCTGGGCGGCCACGTCCCCTTGCCCCAACCGTTCAAGACCGATGTCCCGCTGTTTACCGTGAACACGGGCTTCCCGCCGATTGACCAGCGGATCGAGCCGCTGGATCTCAAGTTCACCAAGTTCATGCTGATGGAACTGGTGGCGGCGGTGGTGCTCGTCTTTCTGTTCGTCCGCCTGGCCGCAAAGCTGCGTGGTGGCGGCGCACCCAAGGGTGCCGCGACCAATGCACTGGAAGCCATGGTTCTCTTCGTCCGCAACGACATTGCCCGACCGGCGATCGGCCGCCACGACGCGGACCGGTTCCTGCCATTCTTGTTGACGGCCTTTTTCTTCGTCGCCGCCTGCAACCTACTGGGGCTGGTACCCTGGGCCGGTTCGGCAACGGGCGCGCTGGGCACCACGGTCGCACTCGCATTGCTTACGTTTGGCACGGTCGTGGTGGCCGGCATGGCGAAGCTGGGCCCGGTGGGTTTTTGGCTCGCCCAAGTGCCGCACCTCGAGTTGTCGCCAGTGATGTCCGTCATTCTCAAGCCGATGATCTTCGGTATCGAAGTGATGGGACTGGGCATCAAGCATTCGGTATTGGCCGTGCGACTTTTCGCCAACATGATGGCGGGGCATTTGGTGCTGGCGGTGGTGCTGGCGTTTATCGCCGCAACCTGGTCGAGCTTCGCCTTTTGGGGCGTGATGCCCGCCAGTATTTTTGGTGCGATCGCCTTGAGCCTTCTGGAGCTCATGGTGGCGTTCATTCAGGCATACGTTTTTACTTTTTTGTCTGCGTTGTTCATCGGCATGGCCGTGCATCCTCACTAGTGCTTCGAGACACGTCCAGGCCGTAGTAACCAACCTTAACAATTGCACAGGAGAATGATTCAGTGAACTCACTTGTCAAGATTGTCGCGATGTCTGCCGTCGTGCTGCTTGTGACAACGACTCCGGCGCTGGCGCAAGAGCCAGATGCTTCAGCAGGTTCGTTTTCGATGGATCTGGGTGCGGCGATTGGCGCCGGCATCGTCATGTTGGGTGCGGGCTTCGGCATCGGGCGGATCGGCGGCAGCGCCGTCGAGAGCATGGCGCGTCAGCCGGAAGTCGCCACCCAAGTGCAAGGAGCGATGATTGTCGCGGCCGCTCTGATCGAAGGAGCCACCTTCTTCGCGCTGATCGTGTGCATTTTGCAGATCGTCCTTTAGTGGTTTTCGGCCCCGGCACGACAACCGCGAGTGAGGAGACCGTATGAGTTGGTGCAAGCGTTTCGCGAATTGCCTGCTGGTCGGCGTGCTGGTCGGCTGGTCGACGGTGTCCGCGTCGGCCCAAGATCGTCCGGCGACGCCGGCAACCGCGCAGTCGGCCACGGGTGAGCACGACACGGAGAGTCAAGAGGCGTTGGCGATCGATCCGTTGATCGTCGATCCCGATCTGGCGTTGTTCACGCTGTTGGTGTTCGTGATCCTGCTGGTCGTGCTGGGCAAGTTCGCCTGGAAGCCGATCATCGAGGCGCTCGAACGGCGCGAGCAGGGCATTGCCAACCACATTGCCGAAGCCCAGCGCAATCACGACGAGGCCAAGGCCGTGTTGGTCCAGTACGAGCAGAAGCTGGCGCTGGCTGCCAACGAGGTTCGAGAGTTGCTGGAAGAGGCGCGCCGCGATGCCGAGTATACCAAGCAGTCCATCCTGGCCGAGGCCAAGGCGGGCGCCGAGACGGAGCGAGCGCGGGCGCTGCACGAAATCGAGACGGCCACCGACGCGGCGCTCAAGACGCTGGCCGAACGCAGCGCCGAGTTGGCGATCGAACTGGCGGGCAAAATCCTGCAGACGCAGCTTTCGCCGGCGGATCATCAACGGTTGATCCAGGATGCAATGGCCAAGTTCCCCGAGTCGACGCCCAGCGCCAACTAGGTGTTTCATGATCGAGTCCGCCCAGCCCAAACGAGCCAGGTCCACGGTGATCAACGTCGCCGCGCAGCAGGTGGCGACGGTCTATGCCAAGGCGCTGCTGGGCGCCGCGGAAAAGGCCGGGCAGGGCGAGGCCGCAGTCGAGGAACTGGCGGCCGTGGCCGAAGCGTTGTCGCAGTTTCCCAAGCTGGAAGGCGTGCTGAGCTCGGCACTGATCGACCACGAAGAGAAATGCCAGGTGCTGGACCGCGTGTTCGGCCCCAAGGTCTCGCCGCTGGTGCTCGATTTTCTCAAGGTGGTGTCGCGGCACGGCCGCTTAAACGTGTTGCGGCCGGTGGCCCAGCAGGTGGGAGTGCTGTACGACGAATTGCGCGGCCGCGTGCGGGTCGACCTGCAGACGGCCACGCCGCTGGCGGACGTCCAGTCAGATCATCTAACCGCCGCGCTGCGCACGCTGTTGGGCGGAGAGCCGCTGGTCGAGCCGACCGTCGATCCGGCGCTCATCGGCGGAATCGTGTTGCGCGTTGGCGATACAGTCTACGACGGCTCGGTGGCCCGGCAATTGCGCCAGGTGCGCGAGCAAATGATCACGAGGAGTATTCATGAGATTCAAAGCGGACGAGATCGCTTCCGTCATTCAGGCGGAAATTGAAACGTACCAGTCGCGGATCGACGTGCGCGAAGTGGGGCGCGTGCTCGAAGTGGGCGACGGCATCGCCCGCGTGTACGGGCTGTCGGGGGTGATGTCCGGCGAGATGGTCGAGTTCCCCGGCGGCATCGTCGGCCTGGCCTTCAACCTGGAAGAGAATTCGGTCGGCGTGATCATTCTCGGTGACTTTCTTTCGATTACCGAGGGAGACGAGGTCAAGAGCACCGGCAAGCTGCTGAGCGTGCCGGTTGGCGAAGCCGTGATCGGCCGCGTGGTCGATCCGCTGGGGAATCCGCTGGACGGCAAGGGGCCGATCGTCACTTCCCATCGCCGCGACGTCGAAACCGTGGCTCCCGGCGTGGCCGAACGCCAACCGGTGAAAGAGCCGATGCAGACCGGCATCAAGGCCGTCGACGCCATGACCCCCATCGGCCGCGGCCAGCGCGAGCTGATCATCGGCGACCGCAAGACCGGCAAGACGGCCATCGGCGTCGACGCCATCCTCAACCAGCGCGACAGCGGCGTAAAGTGTTTTTACGTCGCCGTGGGCCAGAAGGAATCGACCATCGCCGGCACGATCGAAGTGCTCCGGGCCAAGGGAGCGATGGACTATACGACCGTGGTGGTGGCCGGCGCCAGCGATCCGGCCCCGTTGCAGTACGTGGCGCCGTACGCCGGCACGTCCATGGCCGAATACTTCATGTACAAGGGCGAGCACGCGCTGATCATCTACGACGATTTGTCGAAGCAGGCCGCCGCCTATCGGCAGTTGTCGCTGTTGATGCGGCGCCCACCGGGGCGCGAGGCTTATCCGGGCGACGTGTTCTACGCCCACAGCCGCTTGCTCGAGCGCTCGGCCAAGCTCAGCGCCGAGAAAGGGGGCGGCTCGCTGACCTCGTTCCCGATCATCGAGACGCTGGAAGGCGAAGTGTCCGCCTACATTCCGACCAACGTGATTTCGATCACCGACGGCCAGATTTATCTGCAGCCGGACTTGTTCTTTTCCGGCATTCGCCCGGCCATGAACGTGGGCATTTCGGTGTCGCGCGTGGGCGGCTCGGCGCAGATCAAGGCCATGCGGAAGGTGGCCGGCGGTCTGCGTTTGGACCTGGCAGCGTTTCGCGAGCTGGAGGCGTTCGCCCAGTTGGGCACCGACCTGGACGCCGCCACGCAGGCGCGGCTCGATCGCGGCTATCGCATGGTGGAGATCCTCAAGCAGGGCCAGTACGAGCCGCTCAACGTGTTCGACCAGGTGTTCATCATTTACGCCGGCACCCGCGGATTCCTGGACAAGGTGCCGGTGACGGAAGTCCGCCGCTGGGAAAAGGAATTTCTGACGTTCATGCGCGATCAGAAGCCGGAAATTCGGCAGATGATCGAAGAACGGAACGATCTCGACGAGGAAACCACAACGGCGCTCAACGCGGCGATCGCCGAATTCCAGACGCAGTTCCAGAGCACGCCGCCCGCGGTGGCCGGCGTGTGAAAACGATGACCGGCTGATAAGTTGAGCCCTACGAACTGAGTTTTGCGATCCTATGGCTAAAGCCCGCGCACTGGACAAACGCCGCAAGGCGATCCGCAATATCCGCAAGATCACGCGGACGATGGAGTTGATCGCCACGGCGCGCTTCAAAAAGGCGATGGACCGCGCGCACGCCGCCACGGCCTACACGCGCCGCATCACGCAACTGGTCGCCGACCTGGCCAACAGCGGCTTGGAAGTGCGGCATCCCTTGCTGGAAGGACGCGAGAAAACCGAACGGGCCGTGCTGTTGATGCTGACCGCCAACCGCGGACTGTGCGGCGGCTACAACGGCAACGTGCAGCGCGCCGGCTTCGCGCGGCTGGCCGAGTTGAAGCACGAGATTCCGGCGGTCGAGCTGGAAATTTCCGGCAAACGCGGCATCGCGGCGGCCAAGTTTCGCCAACTTGCCGTCAGCGAGTCGTATTTGCACTTCGACGACAAGCCCAGCTTCGGCGAAGCCGAAGTGCTGGCCAATCGCTACCTCGAAGAGTATGCCACCGGCAAGCTCGATCGGCTGGACGTGGCGTACATGCGATTCGAGAACGTCAGCCGCCAGGTGGTGGCCGTAGAGACGCTGTTGCCGCTGGGATCGCTGGCTGGCTCGGAAGTGGAGCAGGGGGCGGCGCCATCGCAATACGAGTTCCTGCCCTCGGCCGAGAGCATTCTGGAAGAGGTCGTGCCGGCGAGCTTCAAGATCAAGTTGTTCAAGTGCCTGCTCGACGCGGCGGTGAGCGAGCAGGTTTCGCGGATGGTGGCGATGAAGGCCGCCACCAAGGCCGCCGGCGACCGCATCAAGGCGCTCTCGATGGCCTACAACCGGGCTCGCCAATCGCAGATCACCGGCGAAATCATGGAAATCATCGGCGGCGTCGAGGCACTGAAGAACTAACCGTTTCACCCGCTGCCCACTCGTACACGAACATTCACTAACCGCGGCTTCCACCCCAAAGACTGTTTCATGGCAACTGCTACCAACCACCAACCGGGCACCAAGAACATTGGCCACGTCACCCAGGTCATCGGCTCCACCTTCGACGTCGAATTTGCCGACGCCCAATTGCCGGCCATTTACAACGCCGTGAAGATCAACTCGCAGCACAAGGGCGTGACGGTGAATCTCGTCGGCGAAGTGCAGCAGCACCTCGGCGGCGGGCGCGTTCGCTGCGTGGCGCTGGGCAGCACCGACGGTATGATCCGCGGCCAGGAGTGCGTCGACACGGGCTCGCCGGTGACCGTGCCGGTGGGCAAGGAAACGCTCGGCCGCGTGTTCAACTTGATCGGCGAGCCGGTCGACGGCCGCGGGCCGGTCAACGCCACGGAGTTTCGCTCCATCCATCGCGATGCTCCCCCGCTGGACGACTTGTCGACCAAGACCGAGCTTTTCGAGACCGGCATCAAGGTGATCGACCTGCTGACGCCGTTCGTCCGCGGCGGCAAGGCCGGCTTGTTCGGTGGTGCCGGGCTCGGCAAGACGGTGATCCTCACCGAGTTGATCGCGCGCATCGCCAGCGCCCACGGCGGTTACTCCGTGTTCGCCGGCGTCGGCGAGCGCACGCGCGAGGGAACCGACCTGTGGCTGGAAATGCAGGAGGCCAAAATCGGCGACACGGGCCGCAGCGTGATCGAGCAGACCTGCATGGTGTTCGGCCAGATGAACGAGCCGCCGGGAGCACGCTTGCGCGTGGCGCTGTCGGCACTGACCATGGCCGAGTACTTCCGCGATACGATGGGAACCGACACCCTGCTGTTCGTCGACAACATTTTCCGCTTCTCGCAGGCCGGCAGCGAAGTATCCGCGCTGCTGGGGCGCATGCCTTCGGCCGTGGGCTACCAGCCGACGTTGGCCACGGAAATGGGCGCCTTGCAGGAACGCATCGCGTCGACCAAGAAGGGGGCCATCACCTCGGTGCAGGCCGTGTACGTGCCGGCCGACGACCCGACCGATCCGGCTCCGGCCGCGGCCTTCAGCCAGCTCGACGCATTTCTCTACCTCGAGCGCTCGATCACCGAGAAGGGTATCTACCCGGCGGTCGATCCGCTGGCCTCGTCCAGCCGCATTCTCGATCCGCAGTACGTGGGCGAGCGGCATTATGCCATTGCTCGCCGCGTGCAGGTCACCCTGCAACGGTACCGCGAGCTGCAAGACATCATCGCGATCCTCGGCGTCGACGAACTGAGCGAGGCCGACAAGCTGGTGGTCCACCGGGCACGCCGCATGGAGCGGTTCCTCTCGCAGCCGTTTTTGGTGGCCGAAGTGTTCACCGGCAAGCCGGGCGAAATCACGCCGCTGGCCGAAACGATCCGCAGCTTCGAGGAAATCGCCGACGGCAAGTGGGACCATCTGCCCGAGCAGGCCTTTATGTACGTGGGCGTGGTGGAACAGGCCGAAGAACAAGCCAAGAAGATGGCCGCCAAGGCCTGACGCCGGCGCCGCGACCTAACCCCATTGTTCACCCTCTGGCTCCGCCGGGGGGATCGACTTCGAAAAAGCATCAACCATGGCTGATCACACCACGCACCACGACACAGCGGCCCATGCGTCCGGCGGTCGACAATTGCAATTGATCGTCGTGACGCCGGAGGCCACCACGCTGGACGAGCCGGTCGACTTTGTCGCGCTGCCCCTCTATGACGGCGAAATCGGCATCGCCCCCGGTCGGGCTCCCTTGATCGGCCGCATGGGCTACGGTGAGCTGCGGCTGGTGTCCGGCGGGCGAACCCAGCGATTCTACGTCGACGGCGGCTTCGTCCAGGTGGCCGGCGACGTGGTCTCGGTGTTGACCAATCGGGCGTTGGCGGCCGAGTCGGTTGATGAGCAGGTGGCCGCCGAGATGCTCGTTGAAGCGCGCCATCGCAAAGCGAACAACGACGAACTGCAGGCCGCTCGCCAACGCGCCGAGCAACGGGCCCGCGCCCAGTTGCGCGTTGCGAGCCACGTGAAATAAGGCGCGGCACTGCGGTTTGCATGCTCGGCAAGCCGACTATCTTCGCCACGCCGACCCACCCAACCCGCGTATCGCCATTTCTGTTGCCGCGCGCGCAATCGGGTTCATTGGTGCCAAGCGTGCGGGCCGAAACTCCCTGCATGGGGACGGCGCGACACGCGGGCGACATCGAGCAACGTCGACAGCGACATAAGAAAACGACGCCAGCGGCGGTTGCCGCGTAACATCTCTGACCCCCGAGCGGGGCACAGCGGGCGGGACGGTGCATGCTGCAAAATATCGATAGTCGCACGCTCGGCGTGATCGTGATCGAAACGCTGCCCGCTCGGTCCACGGCGCCGATGGGACCGGCATTGGACCGCGACGCCACCTTGGCGGAATTTCTGGCCCAGCTTACCGGGTCGGACGGGACCCAGCGCAATCTCGACAGCCAGCCGGCGCCGGCCGCACGCACTGGCCACGCCATGCGGCCACCCGCTTGGAGTCGTCGCGGCCCCAGAGCGACCGTCATGTTCGGTGCAACCCGGCTGTCGGCCGACTTGCCTTCGCTGGCCGCCGAGTTGGAAACCTCGCTGCGGCAAGTGCAACGGCGCATCTCGCAGGCCGTTCGCGCGGCGCGGTGACTCAGCAGCAGGCTGCTAAGATACACCGGCATGCTTGGCGCCGGGTATCTCCAGGTTTTTCGGGGCGGACGTACGTTTGGCTAAGTCGCACGGGATCGTGGTGCTTGCGGTCGGCGTACTGATCGCCGCGATCTTTGGTCCGGCGCTGGCGGGGCACTATGGCTTTGCCTATCGCGACGCGGCCCATTTCTACCACCCGCTGTTCGAATTCGTCCGAGCCGAGTGGTCCGCCGGCCGCGTGCCGCTGTGGAACCCTTGCGAAAACCTGGGCGTGCCGCTGGCGGGGGACGCCACCTCCAGCGTGTTTTATCCCGGCAAGCTGCTGTTCGCACTGCCGCTGGACTATACGCTGCTGTTCAACGGGTACGTCGTGGCGCATCTTGCGCTGGCGGCCGCAACCAGCTTCCGACTGGCACGCCACTTCGGCGCCAGCGCGTGGGCCGCGGGGCTGGCCGCGGTTTCGTACGCCTTCTCCGGCAACGTGATGTTCCAGCACTGCAACGTCGTCTTCCTGGTCGGCGCGGCGTGGCTGCCGCTGGCGCTCGAGCTGGCCGATCGTTCGCTGCGCGAAGGGAGTTGGCGGGCGGCCATCGGAATGGGCGTCGTGCTGGCGCTGATGGTCACCGGCGGCGATCCGCAAATGGCCTACAACGCCGGATTGCTGGCAGTGCTCGATGCGGCCATTCTGTGGCGCGCCTCTGCCGGCGATCCGTCAATTCCGACTCGCACGATCCGCCGCCTGACGTTGCTCTTGGCAGTCGCCGCCGGCACGGGGCTCGTGCTGTCGGCCGTGCAGACTCTCCCTTCGAGGGAGACGGCGCGCCAAAGCTTGCGGGCATCGTACGACTCGCCGCGCAATCTTTACGAGCTTGGCGCGGCGATGCTGGCGGGCGACGCCCTCAAGCCGGCATCCCCGCGGTACGCCGGCTTGCTCGGCATGTCGAACGACGAGCACGCGCAGCACATCTATCAATTCAACCTAGGGCCTTGGCGGGCGATCGAGCTTCTGTGGCCCAACGTTGCCGGGCGTCATTTCCCCGTCAACAGTCGCTGGCTGGACGTCTTGCCGGCCGAGGGACGCGTGTGGACGCCGTCGCTCTACATGGGCTTGTTGCCGGTTGTGTTGGCCCTCAGCAGTTTCAGCGTCCGCCGCAGGGCGTCGCCGGCCGTACGCTGGCTGAGTTGGATGACGCTGCTTGGTGTGTTGGCCGGCCTGGGCGTGTTTGGCGTCGTGTGGTGGGTGCGCGAAGTCGGCGGATGGTTCGGCGCTTCGATCGGAGGAGACATCGGCGACGAAGTGGGCGGGCTGTATTGGTTGATGACCGTGGTGCTGCCCGGCTACGTGTACTTTCGCTACCCGGCCAAGCTGCTGGTCGTTGCCTGTCTCGGCCTGAGCATGTTGGCGGCCCTCGGCTGGGACGCCCTGTGGCGCAGCCAAAGCGCCGGCTGGTGGCGATGCTTCGCGGGGCTGGCCGCATTGAGCTTTGCGGCGCCGATCGCAATCAACGTGGCCTGGCCATCGTTGTGCGATCGACTGCAAGCCATTGAGCCCAACGAGTTGTTCGGGCCGTTCGATTGCCGGCAGGCGCGGATGGAAGTGAGCGGAGCGCTGGGGCAGACGGCGATTCTATCCGCGTTGTTTGCATGGTTGATTTACTTCGCAGTGAGAAAGCATGACGGCGAAACGGCACAACCTCGCGGCGCGACGCTCCGTGGCATCGCTCCAGGGGCGTGTTTACTGCTGACGGTCATCGACCTGGCAATCGCCGGGCGGCCGTTGGTTCCCTACGCTCCGGCAACCATGTGGCAGGGTGTCCCCCGCGCTCTCGAACTGGCCGGAACGGACAAGCTGCGGGTTTACCGCGATCCGCACTGCTGGAACGAAGCGTGGCGCGCCGCGTCGTCGCCCCATCGCGTGCAGGAAAGCCTTTCCTGGAAGCGCGCGACGCTGTTTCCGAAATACAACTTGTCGCATGACGTCTCCCTGGTCGATTCGCCCGGCACGCTGGCCCCGTACGACGTACACGTCGTCTGGGACGTCGCCCGCAACCACGCCGACGGGCGCGGTGGCTTGCCTGCCGAGTCGGTGCTGCGGTTACTGGGCGTGTCGAGCGAGATCATTCCACAAAGTTCGACGCCGCACGCGCACGTCATCGCGCCCGGAGCGGCACTCGTCGGAGTGGCCGACCCGCTGCCGCGCGCCTGGATCGTCCACGACGTCCACGTCATCAGCGAACTTGCCGGCAACTCGCCGGCCGAGGTCAACGAGCGCACCCAGGAAGTGCTTTTCCCCGCCGACCGCCAACGCGATTGGGCGCGCGAAGCGGTGGTCGAAACGGACGCCCAGTTGCCGGACTTCTCAGAGTCCCCCTCCGATATCGCCGAGTCGTGCGAAATCGTCTCGGCCGAACCACAGCGCGTCGCCATTGAGGTGCAATTGGCAAGCCCGGGACTGGTCGTGCTGGCCGACGCCTGCTATCCCGGCTGGACGCTCAAGGTCGAAACGGACGGCGCCTCGCGCGACGTTCCCATCCTGCGAACCAACCGCGTCCTGCGCGGGGCGGCACTGCCCGCCGGACGCCACAAGCTCGTCTATCGCTATCGCCCGGCGACCGTGATCTGGGGCGCGGCCATCAGCGGCGTGAGTCTGTTGGGGTTGTTGCTGCTCTTGTTCGCACTGCCATCCCCCGGCAGGGATCGCTGAGCGACAAACGGCACACTAAGTCGCAGATCTCTGTGAGCTGCAGAGCCTCGCCACTCGCCGCTGGCGGCGGACTGCAAATGCACGGCCTGACGCGTGGTAACGGTTTTTCCGGTAATTCGTTCGAGTCGGACTGGGGGGCTCGACGATCAAGTCTTTGCGACCCTTCAACTTGCGCCTTCGAATATGCCGGTTAGGTAAACTCGGGGGTTTCACCTCTCGCACGGATTACCGAGGTGACGGAGCGCCCATCTGATGAAGCTTCGCCGACCATCGGCCGCGATGCTGCTGGCCTGGTTTTGTTGCTGCAGTGCTGTGGCGATACGGGCCGATGGCCGCGACGGCCTGGGGCCGATTCCAACCGGCCGCGGAGGCGTCAACCAGGCTTTCTCTGACAACGCGGAGATGATCCTCGACAACCCGGCCAGCATGGTCAACGTGGTGGAAGGCCGGGGACTGATCGAGCTGGGTGTCGCCACGGGCATCTCCACCGGCGACTACACCGATTCGTTCGGCAACGACGTCAACGCCAAGGTGCGGCCTGAGCCCGGCCCGGTGTTGGGCATCACCAAGAAAACGCCCGACGGCCAGTGGGCGTTCGGCATTGGCCTGTTTGCTCCGAACAGCTTCGGGGCCAGCTACGGCGAGCTCGAAAATCCGATCTTCGGGCCCAGCCTGATGCGCTCGAAGGGAACCCTGGTCAAGCTGCAGCCGGCCATGGCGTATCGCGCTACCGACCGCCTGGCGTTGGGGCTGTCCGTGGGCGTCGGCCTCTCGTATGCCTCGTTTGACGGGCCCCAGTTTCTGCAATCCGGCCCGCTGGCCGGCATGCCGGTCCTGCTCGACGCGGAAGGCACCGGCGTGGCGCCGATCGGGGCTGTTGGCATGCAATACCAACTGACGGACGACACCCGAATCGGCGCCACCTACACGGCGCAATCCAACTTCTGGCTGCGCGGGGCGACCAACGCGACGTTTTTCGACGGCTCGTTTGTCGAAAGCCGCTTCCACAGCAAGATCCACCTCCGCTGGCCGCGCAACGTCGCCTGCGGCATCAAGCACGACCTGTGCCCGCACCGCCGCATCGCGGCCGACGTGGTGTGGACGGATTGGTCCGCTGCCTACCGCAACGTCAACCTGGTGATGTACGACCCCAGCAACCCGGCCATTCAATCGCTGCTGGCCGCGGCCGGCGGGTCGCTGCCGGTCAAGCAGGATCTGCCGCTGCGGTGGACGGACACCGTCACCTTCCGCCTCGGTTACGAGACCGATCTGGACGACCACCACGTGCTCCGCTGTGGCTACGACTATCAGCCCAACCCGTCGCCCAACGCCACGTTCAATCCATACTTCGGCGGCGGCTTGCAACACGTCTTCAGCATGGGCTTCAGTCGCAAGCTGCGGCACACCATCTTGAACGCGGCCTATCAATACGCGTTCGGCCCCACCCGCCACGTCGGCACCAGCGCGCTGGTCGGCGGCCAGTTCGACAACAGCACCCACCAGGCCGACGCACACTACGCCACCATGAGCCTGTCGATTCCGTATTGAAGGCGGGAGGCGAAAAACAACGTCTCCGCGAATCTCCCCTCGCCCCTTGTGGGAGACGGTAGGGTGAGGGGTTAGAGAATCAGGAAGTCATTCTTCGGTCGACCCTGGAGGCGGGACGCTTGAGGCCGGCAAGGCCCTGGGGATGCCTGTCGCCGTTCCATTCACTTGTCCCACGCGCAGAGTCCCCCGACCTGGTGATCTTGGACAAGACGCCCATGCGCAGCAGGGTTCGGGTGCTGGAACTGCCGCGCCGCACGCTGTGGCGGCCCGTTCGAGCGGCTCGATCGGCGACACGCCGGTCGGCTTCTGGTTCTCCCTGCTGGGGGCGCTTCACGCTGCGCAGCGCGGCTGGGCAGAGGCTTCCGGAGTGGTGGCGATCCGACGTCTGCGGAACCACCGATCCTTTTGATAAAATCCACCAGAATAATATTGAATTCCACACCTTTGGTGGTAGATTCAAGGCCGCGCAGGGCATCCGTTCAGCTTGGTGCCGCGGAGCCCCAACCCGTCAAAATGGAGACACCGCTCATGAGCACAAACTTGCTTCGACGTGTCTGGCACGGCAAATTGCTGGCACTGGCCATCGCGACGATCATCGTCGTGCTGGCGGCCCGCGCGGCCAATGCGGTTCCGGTCAATGTGACCGATCCAACTCCCAATTACACGGCAGTCGAAATGCCGGCGCCTCCACATCCGGAGGCCGGCGTGATTGCCCATCTTTGGACAGAGTCCATTACGCTGGCGTCCTCGATCTATTTCCAAGATGCGTTTGACGCGTGGAACGCGGCCCAGCCCGTCGGCTCCGAGTGGACCCTGGCCAGCTCAAGCTTTCTGATCCCCGACGCCTTGACCATCAACGTTTCCCAGTTCGACGCCCAGAGTTTCCACGGCGCCAACCATGCGCCCAACGTGGGAGTCGGAGGCGTTGAGGTAAAAATCGAGTGGAGCTATGGAGGTCCGGAACCCGTCGACGACCTGTATTGGTCGCAAGGGCTGTTCCTCAACTACAATCCGGGCTCTTTTGCGCTCGTACCAGGCTTCAGCGCGATGGACGTCGCATCGTTCAACAATCTCGTCGTGGGCGGAGACGTCTGGTCCGAGCCCTATTACCCGTATCAGTACGTCGATCAGAGCTACTACGACTTCGCCAAGGCGCCCTACGACACGGGCTTTTTTGAGGCCGACGCCTTCCTCTCGACGGCCAACTTCGACACCCGCACTCTCACGGTATACGACGGCGTACACTACGGCTTCTACCTGTACGTGACCCCTGAGCCCGCGACCTGGATCCTGATGCTGATGGCGCTAGCGGCCGCGACGATCGTCAGAGCGAGGAGGTCAAGAGGGAAATAAAGGGAGGGGACGGAGATCTTATTTTCGTTTTGAACCTGCCCACGTGGTTGTTCATGTGATTTCGCTAGCTCGTCGCGGAAACCGGCAGTGGCTCACTTTGGCGCGCTGTACTCAGAACGGAAAAGCTGGCCCGGGGAAACTGCAATAGGGGAGCCACGAATCAGGAATAATCAAGCGCACCACAATCCATGACGCAATACAAAGCTCGCCATGACGCAATACAAAGCGCGGTCATCCCAAGCGCCTTTAAGGACCATCGAGCCCAAGTCTGCAGTTCGGTGGCAAGGGCACGCAAGGCCACACGAAACCAATAATGCATCCCGCCGTTTTCGCGCATGTCCCCATTATAACGGCATGAGTGGTTCACTTTGGATCGGAAATGGGGACGGATCGGAAAAGGGGACGTACTGGTTTTTGAGAAAAGTACAATGTCCTGCTCTGTAGAAAACCTGTCGTCTGAGGATCATGATGTTGAGGGTGATCGCTTGTAGGAGGATCTCTCGGCACTGGCTCCAATAGTGTCGGGCGCGGAGCGCGGAGCCTAGCAGGCGTTTGAGCATGCTGTTGACGGTCT
>JBGSYQ010000183.1:0-25310 GCA_041750795.1 Pirellulales bacterium | reverse complement strand
GCTGCTGCGCGTTGTACGTGTAGGCGACCACGCTCATGTCGGATACTCCACTTCCGCCAACAGGTCATTCGAGGCGATGGCCGAATCGGCCAGCGTCGTGCCGTACGTGTACGTCGTCACTTGGTTCCCCGTGTCGGCGTTGACGGCCGTCAGCGTGGCAATTTGTCCGCTGGCGTGATAGGTCATCTGCGTAGTGACGTTGAGCGTTCCCGTCCCCTTGTCCTGAACGGTCTCGATCACGCGCCCGGCGTCATCGAACGTGGTTGCTGTAACGGCTCCCTCGGGATCGGTCGCAGTGTCCGCCTCTCCCCGGTCATTATAACCGGTCAGGCCGACCAATACCGTATCGCTGGATGATGGCGGGCTGCCCGGACGAGTGGGGGGACCGGCGTTGTTGTTCGTGCCGTAATCGGCGGTGGCGATCGGGCGGCCTATCCCGTCGTACCACATGGCCTGATAGCTCACGCGGGCCAGCGGCGCCGATCCCGTCGGATAGTTCAAGACTCCCGATCCCGACGTGTTGTGAAATCGCTGATAGATTTCCGCGAACGTCAATGCGCCGGTTTCATCGTAAGTCGAAATGGCCTGCTCGAAAATGACGTTGCTTGCGGTGACCTGGCTCACGTCGGAATAGGACTCGCTGCCGGTGCCCGTATAGTAGCCCTGATACGTGGCGGTGGCCCGGCCTACCTCATCGTAGATCGTCTTGGTGAACAGCTCCGACCCGGCGGGCAGCGACTTGACGAGGTTGCCCGCGGCGTCGTACCAGGAATTGTCGACCAGCGCGTTTCCGAGCGAACCATCGCTGGGATCCACTCCGTAACGCGTTGTCTGGTAGACCCGGCCGCGCGTGTCGTACGCCGTCGTGCCTTTGGCCAGCAGGTTGCCGGTCTCGTCATCGTCGTACTGCTCGGTCACGGTGACGCGATTGACGTTGTCGTACGTCGCTTTCTGATAGAAGTTCAGCGGGCCGTCCACGATCGTCTGTCGATCGCGGAAGTCGTACTCGTACACCGTCACCCGGTCGTTGCTGGAGTTGCCGTCGACGTGTTGGGTCAACTGGGTGAGATTGCCGTCGCCCTTGTCGTTCCCGTCGTCGTATTCCATCGACGTGACTTTGACGAGGTTGTTGGTGCCCGAGCTGTCGAAATTCGGGCTGGCGAAGCCGTTGTCGTTGGTGCCGATCCAGTTCTCCGTCGTCAGTCCCCGTACGTTGTAGACGGAACGCGAGATCGTGCCGGCGGGCGAACGAACGCCGCTTTGCCGATCCATGGCGTCGTAAATGTAGTCGGCCTGATCGTAGTTGGTTCCCTGCGTTCCTGTGCCTGAATTGGGAATGTTGAAGTACACTTGGGTCGCCGTAAGCTGCGACTGGTCGTCGTATTGGTTTACGGTGCACCGCGCCCATCGCGACTGGTCGGTGTAGTTTTCGACCGCCGAGAGCACTGCGGAGACACGACTCGGATCGCGCTCGGAGAGGATTTGAGCCACCGTGCGGCCATCGCCGTCGATGCGCGCAACGGAGACCGGCGCCGGAGGACTCGTGAGGTAGTAGTTCGAATCGCTGACCTTCAAATAGCCCTGCGTGCTCCACAATTCGCTGAAGATGCCCGGGGCAATGATGTCGCCGGAACGGACGACAATGGAATGGTAGACGTTCCACGTAGCGGTGCGAACGGTTTCGCCGCCGACGTCGTGCGCGGGCCCGAGCGCTTGCACGATTCGCCCTTCGTCGTCGACGGTGTAGTCGGTTGTCAGATCGAGGCCGCCATCGTCCTCGACGCGCTGAATGAGCGCATGCGTAGCCGGATCGAACTGCTGAGTCGTTTCGTACCCCCGTTCGTCCGTCATGGACGTAACGTTGCCGAACTCGTCGTAGTTCTCGATGCGAGTGCTGAACGCGTCGGCGCCGTTTTCCGACGTTGGCACTTTCGGAAGCGTCGTGGTTCGTTGCGTCGGCTGCACCGTGCCCGAGTAGTAGCCGGCATGGGTATAGGTCGTGGCGATGCCATTCATGTTGTCGTCGGTGCGGTAAACGATGCGCTTGGTCACCGGCCGCACCGTGACGTCGCCGGCCGTCGCGCTGCCGTATTCCAGTTCGCGCAGCTTGATCTCCGGATTGCTAGTGCCGTTCATGACAGCCTCGTAGTGAAGATAGCCCAAGGCGGCCGGTGACGTGTTCGTCGTGTAGTAGTTGTAGACGTGGATCAGTCCGCTGGTGGAATTCAGCGTCACTCCCAGGTTGGCCTGGGTGTCGTCGTAGCTGGCGACGGCCGACGGTTCGGCATGTTGCACCAGGCGCCCGTCTGAATTGTACGAATAGTAGTCGCACCACACGTCTGACCCATCTGCAAGCTGGCGCAAGAGCACTCCGCCGGCATAGTTGGTGTAAACCGTCAACACTCCGCCGCCGCTAGGCCGCGTCTCGACCGTCTTCATTTGCCAGATGTTGTAGTCTTCGGTCGGTGTCGAAGTGCGCTCGGTATAGGAAAACGTGAACGTGCGCGAGCCGCCGTCGACAACTTCCTTCGTAACCCGCTGCGTCGTCGGATCGTACTCGAAGTGCTCGTCCGCGTACTCTGCCAGCACGAGATTCGACACCGTGTCCGCATCCAATTCATTTTGAATCAGCCTCAAATAGCCCTCGTAGCCGACCGCGTAGCGAATTCCATGCTGGAAGCCGATCCCGCCGGCGTTGTCGACGTAGTAGCGATAATAATTCAGTGACGTGACATAGCGGACCGTGCCGTCGTAGCGTTCGACGGTGACCTGCTTCAGATCGCCCTGGCTTCCATTAGCCGTCGCACCAGTGTGGTAGTCGTAGTTGACTCGGCTTATGTTGATCGGTGAACCGGCGCCGACTTGGCGCGACAGAATAATCAGTTCGAGCAGGCCGGCGTTGGGGTCGCTCCCGGAAAGGTACTGGTACGAGTATTTGAGCGTTGTGGTCTCCGAAGGCGCGCTTTCGTAGGATCGTGAGGCGGCGACCAGTTGGCCTCCGGAGTAGGTCACCGTGATTTCGTTTCCGCTTCGCGTGAAAAACGATTTGAGCTGGCCGCGCGGATTTGTGGGCGTGTCGAGTCCATAGAAGATCCACTTCGAGCCAGCTCGCGTGACCATTGTGAACAGGTCATTTCCGCTGTCGTAGCTGAGCGAGTCGAGAGCACCATACATTGGCGTGTAAGCGCCACCGCCGCTGGGAGCGAAGAACCGCACGTTGTTGAAACCCAAAATGACGAACACCGTGCCGGAATCGGTCTCGCCCAGCATCGGCCGTTGACGGTCGATCCAGTTCATGCCGTTGCCAAAGTCAAAGCTCGTTGGCAACTGATTGGTGTACGAGCGGGTCTGGCCCCACGGCAGTCCAAAGCCGGCCGACGATAGGTCCGTGACCGCCATGCGGATCTCGCCGTTGAAATAGCGCACAGGACCTTCGCTGGTATCCGGTGGACATGGTGCGGAGTCCTCGTCCTCGCAGCAATTACATCCGCAGTCGCAGTCGCCACCTTCCGGACAGCCGGGTGGTGGCGGCGTGGGTGGCGACTCAGAGGAAGAGGACGATTCGCCACCACCACTCGATTGCGACGAGGAACTTGCCGTTGTTGACGAAGAGGACTCGCCTGCTTGGGAGGCCGAGCTTGACGAGGACGAAGAAGAAGAAGTTTCCTCAGTGCCGCTCTGCGACGAGGACGATTCCGGCTGAAACGATTGGGAAGATGTCTCGCTTGTGTTGCACGGCACGTCAGGACTCCTTTCGCGGCTATCCGCCGCACTTGTCATCGTGAAAAGCGGATCCAAACATACTTGCCTTCTGCCAAGCTATGTCCACCGCGCAACTGTAGCGTCGGATGCCGAAACAGCATTTGGTGAAGTTCCATGATGCCTGCGTGATCCATCCGCCACGGCAGAATCGCGACGAGGCGGTCGACGCCTTTGCGGCGAGCATACTCACGCATTTTGGCCGCGATGTGATCCAGCGCCTCGGCCGGACCAATCGCACCGACGAATCCGGCACTCATGACGCGATGACGTTTGAGGCGATTGATCCACTTGAAGCCGAGTACGATTTCGAAGCCGCTCCCGGCGTAGCAGTAGTACTCGCACGGCGGCCTGCACATGCGCTCCACCTCGCGGGCCGGATTCGGGGGCGAGTAGGTGGCCCGGTTCATCTGGCGCATGATTTCAAGATAGCGATATGCCAGCTCAGACTGTTCGGGCGTTATCAATGTCCAGCCGTCGCAAGCCATTGCGATTGCGCTGCGCCGAGTTCTGCTTTTGCCTTGCACTCGCACGCCAGATGCCTCATCGAGCCCGACGACGGGTTGCTGCCAGTTGTTCCGACCAAGAAATTGACCTTCAGCGCGACAGAAGACCGCGCGGCCCCGCGGCCGCCACGCGTCTCTGCCGCCAGCAAGTGAATTACCACCTCCTATGCTGCCCGATCTCGCAAAGTTACCGTAAACAGCCGATGCCGGCCGACGTCCGCTTCTGAAACCGTAGCGACGTCCGGGTCCCCTTGAATGACAGCAGTGGCCATTTGATACAGCACGGCGAACTTGTTTGACGGCGGCAAGTCGCGCAAGCGAACGAGAAGCGTGTTTCCGCCCTGCTCCCTTACAAACGAGACTGCCTTGTCCAACAAGTGCTTCAGCGCATCAAGCGATAGTTGGCCATCGATGCCGCCGACAGTAGCCCGCCAACGATTGCCCTCGGCACGAAAGCCGACAACAAGGCTAAATTCAGGAGCAGCCAAGTAGAACACTTGGTCATTGTGCGTCTGCAACCAATGCTTGAAAGCGGCCGCCGAGTGCCAGATCGTGCCATGTGCTGAAAGCACGTCGTATGCAGCACTTACAAGCTGCTGATTCGTGGGGAGAACGCGTGTCCACATAGAATGCCTCCCAACTGGATAACGCGCGTAGCAATAATCCTGACTCCCGACTGCTACGAGTCCTCGAAGCGGCAAGCACCGCGCCGTCCGAACGCCTTGATCCTCTGCATTCGCGAAGGTGCCGAGCAGCACCGTTGCAGATCATACCAATGATCAGCACGAAGTCAACAAAAAAGTGGCCACTGCCACAACGATGTGGCCATTCAATTCATAGCTGGCCACTACGGATAGCGACTGATGGTTCTTGCATTCACTTGCGTATTGCGTTGCGCGACAGCGTGTAATTCTCCCTGGCAAGTTGTGAATTGCGGTTGCTCTACTGTTTTGTCCCCAGCTGTGCTGGCGCTGTCGATAAAATGCGGTAACGTGGAAAGCTGGCACCGGCCGGCCGGCTTCCGGGATCACATTGGCGATTGCCCATGTGACGTGCGTCACCGCCAGTGTCTACCCGCGTACGAGCACACGCAATGGACCCGACCGTCCGTGACAACGGATGGATTGTGGTCAGGGGCCGGTACGCTGGCCTCCTGAAAAGATTTTATGGGCGCTACTTTTTTTCAGGCCACGTAGCACCGTATGATTGTCGTTGGTAGCGTCCCGATGACTGCAGAACGAGTTTGCCATCGGAACGCCAGGCGATCAGCGATCCGCTTCGGGCTCCTGGTTTAGTGTGGAATGCCAGAGGGTGAGAGTAATGTCATTGCCGTTGTTGCCCTGTGACGGAGTCGATCTTTCTCTGCTGGTTCGCGCGGCAACTAAAGCGGCGACCACGACTGTGCGACAGCTTGGCCACGACCGGTTAAGGTCGCTCGCGGAAAAGGAAGGTCTCGATTTCGCCACAGCAGTCTTGTACGAGCGTACGCGACGGGAATATGCAGCGTGCGCCGCGCGCATCGATGACCTGTACGGTCATAAACCGACCGATGTCAAGTTTGACAACGTCGCTTTCGTGTATGTGCCAAATCTGGCATTCTTTGCTGACCCTAAGTCTCAGGCAGTAGGGACGACGATATGCCAGGTCGCGGAACAGTTTGGTTGCCGCAGCAACATTGTGCCAACGTCGGCAACAAGGAGCCTTCAGGAAAACGGTCGGCTAGTTTGTGAATCGATTGCCGCGTGCGCGGAGAAGTCCGTCATTCTCGTGTCGGTGAGCAAAGGCAGTGCCGATGTGAAGATGGCTCTTCAGCGCTCAGATGTTCAAGATGTGTTCAGCAAGGTGATTGGTTGGATCGATGTGTGCGGGCTGTCGGATGGCTCGCCGCTGGTCAACGCACTGTCTGCGGACGTTGATGGACGTCTTGAAAAACAGATCAAGCATTGGTTTCGCAATCGTGGTGTACCGTATGTACAGGAAGTGTTGGTCGCCGCCAAAGAGTTGGGGCACGGTACGGAATTTCCACTCAACGCTCCGCTCGTGGTTCCTCCGCACATGTTGCGCCTGAACGTTGTCGGATTCCCAACGTCGCGGCACTTTACCTTTGAAGGCAGTCGCGCGTTCCATCAAATCATCTCGCCCTACGGCCCGAACGACGGTTACGGATTGCTGCGCGACATGGTCGCAAAGCCGGGACCGGTGTATCCGATTTGGGGAACGGATCACTACTTTGAGGCACACCTAGATGTCGAGAGACTGGTCGCCGCGCTACTCGCATATTTCGCCGAGCGGTTCGAGAAGGCACGCGAGTTGAACCCGCATGTTGACCGTTCGTCGCCCAATCACGTTGAGCTCAATAGCGAGGCGCCCGCAAATTCACATCGGGTCGCCCCAATACCACAAGGGAAGCTTAAAAACCAAGATGATTGGGCACGTTTGCGTCACGCCCGTGATCGACACAAGGGATTCCAGGTCGGGCGCTACTTGCAACCAGCACCCATGTTGTTTTCGCGTGACGGGCACAACGTTTTCCTGGGGGACATGTACCGCGGTCATTCGGCATTTCTTATAGCTGGCGGGCCGTCGCTCAACAGCCACGACCTCGCGCAGCTTGATCAACGTGGCATTTTGACTTGCGCTGTCAATAATGCCGCCGCTGTTTATCGCCCGCGGTTGTGGGTTAGTGTTGACGACCCAGGCAACTTCGTCGACGCGATCTGGCAAGACCCCGGAATCCTAAAATTCGTTCCGCTATGCCACATGGAAAAGCACTTCATGGTGCGAAACGAGGTCGACGAACTCGTACCTTCACAGGATGCGGTTGGGGATTTGCCAGCGGTGTTTGGCTTTCGCCGCAACGAACAATTTAGGGAAGAGCAATGGCTCTACGAGGATACGTTTAATTGGGGAAACCACTCGCAGAAGCACGATTCAGACGGAAACAAGGGATCACGTTCCGTCATGTACGTTGCGATCCGGCTGTTGTTCTACCTGGGTATTCGTCGACTTTTTATGATCGGCTGCGACTTTCGGATGGAGCACGGCGGTCAAAACTACGCATTCTCTCAAGATAGGACTCGCAACTCCGTACGTGGCAATAATGACAGTTACAGGATCCTAAACCAGCGACTTGAGCGACTGCGTCCCTATTTTGAGCGAGAAGGCTTTCAGATCATAAATTGCACTCCCAACAGCGGCCTGACCGTCTTCCCATATCTGCCGTTCGAAGCCGCGATTGACGAGGCGCGGGCCCATATGCCATCGCGGATCAATACGGTCGGCATGTACGATCGTCAACAGCGAAAGCGAAATCAGGCAAAGCAAGGAGCCGAAACGCTTCCTGGCATTGCTGGAGATTCACGCGACAACGCGGACCCCACAGTACCAGAAATGACATTGGTGACCGCCGTTGATCACCAGCTTATCAACAAACTGGCACTGACTTGGCCGACATGGATGCAACATAAGCCGGGGTTGGCGACGATGCCGATCGTCGTCATTCATGATGACTCTATCAATCCGCAGGGCCCCAGATGCGACTTTTTGCGTGAGCATCCGGCAATTCGCTTCGTACGCTGGGCGCCGGAGACGAACGGCCATACGCGCGAGTCACTGCAAGAGGCACTCGTGTTTGTGCCCGCCCGCGAAATTGACACGCCGTGGTATCTCAGGCTGGCCCCCGAGACCGTGGCTGTGGACAATAGTCCGTGGTCTTTTGCCAAATGGTTCGCGCCAGACGTCGATAATCGTACACCGGCATGCATTGCAAGTCCCTGGGGCTATACAAAGCCTGCTGACGCGATTGAGCAACTTGACGAATGGGGGAACTCGGTTCCAGGATTGTGCGAGAAGCAGGCCCTAGGTATATATCCTGAAGTCGGTGCAGACCGTGTGCTTCATCCGAGAATTGTTTCCTGGTGTTTCATTGGCAATTCCCAATGGACGAGGGAACTGGCGGCGTACGCGGGCGATCATCTTCCATGTGCGTCCCATGACACGTTTGTTTCGTACTGTGCTGCGCGGCGAGGAGACCTAGTGGTTCGTTTCGACATGGAATCGTGTGGATGGCGTCACGTATCGGGGAGCGAGCGTCGACTGCGCCGCGTTTGCGAGCAAGCCCTAGGTGCTGCACTCGTCTAGGTACGCTTAAGTCCGCCGAAGGGAGCCGTGAACAAGGAACACGTTGATGGAACGGGGTGTGCTGTACCTGCTTGAGGGAACGAAGCTAGCGGCTCGGTTAGTTGTATCGCTGTGGTCACTACGGAAGCACTACGACGGGCCCGCAGCGATTGTGTCGGCAGATCCATCCGCAGCAGAATTGTGTGAGCTCATTGCAAGAGATCCGGAGCTGTGTGTATCGCACATCCAAGTCAATCCGTCGTCGGAAATCTCGCGACACCGGGGCTTTGTTCTAAAAACTCTTGTAAATCGATTCACCCCCTTCGGAATCACGGCATTTCTTGATTGCGACACGCTTGTTCGAGGTCAGATCGATGAATTGTTCGCACTTCCTACGCCGGAGCATATCGTCGTAACGCAGTTTTGTGATTGGGGCACCAACCGGGGCGTCGTTCGTCATCGCATTCGTGCCTGGGCCGACTTGCAACCCGAACTGATCACACCTGCGCTAGAGTTCGGTCGAGCAGTCAATACGGGTGTCTTTTCGTTCACGCCCAGAACCAGGGTCTTCGATTCGTGGTATAGAATCGCTCTAACAGGCCAGGATCGTTTTATCCCCGACGAGATAGCGCTCCAGTTGCTGTTACCACGGTTTCCATGCGCAATGCTGGATCAGCGTTACAACTGTTCGGCAAGATTCGGGAATCCCGGCGATCCGGTTACGCGGATAGTCCATTATCACGGACGGAAGCACGTGGGCGTGTATGGTGGTCTCTGGATTAGAACTTACGAAGAAGTTGTGTCACGCAACGTAGCAGGAATCCAAGATTGGACACCGGCAGCGGACCGCCAGTTGCGTGACTATCTGCTTTGCACTAATGGCGAAAGTCGATGATCACAGCCATCGCTGTTTTGCCGGCGCGGCTCGAATCGACACGGCTTCCCCGTAAGCCGCTCGTCGACCTCGCAGGCCAACCGATTTTGCGACATGTCTGGCGGCAAGCCATGGAGGCTAGATGCTTCACAGACGTTGTGGTGGCCACGGATGCACACGAGATTGTCGATGTCGTCGAGACGTGGGGGGGAAAGGCTATTCTGACCGAGCGTGGTTTCCGCAACGGCACGGAGAGAATTGCAAGCATCGCACCACGGCTGGACGCAGAGTTCGTTGTGAACGTTCAGGCAGATATGCCGCGCATCGACAGCAGAATATTCCATCAGCTCCTGCGAGCATTGGCAGAACAAGAAGCGAGTGTCATCACGCCTGTTTACGGATTGAGCACGCCACAAGAGCTTCGAGACCCAAACGTTGTAAAGGCGATCCGCGCTGTCGACGGGAGGGCGATGTATTTCTCGCGGCAGCCAATTCCGTATCGCCGTGAAACGCCACAAGACCTCTGGCTCGAATCCGGAAGCTACTGGGGCCATGTAGGAGTTTACGGCATGACAAGCTCGATACTTCGTCACTACGCTTCGGAGCCTCCTGGCACGTTGGAACTGGCTGAAGACTTGGAGCAACTTCGATTCTTGGAAATCGGGATCCCAATCATGACGGAGGAGGTTCAAGTAGCGCCACTGCGGATTGACTCTGTTGACGATCTTTCACGAGCGCGAAGGCTGATCGCCAGAGCGATTGAGTAGGTACGCGCCTGCCGTCCGTTAGACGGTTGCTCGGGCATCGCTAGGGAGCCGGCCGTGTTGCCAGTGGGACCTTTTTCAAGTGCGCCAGTTGCTGGGACAATAATGGCGATTTGGTGGACTTCCTTGACCAGAGAATCGTGAAGCTACGCCTCCAGCCTGGAAATCCAAAGCCGTCCAGAGAAAAGTCATTGGCAAGCTGGCTACAAAGTCGGTATTCGGCAGCGCGATGTGTGTCGTCTAGGACGACAATCGTATCGTCGTGCATCAATTCAGCAATGCGGTGACGAATACCCGCCCGACCGATCCGACCCGGAGGACCATCTATGAAGATGAAGTCAAACCGTGATGAGGATGTCCAGTCGTACCACGGCGGGTCGCCCACGAGTGGCGTCAACTTCACCGACCGGGAACCGGCACAATGGCGAGGGTCATGTTCGAGCGCCGTATGGCGGCAGCCCACTGCGTCAAATAGCAGCGTCGACAAACCAGAGCCACATTCGAGTGTCATCCAACCCGGGCGAAGCAACCCCTGAATAGTTTCCCAACAGTATCTGCTAATCGTCCAATTCGTGTAGGGCGCAGAATCGGATGGAGGGGCGAGGCCTGCCAGGCACCCGTGGGCGAATGTCGAATGAGTTGAAGACATAATTCGTAAGCTCCAGCGCCGGAATGATGAATTCTTCAGTTCCACTACAAGATTTCAGGCATGATTCGTCAGGATGTCACATCATATGCACAAGAGCGTTCTGGGGTAAATCTGCCTATTGAAGTGAAGAGGTCGGTAATTGGCATGCTGCCCTTGGTCGCGAACGGAGCCGTGCAATCGATGGCAACCTGGCTGAGGAAACACGGCTGCCGAATAAGTGTAAAATCTTTGGTCCCCAATTCGAGTTCGTCCGACGGATGCTATTTGCGTCGGCCGGGACGAAGCATGCGTCGTTTTAGCGAAAAGCTTATGTTAACAAAATGCTTATTTGTCTTGTCGACGGGGCGTGTCGGAACTCAAACTGTGGCACAAGTCCTATCGCTGTCGTCCGACATTGATGCAGTGCACGAACGGAGGCCGCGTTTGCTCGCCCTGACCAGGCGCTGCTATCAAATCGGAATCTCGGATGTTGATGCGGTGGCCAGAGAGTTTGTTGCCAGCCGCTCTGATTTTATCCGGCAAGCATACCATGCGGATCATTGGTACGCTGAGACATCAAATCGAATTACCTACTTGGCACCCGCCCTTGCGGCCACCTTTCCGCGTGCTAAGTTCATACATCTTCATCGGCATCCCGCGGAAGTTGTTCGCTCTGGCATGCGACGAAGATGGTACAATGGCCACTCAGAAGACCGCTTTCGAATCGAGCCAAGAGTTGACGACGCGTTCAGAGACCAATGGCAAGACTGGTCAGAATTTGAAAAGGTGTGTTGGTACTGGCACGCGGTCAATCGCTATGCCTTGGACTTTTTTGGAGGGCTCGCCAATGATCGAATTTTAAGTCTGCGGTCGGCAGACCTATTCTTGTCGTGCAGCGGCGCCTCGAGGGTTTTCGAATTGCTCAACGTGACAGCGCCTCCGCATGCTGAGATCAAGCGAGTGTTGGCGCGCCGCTGCAATGCACAGCGTCAAGGCACTTTTCCGGAGTACGAACACTGGAGCACCGAACAACGCAGGAAACTCAAGGACATTGCCTTTTCCACGGCTGCTGAACTTGGATACCACTTAGGCTGCTGATTGTCACAACGATGGTTGTGTGCCCGCCAGCTCGAACGTGATCGAGCCCACCGCGGCCTCGCGGCCCGGTAGGGAACCGGCCACGCGAAGCGGTAGAAAGCCGATCGCTGGTGGCCGCCGGCTCGAATGCCGCGCCCCCTGACGGTCGCGCCGGGAAATCGTGCGCCGCCAGGCGTAGAACGACGGCTGGCTCATCCCCTCGCGCCGGCAGAACTCGGCCACCGACAGCCCGCTTTGCGCCTGCCGCCGCAGCACCTCACGCCACAACCGTTCCTTCGCCACATCCCGCCGCTTGATGACCATCGACCAACCCACTCACCTGAAATGGCCAAAGCATGACCGCCGACGCAATCACAAAAAAGGTGCAGTCCGCGGAGCGGACACTCGTTATCGCTGCAGCCCAATGGCGACGAAGAATCCGCTGAAGATCACGGGGGCCGGATCAGGTTGCCCGATCGGAGCGACATAATCGTTCCAATATTGCGCCTCGACGCCACCGCGGCCAAACCAATAGCCGCCCCCGCAAATCGGATGTTGATACATGATGCCGGCTTGACCCTCGATGATATACCGGGCGTCAAAGGATTGGTCGATCGTGATGGGCGGTATATTCACGTTTGTGGCGCTGATCCTCTCGGCGCCGAACAACAGCGAGTACCGTCCGTTGAGCATAATCCCGAATCGAGACCACAGCGAGCGACGCATTTCGATGGCCCCTGTGATGCCGTTGCCAAAGAACCGGGTATTCAACGCGGCCGACTCGGTGCCGTTCAACTCGGTGGTGGCCCCCTCCTCATAGTCGGCCAGCCGATAACCGCCACTCAGCGTGAAATCCCATCCCCAATTCGATTGGTTGCGCATCACCTCCAGATCAAACACATGCACGTCCCAACCGTGCACGACCTGGTTCGGATCGTCCGGAGTGGGCTGGACGAGATTCTCGGATACGGCGTTGTCATATTCCCAATAGGTTCCACGCACGCCGAGGCCATTGCATGTCTGGCCCCCAATCGAGACCCGCGGCGAGGCCTTGAGGCCCGCATTAACGGCACCAATATCGTCGCGTGCCGGATTCTGCAAGTGTACGAGCGCGTTAGCAAGGTCGGCACGGCCGCGCTCGGTGACGCCCAGCCAGACTAGCTCAGTGCGGAAGATCAGCCCCGGCGAACGGCAATCGGAGCCGCAAAACGGACCGCTACATGCGGATACCAGATTGGTAGGACCAAAATCGGTCAAGTTCTCCTGGTCGAAACCCGCCGAGAAATCGGGCCGCAAAAACTCGCCATCGTCGACGATCTGCGCATACGGCGCGCCACACGGGCAGTCTTGCCCCAGGGCGCGCGTGCCGTCCAATAGTGCACAGCACATTAGACTGGCGATCACGATGCGGGTTCGGCAATGAACGTCCACAGTATGGTCCTATGCGTCGGAAAAATGCGATCCGTCACTCCGTGTGGAACGTCACTGATCGGCTGCTCCGGGGGCTGGGGTGGCTTTCTCAGCTGGAGCTGCGCCCTTTCCGGGCGTCCCGAATGCGCGGTAAGCGCGGAACTTGTCGAAGTCGCGAAAGCCCGTTGCCCGCACTCCAAAGAGCCGCAGGCCGGGAAGTTGGTTCTCGGGAATGACGCGCGTGTCCTCGTCTTGGGCGCGAAGCCCGGGCTGCTGATTCAAGGGGACCTCGTGCTCTTTGAACACCCGTTTACCATCCATGGACTCAGGCGTAGGCCCTTGACTGACGCCGACTACCGGCCCGACTGCTTGGATAGCCCGTGATTGGTTGGCCGTATCGAGCATTGCCGATGTCGTAACCTTTTGCACCTGGCTGGAAAAAAACGGCACCGCGCGGGCGGAACCTTTTTGGCCGCGAGCCACATCGCCCAGGCACCCGATACCCAATAGGCACGCGAGGCCAACAATTCTCAAGGGCCATTGTAAACGCGTCATTGCGATTTCCTCGAAAACGGAATGCAGGACATTCGTGCTATTGTGGTTGCGCTGCACCCTTCGCCGGGACGTTGAAGAATTGACGATAATTCGCTCGGCGCCGTTCACGACGGGCACGATGTTTCTCGGACAAGACGCTGCACCTCGCGCGCTCGACCCCGGCTCCGATTGCGCGCGATAGCAGCGACTCGAGCACAATGGGCACCTGCGGTAGAGCGGTGTAGGTGTAGACGTCGCCGTTTCGCGAGGCCGACGCCTGCGCCAACCCGTCAGGCCCGACAAAACTGTTGGGAAACACAAATACCGTTTCGCCGATGCCGCCCACGGGCCGCTGGAGCATCCAAACGCCCTGGGATCGGAACTCGGACGCAACCTCCGAATTCAGCTGGCCCAACGTACGCACGTTGTCCTTCATTCCCGGGTCGGTGACCAGGCCTTGGATCAGGACTTTAGGTCGCGCTCCAGGGTTGCTGCGTGTCGACGGATTCAAGCTGGTGTCATGGATATCAACAACCTCGACGGCGTCGTTGGCCAGCAGGGCGATTGCACCCGCTTGCGCGGTCATCACCAGCTCATAGGGAAAATAATAGGTCACGGAGTTTTCCGGATTGGATCGCTCCAAGGCAACGAGGAACGTGCCGCGATGCGACAACATGGTGACTTCCGCTGTCGATCCGGCCATCTCACCAATGCCATCCACTTCCGCCTCGAGGGCAGTGTCGAGACTCTCCCTCAAGTCCTGAACTTTTTGCCTATTCAGTCCGCGCGGCTGAAGCTGGTCGTAGAGCCCGAGGCTCTCCTGTGCGTAGCCGACGTCCCTGCTGTTGTACTTCAACTCTTCGAGGAGTTGCCGGCCCACGCGGCGAGACGCGGAATCGATGATGGCCTCGGCTCTGTTCTCCGCTTCTTCGATCGCCTTTACTGCGTCGGCACGAGGCGCGTCGATGATTTCTTCGGCCTCCTCGGTGCCGTCGTGGATGTCCCTATAAAGGGTTTGCTTTCCGATTTCGCGGCCGAGCGATTTGAGTTCGTTCAACTCCTCAACAATGTCGGACTCGGGTGTCCCCCGCGTCTCGGAGACGACCAGTTCCCTGGCACCGCCGGCCGACATCACGGCTCGGCGCAAGGTCAGGCCGTCGGGGCCAATCTGTAGCGTCTTTGGTTCGTGAACCTGTCCTCCTACGTCGACCGCGGCGACGGGCTCTTCGACGTCCCGCTTGTGGTGCAGGCACTTACGCTCTCCATGTACCTTGGCCTTGAGCTGGCCACAACCGGAAAGCAGCAGCATCGCACCAGCGATACCGCACACGACCATCGTTCGACTGCACGAAGTCATAACCGGAATCCCTTCGCTTGTCCGCGCGCGATTGAGAGCCTGGTAACCACGGCAATGCCCGTCTTTTTGTCTACGGCCCTCAATTGTCCGGCTAGTTTGTTGCCCATAAAAACGATTGCCCCGCTGTCACCCTGCTGCGCAAAGTTGCCGCCTTTCGGTACTACGAGGAAGTGATCCTGCACAAATTCGGTGTCGGCCGACCCCAGAACGTCACCATCGTAGTGCAACGAGTCAATGGTTCCTTTTCCCTGAGAATTGACACATCCCTTGATCGTAACCGTCTTGCCTTGATCGGTCGACTTTAGCCTGTAAATCGGGCGCCCTGAGGGTATCGCACCGACGGGTTGATCGGGGACGATGAGTGCCGCGTCGACGTGCTCGCTGCGAAAGTAGTTGTCGGGCGAGACAGTGCCGATCTTTCCGCCTCCGTCTAGCTGGATGTCCACGGTTCCCTGGGGGACATTTGCGGATGCAACGTGGGCTGCCGTCAACCACACTCCCGTGGTTTTGCCGTTCATTGTGATATACACCGTCGTTCCCAGTGTCCCCTGACCGCCGCCGCCGCGGATGCACGTTCCGTCCGGGAGCTCGTTGCCATTGGCCAACCCAAAGTTCGAGACGACGATGTCGCTGCGCACGCCGCCGTAGTACTCCTTCAGTCCGTGCTTGTCGGGACTTTTTTTGATGCGCTCCTTGGTTTTGTCGTTCTTGACGTGCAAACGTATTGCCATCTCGGGTTTTCGCTTGCCTTTCACGATGCGTTGTCCCACGCTCAATCCCGTCACACCCTTGATGCCGTAAAGCTCGACCTCGTGTTTTCGCATCGCTCGTTTTGCCTTGTCATAGGCAGCCGCGTTGCGCGCCGCGGGGGACATCTTCATGGCTGGCCTGGTCGAGCTAGGCGTTTTGCGAGCCGCCGGCTTGTTTTTCGTTTTCTTGCCGGCCGGCCGCTTGGTCTTCTTTGCCTTCTTGCGAGCAGTGCTTTGCTTCGTTTTTGCAGCAGTTACCTTCTTGGTCCACGTCGTGTTGCTAGTTCCAGACTTTTCCGTGGTTCTGCTTGTCGTGCGCTTCGCCATGATGCTCGGCCCTATCTCGGTGCGGGAAACGTGATACCAACCTCGTTTCGTGTCCCTAAGTGTAAGCTTTTGTCACGTAGCGATACAAGAAGTACCGGAGTTGTCAGTCTTGGAAATTACTCATCCTGTTGGGAGGGAGTCGGCAATTGAGCAGCAGGAATACCTGGGTGTATCTCTTCCACGGGTGGTGCTACTAGTTGCACATTTGGAGGCGCGTCGGAAACGACTGTCACGACCGGCGCTCCGGGGAAATCACACAGCGGGACGTTCGGATAGGGGACCTGGAGGTTCTCGCCGACACCAACGCCTACGCGATTAATACCATGTACTTCCGGAGGTGCGACCCAGGCATCGTGCGCCTTATTTACGTGGCAGTTGATGAAAGTCATGACTTGTTGTTCGAAGTCGGGCGCGTCGACCTCGAAGATCCCGACCGCAACGAGCGACTTCAGTTCTAAGCGACCCGTACTTGCTCCACTTTCGCTTTCCACCTCCCCTATTGCCGCCAACTGCGGAGCAAAACCCTGCGGTCCAATCTTGCCCAACAGCCCGGCGATCTGGGAGATTGTTTCCTCGGTAATGTCATGCTGGATTTGATCAAAGTATTGATCGTTGGTCATGTCGACTCGCAGATTTGCTGATCCCGCCGCGGGACGCTTGAAATCGACCACGAACACTTTCTCGGTATACATCAACTCATGCGCGAAATCACGAACAACGACCCCGAGATTGACCGGCTTGATCTCGTTGCCGACATGCTCCAGGTAATGCTTGTGAAACACATAGAGTTTGAGGTGCGTGGGGACCTTCAAGGTGATGGGAATGCCATTTAAGCACTGATGCTGTTCCCAGGTCTGATTTGTTTCGTCCCGAGTCACCAACGTTGACTCGATGGACATGCAGCCGGGAGCAAAACATAGGCTGACGGACAGAAGCAAAGCGCCCCTGCTCATCGATACTGCGTCAAACGCATTCATGATCAGGCGTATAAGTGTTCGCGATTGTTGGTCCATCAGCGCACCGGATGAGTGGACTGTGGCGGCGAACCGTTGACGCGATACTTATCGTGTCCCCCGAGATTGCCATTCCTGGCGTCGACGTTGACATCGGGGCATGCGTGGGGCTCGCCGTAAGGCTGCACTATCCCCCCGCAAACATCGGAGGGCTGCGTGAAGCCAGAAAGCTGCGTGCGGTGCACGAAAGATACGTCGGGTTGAGCGACCCAGGCGTCATGAGCCTGGTTTAAGTGGCAATTGACGAAGTTCGTCATTTGCTGCTCGAAATCGGGTTCGTCGATTTCAAAGATTCCGACGGCTACGACGGACTCCACTTTCTCGAGCTTCACCCCATCCCCCAAGTCTTGCGTCAGCTTGGAAGCTAGTTTCGGCTGCAGTCCGCCTTCGGGAAGTAACTGGTCCACCAGAGATGCAACTTCGGAGATTGTGTTATCCGTCACGTCGTGCTGAATCTGCTGAATGTACTGATCCGGGGTCAGATCGAGATGCAAGTTGTAGTTTCCGGCACCGGGCCGCTTGAAATCTACGGTGAAGACTTTCTCGGTGTAGATGAATTCCTGTGCGAAGTCGCGAACGACGAACGGAAGACGCACCCTCTGAGAAGCCTTGTCCTTGTCAGGCTTCCATAAGTAGTGACGTTCGAACACCGTCAGCTTCACCTGTGTCGGCACTTTTAGCGTGATGGGTACCCCTTTGAGACCGCCTTTCCGCGTCCAGAATTGATTGGATTCATCGCGGGTCAGCATGGTCGAGCTCATCGAAGTGCACCCCAATTGACCAAGCAGTATGGCAGCCAGGAAAATGGCCACGTATTTGGCCGTCGCGCTTTTCAAGCTGTGGCAACTTGTGGCCATCGATTATGAACCTGTTTTGCCGGTTGGACGCGGAGTTCCTGATCCGTGCTGCTGTCAAGGAATGCCATCAGCTATTGGAAGAAGAGAGACGTCTAACGCGACGGCGATCCGCGCCTGCCTGCCATTCTCAACGCTGGCGTGCAAACAATTTGGAGCCGATGGCTTCCGGATGCATGGCTCTTCCGCCCGGAATCCATTGGGAAACAGAGCTTGCTAATTGCCGGTGATTCAAACCGTGCGATTCCCGTGCCCTCCAGATCATATGGAAGCATCCCGCCCATCCGAAGGGAGCCTGTAACCCGTATAATCGGCAGAGTCGTTCTAAAACTTGATCCTTCGTTGATCATAGCAATCGTTAGTTTTTGCCTGGGCGCGAAGGAATGCATGCGTTGATAGCGAAAGTCCAGGTGTGGCGATGCAGACGTCGCACGACAGTACAACTGCATTTGACTCCTCTGCCGACCGCGCCGGCCAGGATGGCCCTTCGGTTGCACCGGTAAGTCGCAGGCCGGCTTCGTATCAGCTCGACGCGGCTACCGGGACCATCGAGGCACTGGGGCAATCGCCGCAACGATTCGACGTCTGTCTGACTCTGTATAGTTTGAACGAAACGGTCGAGTCAGAAATGAGTCTGCGCTATTGGGGTGGAGGTGGGGGACTGTTTATCCAGACGTTCTGGCACAGGAGTCCGATTTCTCGAAATCAGTTGCCCCGCAAGGGGTAGTGGGTTCGAATCCCAAAACAAAGAATTCGTGCCTCAGGACGGTTCGACCTTGGTCACGAACACCATCGGACGCGGACGGATTTTGGCGCGGAATAGTCTATCGTTCTGATGGCGTTATTCATAGGGTTTAAGATCGTTCACACTGCGAGCAATCGATGCAACTACGCCAGTTTGGGCAGCGACTAAGTAGAGGCGGCCGTTGCTCGATACAATACGCCACTCATCTGACCGCGATCCGTCCATCCGATGGGATCCTGATCAAGGCTGAATCTGTGCAGACATTTTTCCCTTTGCTTTGACGATCGCAAATCCACGATTCTTGGCGAACGCCAGCCGCTCGACACCGAGGTCAGTTACCTTCACGTTCCCACAGACTTCTTTCGGAAGTTTGCTCTTGAGTTCCTCCAACTCGTCATTAGCTTTCCTCTTCGCTTTCGCTAGTTCGTCCTGCAGCCCGAAAACGGCCGCCTTCTGCATTTCGGCCAGAATCGGGGCATGTGCCAGCCAGTTGGCAGCCTTGAGCAACGCGCTCAACGGCGCGAAGGGAGCGGCCGAGCGAGCGCTGAAACGCGTAGCGATCGGCCGCAAGAACTGGCTGTTTGCCGGCCACGATGCGGCGGCTGCCAACCACGCGCGGCTGTGGAGCCTGATCGCCAGCGCCGAGCGGCACGGCCTCGACCCCCAGCGCTATCTGACCAGCGTGCTGGCCAAGCTGCCGCTGCTTGCGCCCGACGACACCGCAGCCCTCGGGCAGTTCCTGCCCGACGTCTGGAAGGCCGACGACACGGCCGAGCCGCTGGCCGACTGACCACCTGCGGTCCGCGGAACGGACACGGAATGGGATGGAAAATATCCTGACTTGTGCTATAAATGGACGCAGAAGTGCCGTGTTTTCCGGGGTTTTTGCATAGGGAAAGGTTTCTCGAAATCAGGTGCCCCGCAATGGCGTTGGATTCGACTCCCGGGCCGATTAAAGCAACTGCTTGGCCGAAGCTTCCCAGCTTGCCAACCCAGTCGAAAAAAGTTCAACTACCGTCCTCCCGCCTCCACATCGATTTGCCTTGCACCGGCGAGAGCTGTGGCGAGGCTTTTTTCTTGTGCCGGGGGTTTGGCGGTACCGCAGGACTCTGCTGGTGCTAGAATTAAGGGCTTACATGCCGATCATGCTTAACAGAAGGTGGAACACGTGGTTTATATGAAGATCAGGGACCGCGAGTCGATTCAAGAAGCGGTCCGCCGGTTCCGTAAACTCGTCGAGCGCAGTGGCAAAAAGCGAGAGATGCGGAAGCGAGAGTACTATGTCAAGCCGAGCGAAACGATCCGTCACGATCGCGAGCGGGCAGTTCGCCGAGCCCAAGCGCGCCGGCTGGAGGGCATGTCCTAGCTCGTTGGTTCGCTCCACCCGCTGATTCCATCCCACGGGCATGCGATCAACAGCGGCGACCCAAGTCACTGCAAGCCGTGCGGCCATAGTGCGGGCATTCGGCGTTTCTGGGAAAACGCGGGCCGTCGGGCGGGTGACAGCAAGGCATCAGGCCCCGCGACAGATGTGGCCGTTTGCGCTCCAGACTGATCGCTCGTCGATCATTCCCAGGGCAAAGCCGTTTGTCGCATTCTAGCGGCTGTACTCGTCCGACGACGAGCCACTCAAGTCCAGCGCAGAAATGACCATGAGTTGAACCCGCGTGGCCTGCCCGGCGCGACGTGCTCGCTGGGCCGGGGTCCAGCTATCGCGGATCTCTGCGGCCAGCCGTTTGATGCGTTCCGGTGAGGGGAGCATCAGTTCCTCGCGGACGCTTGATCGCCGATCGGAATTGGCACGTCGAATCATCGTAGCACCCTTTTGCTGGGAAGTTCCTTGCCCCACGCGTCGGCCTGTACCAACGACGTCGAAGCGTGCGAGCCAGGGGTTCGCACGGTGGAACTCAGCAAGGCAAGTGCTGTGCCAAACTCCGAGCGAGTTTGCGACGGTGCTCGCCCGCATCACAATTCAGCCGTACTTCGATCGCGCCAACGGCGGGCGGCTGTCCACGGAGATCAAGGCGGCCGCAGAATGACCAACGTCTCTGCGAGGTTGTTTTCGACTGGCTTGAATCCGCGGCGAAGCCTTCAATTCATGCACGCCGTGGCGATTGGCGGACGCTAGCGCCTTCGCCGCCGCCGCCATGCCATGAGCCCCAGAGCGCCGCAGGCCGCCAACAATAAACTGCCAGGCTCCGGCACGCTGACGGATTCCAGGGCATCGATGTTCTCCGACGGCACGCCAAACGTGCCCATGATGTCCAGCGCCGTGTCCCAGGTATAGCCGCCGTGTACCAGGAACGAGGTGGGAATGCCGGGACCGTCGTACAGGAAGATCTCTCCCCCGTCAAAGTCGGGCAATAGCAGGCCGCCCGGTTGGCTGAACGGGCTGAGGTCGATCGGCCGGATGCTGAAAGTGACTTGTTCGTTGAAGGTCATCATCGCATCCAGATCCATCAGTTCGACCGGCTCCAAATCTCGCCGCCGACACCGATGCCCCCGAATTGCAGGTCGATTGCCGCGGCAAGATCGCTGGTGAAGGTGTGCGGATTGCTTGTGTGCAGATTCGAGTCATAGTCCCAAATCGAGACTCTTTGCGGGGCGGCAGGCAGTTGCGCAGGGGGATCATCCGCCAGCGAATAGCGATTTGAGTCGTCCAATTGATCGCCGCCCCAAACCTCCAACCCATCGACGTCCAGCGGCGGATTCAAGGCGTCAATGTCGGTCGGAGTGGCCCACACGCCGAAGCCGGCTGTGGCGTTTGGAAGACCCGTGGGGCGCACGTACATGATATTGGCATCGTCGCTGACCGAAAACAGTAGCGCCGATCGATTGTCTCGCAGTGAATGGAACAAGGCGTCCGTACCACTGGCCAGCGCGTCGACTTGCGAATCCGGCGGATAGAGCGCGCGGCTGCCGTTGTAGTCGAACGAATCGCGTACGCCGCCGCTGCCGTCCCAGGCAACCACTTGTTCGGAGTCGTCGGCCGCCAACTCGTCGCGATCCCTGACGTCGGAGAAGTCTTTGCCGGGGACTTCCTGCGGACCTGGCAAACCGTTGCCTGGCGCGAACTGCACAGGATTGGCGATGGGCACCCAGGGGTTGGCGAGGGCTGCGCTGGCAAGAAGCATCGCCAACAACGCGATGGCCATTGCCGCATAGGAAGCGAATCGGTGAGCGCCGGACGAGCGGGTCGAGCGGCGCGAAATCGGTAGTATCTGCATTGGCTTCATGGCTGTTTTCTCCTGGGTATTTTATGTGCTGTTTTGGGACGAGTTTGGGATCAATCGCGAACGGACCGTGCTGGTTTGCGATGCAAATCGGGGGAAATGCCCCACGTCTCTGCCCCGTTAACTTGCACCCCGCCCTGGGGCAAGTCTGCGGACCACGACGCCGGAACGCGGCAAGACGAGCGAGGACCGCGCGGGTTCGATCGGCGAACCCCCCTCCGCGGTCAACTCCATTGAGAAAGTCGAATTCCAGCCAGACTTGTCGACGAGCGTGAAGATGGTGCGCGAGCACGCGCACCAGCGCGGAACAGTGTCGGGTCAAGCGAGCGGAATGGCGACTAACCTTGCCAGTCCAGCGATTCGCTCACGAGCGCACTCCGACCAAAAAGATAGTCACAGCCCGCGAAATCCAAACGGGGCCGAGTCGACACGTTCAACGCATAGCCACTCGGGCGGGGACAGTTTTTGTGTGGCCCACCGAGATCGCGGAGATCGTACCACCCGCGGCGCCATTTGTCTAGTGTTTTCAGGTTGTTTTAGCCTCGTTTTTTTGACCGGGGCGGCGGAAGGCCGTGGGCTCGTTGCCACCTCGGCCGATAGATCGCGCCGGCTGTCCGCCTGCTTTTTTCTCGCGTGGCCAGCCACTAGAATGTCGGCTCTTGTCATGCCCCGGGCGGCCAACTGCGCTTGGTTGCCGCCGTCTCACCGAGAGGAATCCAGCGGATGTCGAACCCGACGCACGAGCCGACTCGCAGCGAAATTGCCACTCCCGTCTCGGAAGTCGGCGTGATGCCGATGGACCTGACCGTCCGCGCCAAGCTGTCGATCATGATGTTCCTGCAGTATTTCACCTGGGGAGCATTCTTCGTGACACTGTCAACGTATCTGACGAGGTTGGGCTTCTCGGGCGAGCGCATCGGCTTGTGTTACGGCGCATCGGCTTTGGGCGCGATCGTGGCTCCGTTCTTCGTGGGCATGATCGCCGATCGGTTTTTTGCCACGCAGCGCATCCTGGCCGTGCTGCACCTGGTCGGCGCCGTACTGCTGTACTTTGTCTCGACGGTCAGCGAGTTCTCGTCCTTCTATCCGCTGCTGTTGTTGTACTTCATCTGCTATATGCCCACGCTGGCACTGACCAACTCGCTGTCGTTCAGCCACATGTCGAGCCCCGAGAAGCAGTTTCCAGGCGTGCGCGTGTTGGGCACGATCGGCTGGATCGCTGCAGGGCTGATCGTCGGCTACTTGATGATCGAAGACACCGCGGCGACCGCGCAAGTGGGTGAAAGCGACGTCGCGGCGGTGACGTACAAGGGCATCGAGGACACGAACATTCCGATACTGATCGCCGCGGCCACTTCGGCGCTGTTAGGGTTGTATTGCCTGGCGCTGCCGCACACGCCGCCCGCCAGCCGCGGCCAGAAAATCTCGGTGCGCGACATACTCGGCCTCGACGCTTTGGCGTTGATGCGGCAATGGTCGTTCACGGTGTTCGTCGTGGGCTCGTTCTTGGTCTGCATTCCTCTGCAGTTTTACTACGGCTTCACGAACTTCTTTCTCAACGACGTGGGCGTGGCCAACGCTGCCGGCAAGATGACGATCGGGCAAATGTCCGAGATCGTTTTCATGCTGGTGATGCCGGTGTTCTTCCTGCGGTTGGGCGTGAAGTACATGCTGTTGGTGGGCATGCTGGCGTGGGCCGTGCGTTACGTGCTGTTTGCCTACGGAAATCCCACCGACCTGATGTGGATGTATTACATCGGCATCGCGCTGCACGGCATCTGCTACGACTTCTTCTTTGTGACCGGCTACATCTACGTCGACAAGAAGGCCGGCGAAAAGATTCGCGCCTCGGCCCAGGGATTCATCACCTTGGTTACGCTCGGCATTGGCGGGTTCATCGGGACCTGGCTGGCCGGACGCACGTTGGATCAATACACCAACGAATCGGGCGTTCACGACTGGACTTCGTTCTGGCTCGTTCCGGCCGCCGCTGCGGGCGTGGTGATGGTGCTGTTCGCCGTGATGTTCAACGACCGCGTCGATACCAGTGAGCCGGCCGAGGGTTAGCCGTCCATTGAGAAATGCGCGGCATTTTTCAACCTCGCCAGGTGCGAAGCAAAGCTTCGCCCGGAAGTGCAAAATAACGACTTGCGTCGTCATTTTTCCGCTATCACAAGCTACCTTTGAATGCGTGAGTTTTTCGCATTTTCCTTGGTAGCGTGTGACGAATGGCCGTGACTGCTCTTACTCCTTTAACTCCTGCGGAGTCGCCTTTGGTTCGCAGCCGCTGGCTGGCGCGGGTGGTGCTGGCGGCGTTCGTTGGGGCGACGGTGTTTTTCGTGGCCGTCACGTTCTCGTCGCTGAAAAGCGGCTTTGCCGACGCGCCGAGTCGCGGGCCGGGCGATATTGCACTTTATCGGGCCGAAGTCGAGCGGATGCACGACGGCTACGGCTACTATGACGCCGCCGAAGCTGAGCTGCGCACGCGCGGCTATCCCACGCGCAGCCTGTTCAACTGGCGGATGCCGCTGCCGATGTGGCTGATCGCAGCACTGCCCGACATGCTCACGGCCAAGGCCATCCTGGCCTTGTTGTGCCTGACGCTCGTCTTGTTGTCGTTCCAACTGCTGACCGACGAGGGCTCGACGGCCGAGGGGCTGTTTGGCGTCGCGCTGTTGACCGGAGCGGTGCTTCCCAGCGTGCTCGGCGATCTGCTGGTGATGCCCGAACTGTGGTCGGGCGTGTTGGTGGCACTGTCGGCCGTTTGCTTCGGAACGAAGCGACGCGCAGCGGGCGTGGCGGCGGGCGTGGCGGCACTTTTCTTTCGCGAGCTGGCCGCGCCGTACGTGCTCGTTTGCCTGGGGGTGACGCTCTACGAGCGGCGCGGTCGCGAGCTGGTGTGGTGGACGGCGGGCCTGGTCGCCTATGCCGTGTTTGTCACCCTCCACGTCCGCAACGTGCTGCCACGCATGACGCCCGACGACACAGCACATGCGGCTGGCTGGATTCGCTTTGGCGGGGCCGGGTTCTTGATTTCCACCGTGCAAATGAACGCCTACTTGCTGCTGTTGCCTCAGTGGGTGACGGCCGTATATCTCGGCAGCACGCTGCTGGGGTGCTGGGCATGGCGCACGGCGGCCGGCACGCGTATCGGACTGACCGTTGCCGTCTATGCCGTGGCGTTTAGCATCGTGGGCAACGACTTCAACCAGTATTGGGGCTCGATGATCGCTCCGATTTGCTGCCTGCCGGCCAGTCGCGGTCCGGCGGCGCTGGTGCAACTTGCTCGTGCTGCGACGACGCGCCGATTGGCGCCAGCGGCATGAGCCTGGCCGGCGAGCGATCCCGCGCGGGCGCTCAA
>JBGSYQ010000182.1:0-11755 GCA_041750795.1 Pirellulales bacterium | reverse complement strand
TCAGCTACGGCGGTGACCCGATTTCCGACGACTCGGGCCGCCCGTTCGGTCGGCTCCCTGCCTTCGTCCGACTCGGTGTCGAGTCGACCCTGCAGGCGCTCGTCCCGCTCGCCTCGATGACCGGGCTCGCCGCACTCGGGGTCGTGGCTGTGCTGCTGCTCCGCCGGCGAGACCCGGGTTCGCACGACGTCATCGTGGCGATGGCCGCGACGATGGTGTTCATGTTCGTCGGTGTCGGGGTCGAGCGGATCGGCCTCTCGATCGACATCGCAGCGTCGTCGCGGTACGTCTACATGGCAGTGTTCCTGATCGTGCCGAGCTTCGCCTTGGCGGTGGATGAGCTGCGCCGGCCGGGCCGCGAGTTCCTGGTGGCCGGCTGGATCCTGGGCATGACGCTACTGGCTGGCGCGTGGCTGACGGGCTACCTGCGTTTCGTCCGTCTGCTGCGCGATCGGCAGCCGGCCGACGACGCCTCGCAAGCCGCCTGGCAGGAATTGCTCACTTCGGCGGGCGTCCAGCACACGATTCCGTTGTCGGTCAGCCAGCAGTTCGGGCCCATGTTGTGCCGCCTGCCGCGCGGTTACGAATTGATCGTGCCGGCCGAACTTTGGAGCGAGCTGGACGGGGCAGGGCAGGGGGCCATCCTGCGTCATGAGCTAGCCCACTATCAGCGGGGCGACGTGTGGAAGTCGCTGGCCGTCCGCCTGCTGGCGTTGCCGCACTGGTTCAACCCGGTGGCCTGGCTGGCGGTGCGCCGTTTCGAGGAAGCCGCCGAATGGGCCTGCGACCGCGCCGCCATCGCCGACAAGCCGGCCACCGAGTACGCCAAACTGCTCGTGCAACTCGGCCAGTCCCCCCACGCACTGGGCTACGGATCATCCGCCCGCGGCCGCTCGCTTGCCGCCCGCGTCCGCCGCGTGCTGGCCGGAACCGAACAGGAGGACACGAAGATGACGAAACTCGTGCTGCTGGTGGTCGGATTGCTGATCGCCGCGATGAGCGTCGTACAGCTTGATCTGGTAGCGAAGGAACCGGAGAAGAAATCAGCCACCGAGGTCACGGAGGGCACGGAGATAGAGTGGCTCGACTTCCAACCAGCGCCCAGCGAACCACCGGCAGCGGCCAACGGCGAAAAGGCCGCGGACGAGGATCCTCCCCTAGGCAGACTTGTCATCCCGGACCAACTGGAACAAGCGAAAATCCCAGAAGGAGCGGGGCTGGAGGCGTTGCAAGAGCAGATGCTCACACAAGCCGCCCGCGCCTACAAGGCGCATCTGGCCGCCTTCCGGGCTCAAACCACGACCATGCCGTCGGTCTACAACTGGTCGTTGCGTTGGATGCAAGTCGCCGAGTCGGCTGCCAAGAATCAGGCCGAGCGGATTGCCGCGGCGCGTAAACACGTTGAGCGCATGGCCGAGCTGCAGAAGTGCATTGAAGGTCTCTTCAAGGTCGGCACGCGCGGCGTCGAAGCAGCGGACTATGCCGCGGCAAATTTCTATCTGGCGGAAGCCAAGCGGCATCTGGCAGAGCTTGAAGCCGCCGCCCAGACCTCTGCTGTACGCGAATCCACCGACAAACTCGACATTGTCGATATCGTCAAGGGACCGCGAAATGTCGCAACCGTCGGAAACTACAACGAATTCGCATTGCGCAAAGAAGGGCTCGAACACCAGCTCAAGCAAATTGAAACCACGCTCAAGCGCTCGAGCTTGAGCGAACAAGAGCGGCGCAAAGCGGAAGCCACGCGCCAATCGCTTATCAAAGCTATTAATGCGCGTTCGCGTCCTGACGCGATTTATCTGGGAGCCGCTATGCCAAACGGTTACCTTGCAAGTCAACCAGCTCCATTAGTGTCGGCGACCGAAGCCCGCAACACGGCCGACCATCAACTGCAACTTGTCGACCTGGAAATCAGACTCGCCGAGTTGCGCGGGCAGTACCGGCAAACTGAGCTGGAGTTCAAGATCGCCGAGGCCAAGGTATCCAGCGCTCGGCGCTGGAACGAGCAAGAGCCCGGATCGGTTTCCTCTACCTCGCTCACTCGCGCGCTGGAAGAATTCGAGCGGCTGAAAGCGCCGTTGGAGTCGCTCAAGGAACAGATCACACTCAACGAGCGCAAGTTCGCGTTGCTCAAATCGCTCGCCAAACCGCAGCCGCAGATCGACGACGACGCCCGCGGCCCCGCGTCCCGTGCGCGCCCCCCCGGCGATGCAACCGCCAAGCCCGTGCTGCACTACGCCGGCAAGGACTTCGACGCCTGGCGGGCCATCTTGCGCAACGATCTGGATCCGGCCACCCGCACCGAGGCGGTTCGCGCGGTGGCGGCTTTTGCGAATCACGGCTATGGGCGGGCTGCTGCCGAGGCCATTGTAGAGATCTTCAAAGACTTCAAACCGGTTCCGTATGACGGCGGCCCGATGGGCAACTTGCGCGAAACCGCGCTGAAAGCGTTCAGTCCTCATAACTACGGCGCGATGATGCAGATTCCGATCGAGGACGCACTCCCGGTGATCCTTGATGCATCGCAAAGTGATATCGCCGACCAGCGACTGTTCGCGGTGCTCGCGTTGCAAAGCTTGACCGATGACGCGACGCTCGTCTTGCCCTTGATGGTCGAAAAGCTTGCCGATCCGGCCCCCGAGGTCCGCCGCAATGCGGCTGTTTACCTCGTCATGTCGCACCCTGACACGCCAGGTCTGCTGGAAGTGATGCGCGAGTGGCTCTCGCCCAAGGAGGACCGCTTTACCAGTCAGATGGCGATCGTGACGCTCAATCAGGCCGCGCCGGAACTGCAGGCCAAGTTGGCCCCGGAGTTAGTGCGACTACTCGATCGCGAGATCGAGATGGGACGAGTCGGAGGCGAGGGAGGCATGGGAGGAATGCCCTTCGAGATAGCCAATCATCAAAACGCCGGCCCGTTGCTGTTGCGCCTCGGCCCGGCAGCCATCCCCGCCTTGGAGGAAGGCGCCAAGTCAGACGACGATGTGGTCCGCAATAAGTCGACCCAACTGCTCGAAACGCTGCGCACCCAAGCGGACAAGCCGCCGGCCGAGTAGCGGCAGATTTTTTCCGCACCCCTCTTGCACGAATCCAGTGTATTAGTACACTAATACACATGGCCGCCGACTTCCTCTTCCAGGTCTTCCCCAACTCCGGTTTGCCCCTCTACCGGCAAATCTCCGACCAGGTGCGCCGCCACGTCGCCAGCAGCCGCCTGGCGCCGGGCGACTTCCTCCCCTCGGTCCGCCAGGTGGCGCTCGAGCTGCAAGTTAACCCGATGACCGTCTCCAAGGCCTATTCGCTGTTGGAGCGCGACGGCGTGGTCGAGCTGGCCCGCGGACAAGGCATGCGCGTGGCCCAGCGCAACGGCGCCGGCGACAACGTCGTCGAGCGGCAAGAACGCCTGGTGCCCGCCGTCGAGCAACTCCTGGCCGAAGCCTATCAACTTTCGCTCACGCCCCGGCAAGTTCAATCGCTGGTGGCACGCATCATCAAGGAGCGCGAAGCACGATGAGTATCCCCGACGCAACCGCCGCGACAACCGCCAGCGAAACCGCCGAAGCGAAATCCGTCTTGGAAATGCGCGGCGTCTCCAAGAGCTTCTCGGGCCGCGGAGTGCTCGACCGGCTGAACTTTTCCGTGCCCGCCGGCACCGTGGTCGGGCTGCTGGGCAAGAACGGAGCGGGCAAAACCACGCTGTTGCGCTGCGCCCTGGGACTGGCCCGGCCCGACTACGGCGCCGTCAACCTGTTGGGCGAGTCGGCCTGGAACTTGAGCGCCGCCGCCAAGCAGCACCTGGGCTACGTGCCGCAGAGCCCGCAGCTCTATCCCTGGATGCAGGTCAAGCACGTCATCGCCTACACCGCCTCGTTCTATCTGCACTGGAACCGCACGCTGGTCGAAAACCTGGTCGAGCGCTGGGAAATTCCATCCGCACGCCGCACGGGCACGCTGTCGGTCGGCGAGTTGCAGAAACTGGCGCTGGTGCTGGCCCTGGGTCACGAGCCCGAGTTACTGGTGCTCGACGAGCCGGTGGCCGCCCTCGATCCGACAGCGCGGCGCGAGTTTTTGAAGGTCGTGCTCGAGATCGCCGCGGGCGGAAACCGCACGGTGATCTTCTCGACGCACATCACGTCCGACCTGGAGCGCGTGGCCGATCGCGTGGCGGTCTTGCAGCGTGGGCGCATCGAATACTTTGGCGAGCTGGGCGACCTGAAAGACCAGGTCAAGCGGCTGTCGATCACCTCGCCCAACGCGTTGCCCGAGCGCATCGCGCTGCCCGGCCTGCTGCGCCAGCGCGTCGAAGGCCGTCAGGCCCTGGTGACGACGCGGGCCCTGACGCCCGGCCTGGTCGAGCAGATCGAAACCGAGTGGCAAGCCACGGTCGAAGTGCAGGACCTGAACCTCGAGGAGATCTTTTTGGAGTTGCACGAGGATGCATAACGCGCGTCTCCGCCAGCAAACCCATGATGTGCCACGGGTGGCGGGTAGCCATCAGTTGATGATGTGCCACGGGTGGCGTCAGCCACCCGTGCAACCTCATGTGCCACGGGTGGCGTCAGCCACCCGTGCAATCACACCACGACACGCTTCATCCATGAACACCCATTCGCCGATCGGCCCCATAAACGTCTGGAACGCACGATGAGCAACGTCTTTTCAGAAATCCGCCAGGGAGAAGGGGACTATCCCGCCTTGCCGATGAGGCTCCGCGAGGCAGGGGTAGTCCCCGGCGGATTGCTGCGCGCCGCCAACATCGTCCTGCAAGTCGCCCGCACCTACTACCAGCGCTGGCGGTTCTGGATTTTCGGCTTGCCGTACTTGCTGTTTTCCTGGGCGTACTCGTACGAGACGCCTTCGACCATCGTCCGCGGGCTGCACGTCGTGGCTTCGCTGACCATCGCGTCGTTTCTTGCCTGCTTCGTCGCGCTGCAGGTACGCCGTCAATTCGGCACGCCGGCGGCCAAGCTGACGCCGGGCTTCGCCGCCGGCCATTTGGCCGTGGCCGCGATGCTCAGCCTGATGCTGTTCGCGCTCGTGCCGGCGGTGCAAGCCTGGCGATTGCAATTGCCGATCTGGGGGCCGATCGGCGCGCATGCGCTGGCCGGAATCTTCTTGGGGTTGGTGGTTATGTGGCGCCAGGCGATCGTGCTGTTGCTGGCAATGCCGCTGGCCATCGTCGTGATCAACGCCAGTCGGCTCTTCAGCGAAGGCACCATGTGGGGTCATTTCGTCGCGGGCCGCGAGCCCTGGCTATCGGCAGCCGCGATCGCTGGGGCCATCGTTGCCCAACTGGCCGCTGCCAGAGTGCTGCTGGGTCTGTCGGACCTAAGCACATCGATCAGCGACGACATTGCCATCGAACAGCCGCGAGAGGACCGCGCGCTCGGCGGGCTCGACGAACTCGTGCTTCGTTTCCGCGATGGCGTGGTCCGCCGCCGGCTGGCCGACGCCGGCTTCGGTTGGTGGTCGATCCAGCGCTGGCGCATCCCCAGCAGCATCTCTTGGCTTCAACTCGTGCTGGCCACGTTGGTCGGTGGATTCTTCGTGGTTATCGGGGGTTTCGGATCCGGGCAAAGTGGCGGCGCGATGCTTGGCCTGACCGTTTCGATCGCCGTCATGTTGATCGCGCCGTTCAACAGTTGGCACATGCGCCGCGGCGCCACCTGCAGTGAAATGTTGCGCCCCGTGACCCGGCGGCAGTATGCGTGGCAAGTGGCCCTAGGTATTGCCTGCGATCTCCTTGTCTGGACTTTGCTGGCCAGTCTATTCAGCTTCGTGACGATGCAGGCGATTTTCCGCAGGTCGCTCGACATGTCGCCCGACTTCCTCATCTCATACGGTGTGTTTCTGCTGTTCCTCTGGTCCGCGGCCATCTTCGTTTATGGCCTGGGATTGGCCACGTTTCGCAGCCGCTATTGGTTGATCTTGATGGTCGGCTTGGGGCTCTCCTGGACTTTGATCGTCGCCTATGCCGTGGCTATGTTGGCCATGAGCATGCAGCGCTCGCGGCTGCTGGGCGAGTTCCATGTGAGCTACTTCCTGCTGCCCTGGATCCTCGGCGGCGTTTTGCTGGCGGGCTGGACTATCCGGCGCTGGCTGCGCTCGGACGTGGAGTAGCCGGCCTGCGGCAAGCGTCCTGTAGCGGCTGGGCAAACTCTGTGGGCAGGTGGCGCGTTGGTGGTGGGCGATGCTTGCTCGCGGCGCGTCGTTTGGCGAGCTAGAATTGCCTGAGTGTTCGCTCACCTTCTGCGCTTGCCAAGGGCCGCACGATGACCGATTCCGACTCGCGCGTCGCCGTTTACACCGGCTCGTTCGATCCCATCACGCTGGGGCACCTGAACGTCATCGAGCGTTCCAGCCGGCTGGTCGATCGGCTGATCGTGGGCATCGGCGTGAACATCGAGAAGCAATCGCTGTTCTCGCCCGAGGAGCGGCTCGACCTGGTCCAGCGCACCACGAAGCACCTGGGCAACGTCGAGGTGCGCTCGTTCTCCGGACTGGCGGTCCGCTTCTGCCGCGATTGCGGCGCCCGCGTGCTGTTGCGCGGCGTGCGATCGCTGGGCGACATCGAGTCCGAGTTCACCATGATCATGGCCAACCGCAAGCTCGACCCGGGCATCGAAACCGTGCTGCTGATGGCCGACGACGAGTACTCGCACGTCTCCAGTTCGCTGATCAAGCAGATCGCGGCCATGGCCGGCGACGACGAGCTGGCGCGCTTCGTGCCCCAAGACGTCGTGGTCGCGCTCCGCAAGAAGACGCACCCCGGCTGAGAAATTCCACAGAACCAAACCGCAAGCGGACGCAAAGGATCGCCGAGAACGAGGACGACCTAAGAATCCAAAAATCGTTCCTAGTTCTTCCCCGCGTCGTCGCCGTTGTCCTTGTTCAGGTGGCGGCGCAGATAGCGGGCGCGCTCGATGTTGCGGTCGGCGGTGTCCAGCTCGATGCCGCGCAGCTTTTGCAGATGGGCCGGCTGCGTGTGGATGAACAACTCGTTCAACAGCGGAATCTGCAGGTCGTTGATCAACCCCAGGTTCACGCCCATCCGCACGCTGGATAACAGGTGCATCGTTTCTTCCGAGCTGATCGTCTGCGCCGTGCGCAGGATGCCGTAAGCGCGGGCCACCTTGTCGTGCAGGTTCTCGTGGCTCTCTTTGACCAAGAACTCGCGCGCCCGCCGCTCGTACTCGATCAGCACGGGCACGATGTCGCCGACTTGCTTGATCAGCTCGACCTCCGACTTGCCCAGCGTGATCTGGTTGCTGATCTGGTAGAAATCGCCCATCGCCTGCGAACCTTCGCCGTACAGGCCGCGGACCGCGAGGCTGATCTTTTGCAGGCTGCGGAAGACCTTGTCGATCTGCCGCGTCAGCACCAGCGCCGGCAAGTGCAGCATCACGCTCACGCGCAGCCCGGTGCCGACGTTGGTGGGGCACGCGGTCAGGAACCCCAGCCGCGGATGATAGGCAAAGGTCACGCGCTCGGCGATCAGCGTATCGATGCGATCGATCTTTTCCCAGGCACTCTCCAGGTCCAAGCCGCTGTGCATCACTTGAATGCGCAGGTGGTCCTCTTCGTTGATCATCAGGCTCATCTGCTCGGCCCGATCGATGGCCACGCCGCGGGCGCCTTCGCTCTCGGCGTGCTCGCGGCTGATCAATTGCCGCTCGACCAGGAACTGCCGATCGATGACCTGCAGCTCGTTGACGTTGACGTACTCCAGCTCGCCCGACTCCTGGATTTCCATCACGCGGTCGCGCAGCATCGACTCGATCTGCGCGCGGTCGGCCGGGTTGGCTCGGCTGATGAAGGGAAACTCCGCCAGGTTGCGCGCCAGCCGGATGCGGCTCGAAATGACGATGTCGCTTTCGGGACCGGAGCCCCGCAGCCACTCGCCGCTGGTTCGTGCTAGTTCGCTCAGATCCACCGGATCGGTTCCCCAGGCGCTTCGCCAACCGAAGTGCTCGCGCGCCGCAGGCAGCGACGCGTGGCTGGCAATGCTATTTCTTTGTCGCTATTTCTTCTTCTTGGTTGCGGGCTCGTCGACCTTGCGAATTTCATCGCGCAGCTTCGAAGCCCGTTCGTAGTCTTCGCTCTCGACCGCTTCGGTCATCTCGCGGCGCAAACGAATGAGTTGCGTGCGCGTTTCCGTTCCCTCGGGATACCCGGCGGACTTCTTGCCCGCGTGCTCCGTCTCGCCGTGAATGTTGACGATCAACGGCTCCAGTTCCGATTGAAAGCAGACGTAGTCGTGCGGGCAACCGAGCCGCCCCTGGTTGCGAAACTCGTAAAACGTGATTCCACACACCGGACAGGCGCGCTGGTCGAGCCGGGCCAGTTCTTCCGCGGTCTGGCCGACCGCCAGTTGCTGGGCCAGAACTCCCGCCAGGCTGGGCGCGACGGCCGGCTCTTCGTCAGCCTGCGTGAGATATTGCCGCGCGTGCTCCTCGCAAAGGTGCAATTCCTGCGGCTTGCCCTTGGTCAGTTCCGTGATATGAAACGTCGCCGTCTTGTTGCACTGCTGACACTTCATGGCTGCTGACACTTCATGGCTGCAGACGATTCATAACGGTCGACGCGGCCTGGCTGGGAGAAAGTCCCAATCGCGCTGCTTCCCAAACGTGCTGCCGCATCGATGGGAGTGCGCTTCCGGAATTGGACACGTCCCCCAACGGAACGGCTGCGAGCAGAACCCATCTCCCGACAACATCCTTGTCCTTTTCGCTCGCACGCTCGCAATCGTTTTCAATCCATTATAAGCGCCGGCGCACGGCCAGTGGGATTCTAACAGCGGCGCGGGGGGTGTCAAGGCGGATCAACCCGCCCCTGCGACGCGCTTAAGCTTTTGCCCCGCAATCGGATAAACGTGCCGCCGATCGTCCCGTTGCAGCGCCTGGCAGCAGCCGCAAACAGCGTGTCGAAGAATGCCGTCGCGGCACTTTTCAACAGGCGAAAAGTGCGAAGCACAGCTTCGCACCGAAGCGCAACATAACGACTTACGTCGCTATTGTCGCGTCGCATCCGTGCGCTGCCGCAGCCTGTTGAATTCTTCAACAGACTGCTAAGCTGGACGGCGAACCGTCACTGGGGTCAGGCGTGTCGTGATTGTAGCGGCCCCTTTGCGCGGCCGCCGTTGATCGCGATCGTTTCCTCCTTGCCAAGCGCCATGAAGCACTATCCCGACTTTGAGACCTTTTGCGAGCTGGCCCAAGGCGTGCAATTGGTGCCCGTCTATCGCCGGCTATTGGGCGACGCGCTCACGCCGGTCTCGGCCTTTCACAAGATCGACGCCGGCCCGACCGCCTGCTTGTTCGAGAGCGTGATCGGCGGCGAAAAGGTGGGGCGCTATAGCTTCCTGGCGGCTGGACCTTTCTTGCAGATCGAGGCCCGCGGCTCGCAGGTGACCGTGCTCTCGCAAGCCGGCCGCGAAGAGTTCGCCTCGCGCGATCCGCTGGGCGAACTGAAAAAGCGCGTCGAGGCCGTGCGCTCCGCCACGCTCGCCGAGTTGCCGCCGTTCACCAGCGGCGCCGTCGGCTACGCGGGCTACGACGTGGTCCGCTACACCGAACACTTGCCCAACGCGCCCCAGAACGATCGCCAGTTGCCCGATCTGGCGTTTGCCTTCTACGACCACATGGTCGTGTTCGACCACGTTAACAAGACCAACGTCGTGGTGGCCATGGCGCGGCTCGACCAGTTTGGCGCCGACCTGGCGGCCGCCTATGCCGACGCCCAGCGGCGCGTCGACCAACTGGTGGCGCAATTGGAAGCCCCCGGCAACAACTTGCCGCCGGCCGACATTCACACCCAGGGGCTGCCGGTGATCGAAGGCAAGTCGAACTTCACCCGCGCCCAATTCGAACGCGCCGTCGAGAAGTGCGTGGAGTATATCCGCGCCGGCGACATTTTTCAGGTCGTCATCAGCCAGCGGCTCGAGCTCGACATCCGCTGCGAGCCGTTCGAAATCTATCGCACGCTGCGCGTGGTCAATCCCAGCCCGTTCATGTTCTACGTGCGCACGCCCAGCGTGACACTGGTGGGCAGCTCGCCGGAGATCATGGTCCGCGTGGTCGAGGGGCAGGTCACGGTCCGCCCCTTGGCGGGCACGCGCCGTCGCGGCGCCACCGACGAAGAAGATCGGCGCCTGGCGGAGGAACTGCTGGCCGATCCCAAGGAACGCGCGGAGCACGTGATGCTGGTCGACCTGGGACGCAACGACGTGGGACGCGTCGCGCGCTACGGCTCGATCGAGCTGACCGACGTGATGACCATCGAGCGCTACAGCCACGTCATGCACATCACCTCCAACGTCAGCGGGCAACTGGCGCCGGGCAAAGACGCCTTCGACGCGCTACGTGCCTGCGTGCCGGCCGGTACCGTGTCGGGCGCACCCAAGGTGCGTGCCATGCAGATCATCGACGAGCTGGAACCGCATCGCCGCGGACCCTACGCCGGCGCCGTCGGCTACGTCGACTTCAATGGCAACATGGACACCTGCATCGCCCTGCGCACGCTGGTCGTGCAAGGCGACAAGGCCTACGTGCAAGCCGGCGCCGGCATCGTCGCCGACAGCGTGCCCAGCGAGGAGTATCAGGAGACGCTCAACAAGGCACGCGGGCTGCTCAAAGCCGTCGAAATCACCGAAGCTCGGCTGGAACAGTCGCGCGCGTAGCCGCTGCCAGGCTTGCCGGGACGCGGCCACGCGCGCCGTTCAGGAACGACTCAAAAATAACTTTAGTGCTTGTTCGTGTGCCACTGGTGGCGCACGCCACCAGTGCAATTCAACAACGGGCCTTGCGGGCAACGCGCTCCCGACGACACTGGTGGCTGCCGCCACCAGTGGCACCTGTGAGCGTTTACGGAAGTTATTCTTGAGTCATTCCTCAGCCCCCGGCTCTGCCGGGGGATCGCCACCAACGCAACACGTTCTCTCATGCGTATCGAAACGATTCAACTTTATCGCGTCCCGCTGGGTTCGGTCGATCCGTCGGGCGCCACCTCGCTGCCAGCGGAACTGGTCGTCGCGCGGCTGCACAGTGGCGCGCACGTCGGCTGGGGCGACGTCGCGCTGCGCACGGCGCCGCGGGAGTGCGACGAATGGTCGGCCGGCGCGTTCGCCTGCTTGCGAGATTGGTTGGCGCCGGCGATCGTCGGGCAGGCGATCGCCTCGGGCGATGCGTTGCAGGAGTTGTTGTCGCCGTTCCAGGGCAATCGCGCCGCGAAAAGTGCGTTGGATGTTGCCTGGTGGAACCTCTCGGCCGCGGCGCGCAGCCAGCCGTTGCATCGATTGCTCGGCGCGGAGGATGGCGCCGTTGGGATCGGCCGGTCGCTCGGTGTGGCCGATTCGCCCGAAACGCTGTTCGCCGAAATCCGCGCTGCGCTGTCCGCCGGCTGCGATCACGTGCTGTTGAAGTTGAGCCCCGGCCGCGACGTCGAGATGCTCCGCGCCGTGCGGCAGGCCTTCCCGGCCGAGCCGATCGCCGTCGACTGCGACGGGGCGTGCAGCCTTTCGCAGCAGGAAATGTTTTATCGGATGGAAGACTTCTTCCTGAAGTACATCGAACAGCCCTTCGACGCCGACGACCTGGTGGCGCACGCCATGCTGCAGGAGAACCTGCGCACGCCGGTGTCGCTCGATCAAAGCATCACGACACTGGCCCGCGCCGAGCAGGCGCTCGATCTGGGGTGCTGCCAGGCCATGCGCATTCAACTGGCGCGCGTCGGCGGCCTGACGCCCGCCGTGGCCATC
>JBGSYQ010000181.1:0-3152 GCA_041750795.1 Pirellulales bacterium | reverse complement strand
CGCCGCTGACGCGCAGCCGCAGCGCCACGCGCAAAGCCGGGTCCTGCCCCGCCACCAACGGTTCGCGACCGATCGGATCGACACGCACGGCCTCAAGCGCGGTCATCCAGCCCATCTCGCGCGTTTGCTGCGGGCTGATTTCGCAATAGCCGTCGACGATTCCACGCTCGATGCCCCACTCGACGCAGGCGATCAAAAGCCGGTAGTAAACGTCGACGGTCTCGGCAGCAATCGCCTGCAGGCGCAGCGTCTCGCCGGCCGGTCGCCAGAAGGCAAAGCCCACAGGCTGCTCGCCATCGCTGGCCAGCACGAACGTGAGACCGGACTCGATCAAGGACGTCACGTCCGCCGCCGAAACCGCTGCTGTCTGGTGCCAACAGGACTCGGCAATGCCGGCCATGTGATTCCACAGCGTGGAGACCGCCGGACTGTCGGCCGAAGTGCAAGGGGTGATGGTGATCATAATGCTGCCGGCGGTGGCAAGCCGATCGCGAGGATCGGCCGCGCACCCGGCGCTCCTGGAGTGTGCGGTTGTTGGTATGGCTACACTTGCCGCCGAGTGACGGCGCGCCACACGCCCGACAGGGGCGACTTCGTGGCGCTTTGAATCGTCCAGTACGTGCCGGTGGCGTCTTCGATCGCGTCGCCGCGGCGCGGTTTCACTCCGCTCAGGCTCACCTCGGGCAACAGCCACGTCATGTCGCTGGCCTCCAGGCCGACCTGTCGAAACTCGCTGTCGGCCAGCGTCAGCGGCCCGCGCTTTGCGCCGTCGACCGTCACCACGCTGGTGGAGTGCAGCGTGACGGTTTCGATGCGGTCGACCAGCAGGCAGTCGTCACCGATGTCGGGTTCGAACGTCATGGCGAGTATCCTTGTGTGGGGAATTCGAACGGCTCTTCCGCCGCCATCTGCTGGTTGCACCAGTCCACGCGGCGCTGCAGATACTCCAGGTACTGCTGCCAGTGGAACGATTGCCCTTCGACGGAATAGCTGGGCTTCTTTTCGGCGGAAACGACCGCCATCTGCGCCAGCGTGTTTGCTTTGATCGTGGCCAACTCGTCCAAACTGCTCATGGCCGTGCTCCCGTTGCTCGCGTTGTCTGCACTTTGAGAATGGGCGCGTCCCGCCCAGCAGCGGCGCACGATCACGCCAGGTGTGATTCGTGCGCCGCCGCCACCCATCCGGCTAACCGGTGTTCTTCACCACGTAACGCGGGTTGAGCACGGCCGCGGCGCCGCGCTCGCTGGCCTTGAAGCGCACCACGATGTCCTGGTTGAAGTCGGCCTCGCTGTTTTGCGCCGACTGGGTGACCGTGATGGGCCAGTTCTCCATGTAGGCGAAGGCCTTCTTGAAGTCGCCCAGGAACCACCACTTCTTGGCGTCGTCGGCCGCCGCCCCCGTGGCCAGCACGCGGCGATACGCCAGGCGGCTCTCCACCACGCGATAGTTGGACAGCGGGCTGGCTGCCAAGGTGGTCGTCTCGGCGCTGGCCGGATTGAAGCGAACTTCCAACGCGTTGAACACCCGATGCGCCGCGTGGCGATAGGCCGGCATGACCAGCACGGTGTTGGCCTGCAGCAGCACCGGCTCACCCGTGTTGGGGTCGAGCATGTCGGCGAACAACTGCTCGGCCGCGTCGACGTTGGTCCAGTCGACCAGCGCATTGCCGGTCTTGACGTTGATCCAGGGCGCGGCGGCCTGGTAAGTGTCGTACGATGCGCCGAGCCACTTGTAGTTGTTCGCGGCGCCGATCGCCAGATCCAACAGCCGCTTCTCCTTATTCAATCCCAACAGCTCGCCCACCTCCGATGCGCGGCTGAGCACCAGGTGCGTGCGATCGAAGAAGATCGCCTCCTTGGTCACCGGCACGATGTAGCCGCGCTTGGTGGTGGAGGGAGTCTCGATGTAGTCCTCGCCGAAGCCCAGGCTGGGGTACGGCATGCCGGGATGCACCACGGCGTCTTGCCCCGCCAGGCCGCCCACGCCCGGAATCTTTTCGCCGTCGAGCCGCGTGGGAATCGTCTCCACCAGGTTCGAGATCACGAACGCCTCTTGCGCATAGGCCTGCATGATCTTGGAGTAGACGATCTGGCTGGCGACGTTGAGAAAGGCCGTCGCATCCACCGCATCGCCGGCCTCCAGCAGGTTGACGCCGCCCCCGGCACGCGGATCCATCGAGCGGACCCACTCGCCGCCGTCCGGCACCAACCCCTCGGCCAAATCGCGCAGGCTGAAATCCTCAGGCCGCAATATGCCCTCGCGAAGGGCCTCGGTCAGGTGCGCGATGGTCGGCCTCGGACCATCCAGCTCGTAGCGCCGTCGCAGTTCTCTGGTTTTTACCACGTTCGTATCTCCTCGATGATGTTGATGGTTTGGATCGATCGTTGACCGGAAGGGCGCCACTAGGCCACCGGTTGCGGGCCGGCGTGGCTGACCGTGCCGACGACGTCGACCAGCACCGTCGTGCCGGCCGGATCGACGCGCTTGGCGCAATAGCCGATCGAAAGCTCCGGATTGGCGGCGTTCACGGCAATCACTTGCTGGTTCACCAGTGCCGTCCCGCCGGCGTTGTCGTCGACGCCGATCCGCGCGCCGACCTCGAACGTGGCGCTGGCGCAGGCAAACTCGAAGACCCCGGTCGTGGCGACGCGAATCTCCTGCGTATCGCCGGCACGCGATTGCTGCATGGCCACGCCGGCGAACTTGTCGTGAAACGACTCTTGCGTCGCCGCCAGGCTGGCGCCGTAAGTCAGCGCTCCGGCCGGCTTTGCGGTCGTGTCGAGGTACACCAGGTCGCCGATCTCGATCACCGTGGCCGACGCCACCGGCAGCACGACCGGGTTGGTTTCTCCATATCTCCATCGCATCGTATTGGACATCTCGTTCTCTCCCTTGTGACTGGAAACGGATTGGCAGTAAGAGCGCTAGCGGCGTCGCGGCGCAACACGATGACCACGCGCTAGGTGATCGCGCGCACGAAGCTGCGCGCATCGTGGGGACGGTCCGGCTCGCTGCGATACTGCTCGCGCGACGTCGGACGCGCACCGCCGACGGGCTCGAGCCGCCGCGCAGCGGCCAGCAGTGCAGCGCGCTCTTCGATCAGCGCTCGCATGACCGCCTCGTCGGGCGCGGCCAGCAGCGCGTCAAGACAC
>JBGSYQ010000180.1:0-8132 GCA_041750795.1 Pirellulales bacterium | reverse complement strand
GCGCCGCCACGACGACGATCGGCCGGCACGCTTCGCCCAGCAGCCGCACGATCCGCGCGAGCATCGTCTCCGGCCCGAACGGCAGCGCCAGCTTCGGCACGCCCATCCGGCTGCTCTGTCCGCCACAAAGAATGATGCCGGCATGGGTCATGGATGGATTTGCACGTGCATCGAGCCATTGGCACCGAGTACGTATCTACCAACGATCGCCCATCAATCACATCTCACGGGCGTGCGACAAACTTTGCCGTTGCCGCGATCTCCAGCGCGACGATTTTTTGCGATGATTTGTCAGCAGGCCATCCGCCGATGTTCGCGTGGTTCGGGTTTTCAGCGATGGGAGCGGCGTGTACCGCAAGCTGTTGGGCCAGGCAATCGGATGCCGCGAAATCCGCCCGCCCGTACAGCGTCTTGCTCGTCGCTGCGGCGACCGCGCGTCCCACCGACCAAAGCTCTTCCATTGTCATCAGCAGGTGGCGTGTGACGGACAGTTCGCCGTGCGGGTGGGGAATGAACGCATTGGGCCTGACCGTATGGTCGCTCGCTCGAATATGGCTGGAGTGCAAAATGTATCGAGCGAGCGCCTCATCGGCCGCAACCTCCGGCACGTTGCGAGGGTCGATCATGCTTCGCGCGCTCGGTGAATCAGCGCGAGGATATCCTTGGGAACGTCGCCGAAGAACGCCTCGGTGCCGTAGCTACGGCTGGGACCGAACAGCGCCGCGTAGTGCAAATCGCCATCGGCACCGACGCTGATGGAAAGCGTCCGTCGCGGCGAACGGTGCCACTCCATCGTGAAGGAGCCGTCTGGCTCGGCGCCGATCTCGGGAACGGGCGTACCCAGTGGCAGCGCTTCGAGGAATGCATAGGCCCAGCGCAAAGCGTCGCTACTAACCGCGACCGCCCCGAATCCGTCCCAGTTCGGTTCGCGACACTGGTTCCAGACTTCGCCCAGCTCTCGCAGCGCACTTTCGATTCCCAGAGAGTTCGAGCCGTGCAAGCGGCGGTGCGGCTCACGTGCCTCCGCCGATAGAAACCGGGCCGCCTCGCTGGAACCGTAGGTGAGCATCGCGGGGGTCATGGCGAGCCTTTCTCCAGCCGCTGCAAGGCCTTCTTCGAGAGCAAGCTGAAGAAGGCCTTGTTCTTCAGCCAATGCAACCGCTCCAAGTGCGCGTCGAGCACCTCGGCCTGGGGCGCAAACGGCTGTGTCGTGTAGACGTCAATGTCCAATAATAACCCAACGTCCGCGGATTCAGAAAGGGCAGGGGGCTGTACGGTTTCCACGACGCGAACCTGGTACGGAAAACCGGGCACGTCGTGTACGCTTTGAAACAGGAAATTGCGCAGCGGCAGCCCCGTTGAGTCGAGCCCCTTGGGCGCCCGCGACAGCCACTGCCCCACCGTCCCAATCCGCACTTGCGAGATCCGATTGATGAACCTCACCCCAAGTCGCTGGACCTCCGATGGGTCGGCCAATTCCCGATACACGTCCCATACGCGACTGGCCGACGCGACGAACGTGTCCCATTTGTCATAGGGCGCCAGCCGGCTGAATACGACTCCGTCGCGGTGAAACTGCACGATCTGCAATCCATCGGCCGAGGTCAATCGAAAGCCGAGCCAGCTATCGCGCCGACTTTGCGTCGACGCCGGTTGGTCAGGGGCAAGATGGGGGGCGTTGAGCTCGAGTTCCAGTTCGTGAGCCGCCTGACACTTTGCATAGTCCGGCAGGCGCTGCGCCAGCTCTCGCTGCACTCCATTTCGATCCAATTGCTTCGCCGGCTTTGCGGCCCAGTGGATCACCGCCTCCACGATTGGCGCGTACGCCAGGTGAGGAAATGCTTCGTCCAGCTTGAGTTCAAAGGCCTGATCGTGCTTCATTTCTTATCCACTATCGGTCAACATAGAGTCCGTCTCCTTTACAGTCACTGCCTGGCAGTGCTGGAAACGATACCATCCCGATGCCGACCGGATTATACTGCACGCTCTGCCAAATCTCTCGGTCTTCCCCTCGCCATGCCCCTGCGCCTCACTTATCGTGCCGATACCAGCGTGCCGGTCGAAGTCGAGGGACTGCTGCCGCACGTGGTGCGCGCGATGGCGCTACCGGAGATCGAACGGCTCCCAATCGTCCACGGCAACGAGCAGCGACCGCTGGCCGATTTCTTCGCCGTCTCCGGCCATCCGGGCGACAACCGCATCGAGCTGGAAGGAAACCTGGCGGGCGTGCATTGGATCGGCGCGCATCTGCGCGAAGGCGCCATCCACGTCGCGGGCGACGTCGGCCGACACGCCGGCAGCGAAATGTCCGGCGGCGCGATGCACGTCGAAGGCCACGCCGGCGATTGGGCCGGTGGCGAAATGCACGGCGGCCTGATTCACATTCGCGGCAATGCGGGCGACCACCTCGGCGCGGCCTATCGCGGCAGCAAGCGCGGCATGACCGGCGGGACGATCCTGGTCGAAGGATCGGCCGGCCACGAGATCGGACACACCATGCGTCGCGGCCTGCTGGCCGTCGGCGGCTGCGGCGACTTTGCGGGCATCAACATGATTGCCGGCACCATCCTGGTGTTCGGCCCGGCCGGCATTCGTCCGGCGGCCGGCATGCGCCGCGGCACGCTGGGTTTGTTGGGCAGCAATCCGCCCACGCTGTTGCCCACCTTCGGTGCCGGCAGCCGCGCGCAGCCGCTGTTCGTCGAGCTGTTGTTCCGTGAGCTGCGCCGGCTGGAGTATCCGGTGCCGGAGCGCTTGACGACCAGCGACTACCGCACGTACCACGGCGACCTGGTAACCGTCGGCCGCGGCGAGATCCTGGTGCCGGAGAGGGCGGGGTAGGTTTTGCTACGCCCGCGTTTCCAGAATGGCTCCTGTGGCGCGGAGGATTTCTTCCTGCTCGGACGTGTAAAGGGCATTGCGCAAGTCGACTAAGTAAAAGTCGACACCGTCGATCATCGCGCCGCGCAAATCCGCACCGCGCAGATTGGCTTTGCGAATTTCATCGGGTGCCTTAAAGTCCTGCTCGTTGATCTCGTCGGTGTAAAAACCAGTACGGCTGCCTTCGCAGGCGATGGGGCTGCCGACCAGTCCGCTGCGTGAAGATCCCAAATGAAACGTGCTGCCGCGCAAATCAGCGCCGCGCAGGTCGGCTCGCTCCCATTCGATCTCCGCCAAGCCCGTTTCCGCAAGAATCGCGCCGCGAAAGCGCGCCGCAGGGATGTAGCTACCCGTCAACCGTGCGCCGCTCAAGTCCGCTCGGCTGAAGTCGGCGCTGGGCAGTCGCATGCCCTCCAGATCGCATTTTCGCAATTTAGCGCCGGAAAACTGAGCGCCAACAAAGTTTCCGACCCGAAGCACGGCGCCGTCCAGCAGGCTTCCGGACAGGTTGGCTCCTGCAAAATCCGCGTCGGTCAAGTCGAGCTGCGGATGCGAGAACAACGCATCCGCAAAGTCGGCGCGGCGGCAGTTTGCACCACGAAGTCTTGCACCCTCAACATGCGCGGCACGCAGCAAGGCGCCTTCGAGACTCGCATGGCTTAAGTCAGCGCCCTGAAAGTCGGCGCCGGTGGCCCGAACATATGAGAGATCCGCGCCGACCATCGAGGCAAGTGGGGCCGAAAACTCGATGAGACGGGCGCCATGAAGATTTGCCTTGTGGAAATTTGCTTTGCGTGCCGTGACTTGTCTCAGGCGAGCATCGCACAAGTTCGCCCCGTTCAGATTCGCCGCATCAATCTCGAGGGTGCGTAAGCGTATCCCCGGCCAGCGAACCTTCGGCAAATGGGCTTCCTTGAGAAGCGGCGCTCGACGCCCACGCGGAACCCAGTTGCCGTGCATGGCGTGCAGCAAGCTGGCGGCCATCGGTTGCTGCAATCGAGAGCTGGCAGTGAGAATGCTCATAAGCCGCCGGGCAACCTGCGGGTCGTGACGCACTAACGTAGCGGCCTCCCAGACTAGTGCAGGCGAAAGGCGCTCGACCAAAACGTCCGTCGAGTCAGGTGACCGCAATTCACTGGCAATGTGGTCGGCCGCCAGCAGTTGTTGCACGAACTCGTGACGAGCCAGCGCACACGTCTGGCGTGTAGTGCCTTCGCACCGATCCAGCCCGAGTAGCCATTCCTTGTAATTCGGGTTTGGATGGCGAACTACAACAAAGCACCACAAGCGACAGGCTGCTAGCGCATCGATTGATGTCAGGCTGGCTTCGACTGACCGCCGCAAAGCTGTCTGAATGTCGAGGTCGTCGCCATCGGCAGCGAATTGGTCAAGCACCTGGCGGCACAGTTGCGGTACACCGGCTAACCTCAAGCGCGCAGGATCCGCTTGAAATCTTTGTAAAACCCGTCCACTGCATGCGCGATGTGCGGACAGGACGTATTCAATCAAATCGTCATTCGTCCATGGCGCAAGCCACCAGGTATCTGGGATGACTTGCATCTCCGATGGAGCGCAGGGTGGCATCGCGCAGATGACGAGCCGCACCGCTGACAACCGATACCAGTGTTCGGCATCGGATTCGTTGACGCCGTCTACGAGCGACAAGCGAGCATCACAAGCGAAAACGTGCGCCAAGTGAGCCAGTGCAGTCGACTTGCCAGAGCCGGCAGACCCGCCCAGCACGATGAACCCGCGCGGACAGCTTTCCAAGCGCGTCCGAACTTCCTCCTCAAGCAACACCACTTCACCATCGCGTTTCACGCGCGGACGCACGGCGGCTCGTCTCGGTTCGACCATTCTTGCCTCCGAACGGCCATTATACCGTCACTCGCGGAAATTCTCGAACAACTAGTCGCCTGGCGGCGAGTGGCTTGGTGGACTATTTGCCATAAGCTAGATTGTCTCAGGTGCAAACCAGTCTCCAGGCCGTAGAGTTATTCGCAACGGGTGGAAATCCTTTGACATTTTCATCGCGCAAGTGCGTGACGCAAACTTGTCGCAGTAAAGGGACTCTATCGCAGCCCCACTTGGTTGCCCGGTTGTTCGGTGGGGGGTACAGTCAAGGATTCCACGATTGGCGATCGAGCCTCCACGCTGGGCGATCGCTCGAATTGGCACTTTTCGATACTGAGCCGTAACCACGCAGTCTGGGCATGTCCGCAAGCCGCGCTGTTGGAATCGACCTGGGCACCACCCACTGCGCATTGGCACAGCTCGATGCCACCGGGCGCAGCGCCATGATCCGCAGCCCGCAGGGCGACTTGCTGATTCCCAGCGTCGTCTTCTTCGAGGACGAGGAGCTGTTGTTCGGACGCGCGGCCAACCAGGCCGCCGCCACCCAGCCTCAGCGTGCCGCGGAGTGCGCCAAGCGCGATTTCGGCCAGACGGCCTACTCGCGCGCCATCGGCGGAGAGCTGCTGCCGGTCGAGCTGATCGAGGCGTGCCTGCTCAAGAATCTGTGCCTGGACTTGCCCGTGCTGTTGGGCGCGGCGCCGGCGGTGGTCCTCAGCGTGCCCTCGTCGTTCGACCAGGCGCAACGGCGCGGCATGATCGACGCGGCGCGCATTGCCGGGCTCGACGTGTTGGGAACGATCAACGATCCCTTGGCCACCGCGCTGTCGTTCGCCGAGGTGCAGGGATACCTGTCGGCCGACGGCGCAAACAAACCGTCGTGCCGCGTGCTGGTGTTCGACCTGGGGAGCGGCAAGCTCGACGCGGCCATCGTCGAGATCAAACCGGGCCAACTCCGCACGCTGGCCGTCGCCGGCGACGCTGGGCTCGGCGGCCGCGATTGGGACCAGGCGCTGGCCGAATACCTGGCCGCAAAGTTCGCCAAACAGTTCGGCGACGATCCGCGCTACGACATGGCCAGCGTGCGCCGTTTGCTCACCAGCGCCGAGGAGGCCAAGCACACGCTGACCGCGCGGCTGCAAGCGCGCGTCCACATCGAGCGCCACGGCGCCGAGACCGACGTCGTGGTGCAGCGCCATGCGTTCGAGGAAGCGGCCGGCGACCTGGTCGAACGGGCGCGCGCCATCGCGGAGTCGGTCGTGGCAAAAGCCGGCATGGCCTGGAGCGATCTGGCGCATTTGCTGCTGGTGGGGGGCGCCACGCGCATGCCCATGATCGCCGGCATGATCGAATCGGTCACGGGTCTCAAGGCGGCCACCACCATGCACGCCGACGAGGCGGTGGCACGCGGCGCCGCGCTGTACGCGGAACAATTGCTGGCCGCACGCGAAGGCCGCACGCCGGCTGCCACCATGAACATCACCGACATGACCGCACACAACGTGGGAATGGAGTGGCGCGAGCCCGGCGCCGACCACGCCGAGAACGTCGTGCTCATTCCGCGCGGCGCCGAACTGCCCACCGGCACCAGTTCCAAGCTGCTCACCGACGTCGACGATCAAACCTCGGCCGAAGTGCAACTGCTGGAAGGCGACAGCCGCGACGCCGAAGAGTGTCGCAGGATCGCGCGGATCAAGATCCGTGGCCTGCCCAGCGAGCTGCCCCGCAGGTCGGCGATCGACGTGCTCTACCAGATCACGGCCGAGGGGCGGTTGCAGGTGAAGGCGCAATTGCAAAAGGGCGGGCATCCGCTGACGGTCGAAGTCGAGCGCGCCAGCGGGCTGACCGAGGCCGAGGTCGCCGCGTGGAAGTTGCAGTTGCAGGCCAATCCCGGTTTGAAGTCGATCCACCGCCAGTTGGCGCAGCATGCCGCGCGCCGTCCTCCCGAAGCCTCGCCGCCGCCAATACCAACGGCCCCGGTTGGGCCGCTTCCTCGGGCTGGGGCGGCGGTGGCATCCGAGTCGCTCGACTTCGAGCTGGACGTGGGCTCGGCCGCGGGCGCCGGCTCGCGGCTGCGGAATAACGGTTCCGCCTCGCGTAAAATCCTGATAATGCTAGCCGGGCACGTGGTGTTTGCCGCGCTGGGGCTGGCCATCGGGTACTATATATTGATGATGCTCCGACCCGAGTGGAACGTGTTGCACTTGCGGCTGCCGGGCCTGCGCGTCGACAGCCCTCAAAACGAAGTGTGGCCGCCTGGCCCGCGTTAGGCCTCCGCCTGCCGCGCGATCGGGTTCCTCTCGTCCGCTCAACCCCCGTTTGCTGATGGTTATGCCTGGCGACAACACACCGGCGGTTGGAATCGACCTGGGCACGACCTACTCGGCCGCGGCGTATCTCGACGATACGGGCCGGCCGGTGACGCTGGTCAACGCCGAGGGCGATTTGGTCACGCCCAGCGTGGTGCTGTTCGAGGGCAACACGCCGATCGTCGGCAAGGAGGCGGTCAAGGCATTGTCGACCGAGGCGGAGCACGTGGCTCAATGCGCCAAGCGCGAGCTGGGCGATCGCACGTTTCACAAGCCGCTGCAAGGCGCGCTTTATCCGCCCGAGGCGCTGCAAGCCCTGGTGCTCAACAAGCTGCGCCGCGATGCGGCGCGGCAGATCGGCGATTTCAGCAAAGTGGTCATCACCGTGCCGGCCTACTTCGACGAAGTGCGCCGCAAGGCCACGCAAGACGCCGGTTACATCGCCGGCTTCGATGTGCTCGACATCATCAACGAGCCCACGGCCGCCGCCATCGCCCACGGCTTTCTCAAGGGCTTTCTGAACAAGAAGGGCGAATCCGACGCGCCGCGCAAGTTGCTGGTGTACGACCTGGGGGGCGGCACCTTCGACGTCACCGTGATGGAAATCACCGGCAACGACTTCGTGGCCCTGGCCACCGACGGCGACGTGCAACTGGGCGGCCAGGACTGGGACGCCCGGCTGGTCAAGTTCGTGGCCGAAGAGTTCATGAAAACCTGCGAACTCGACCCGCGCGAAGACCCCAATGCGGCCGGGCGTTTGTGGCGCGAGTGCGAGGACGCCAAGCGCACGCTTTCGGCACGCACCAAGACCTCGATCAGTTGCGACTATCGCAGCCACGCGGTGCGCGTGGAAGTTACCCGCGAACAGTTCGAAGAGCTGACCCGCGATCTGCTCAGCCGCACGGAATTCACCACCAGGCAGACGCTGCAAGCGGCCGGTTTGAGCTGGAAAGAGATCGACCAGGTGCTGATGGTGGGCGGCTCGACGCGCATGCCCATGGTGGCCGAGATGCTGCGCCGGCTGGCGGGCAAGGATCCGGACGCGTCGGTTTCCGTCGACGAGGCCGTGGCCCACGGCGCCGCCTTGCACGCCGG
>JBGSYQ010000179.1:0-17463 GCA_041750795.1 Pirellulales bacterium | reverse complement strand
GCTGTTGCTTGTGTCCACAGCCGACGAAGCGCAGGCCCGCGCGGCACTGGAAGCCGGGATCGACGACGTCCTGCTGTTGCCCGTGTGTTATGGCGAGCTGTTGGCGCGCCTGCGGGTGGCTGCGCGCGTGCTGGAGCACGACCGGCGCGTGAGCCGCCAAGAGGCGTTCGATCCGGTTACCGGCTTGTGGAGCCAATCGGCCTTTGCCGGTCAATTGCGCCAGCACTGGGCGGCCGCCGGCAAAAAGTCCGAAGACCTGGCGTGCGTCGTCATCGATCTCGATTTGACGCGCTGCGTGCGACAGGCGGAGGGCGAGGCGAGCGTCGCCAGGCTGTTGGCCGCTGTGGCCCAGGAACTGAACCGCTTGCGAGGCAAGGCGGGCGTGCTCGCCTGCCTGGGAGGCGACCGCTTTGGTGTGATGATGCCCGCAGCAACGAGCGAAGCCGCCGCCGAGTGGGCCGAGAAGGTGCGCCAAGAACTGGCTGAGCACCCGTTTCGCACCCACGGCGAAACCGAACGCCGGCTGACGGTCAGCTTGGGAGTGGCCGGCAGCAAATCGGCCGGCAGCGCCGATCAAATGTTGGAACAGGCGATCGCCGCGCTCGATCTCGCCAAGTCGTCGGGACGCAACTGCGTGATGCGCTGGGACGAAGTTGCCGGCGAGACGAGCATGATCAGCGTGCAGAGCAAGGTGCTCGAACGAACGACGGCCCGACACGTGATGACCCCTTGCCCAGTGTTCCTGCAAGCCGACGATTCGTCGATCTATGCCGGCGAGTTGCTGCGCCAGACTCGGCTGGAGGCGCTGCCCGTGGTCGACGGCGGTGGGCAACTGACGGGAATCTGCAAACAGGATCTGCTCGCCAACTCGCCGCGGCGAGGACCGGATCAACGCGTCTCGTCGGTGATGAGCGCCGACGTGCGCCGTTTTCGCCCGACGGACGACGTGGCCGCCTTGATCGACTTTTTCAACAAGGACCCGCTGGCCTGGGCCGTGGTGGCCGAAGACGGCCGGCCGCTGGGATTGGTCAGTTGCGACAGCCTGGTTGCGCTGTCGCAGTCGGCCAGCAGCAGCAACCCGGCGAACGAGGAACCCTACGACGAGACGACGGCCTACCTGCTCGTGCCCGATCTGGCACTGGACGAAGTGGGGCAGGAAGACTGATATCCTGTCGCCCGGCGGGCATCGGGCGTCTTACCGACCGCCCCGTCGCGGTCGCGATGCGAGAGGCGGTGGTGAAACTGCCTCTGGTGATTACCGCTTGGTGGCCAGCACCGTGAAGTAGCTGCCGGCCACGCGATCGAAATAGTCGGGCCGCATCTCCAGCGGCACGTCGTTATAGGCGCAGTAGTTGCGAACCTGGCTCAGCAGGTCGCGCGGGTGGCAGCGTCGCAGCGGCCGGTTGCAGCCTCGGTAGTGTCGATCGAGCAACGTCTCGACGGCCTCTTCGCGATACTCGCAGCCAAAGGACTTGGCGTACAGCTTGAACAGATGATGAAACTCGGTATCGTCGGGATCGCCGATCTCGATTTTGTAGGGAATTCGCCGCAGAAAGGCCTCGTCGACCAGGTCGCTGGGCTCCAGGTTCGTCGAGAAGATGATCAACTGCTCGAAGGGCACCTGGAACTTCTTGCCGGTCGACAACGTCAGGTAGTCCAACCGGTTTTCCAGCGGCACGATCCAGCGGTTGAGCAATTCGGCCGGCTCGATGCGCTGGCGGCCGAAATCGTCCACCAGCAGGCAGCCGCAGTTGCTCTTCATTTGCAAGGGAGCTTCGCTGACGTTGGCACGCGGGTCATGCCGGATTTCGAGGTTGTCCATCGTCAGCTCGCCACCCACCACGACCGTGGGACGGCGGATCTTGACCCAGCGGCGGTCGAAGCTGGCGGTGCGCATGATGCTGTCGGCGGTCGATTCGATGGTCTCGTGATACGCTCCGTCGAACAGCTTGATGAGTTGGCCGTCTTCGATCAGCGTGTGCGGAATCCAGATGTGCTGGCCAAAGCACATGGTGATGCGGCGGGCCAGGGTCGATTTGCCGTTTCCGGGCGAGCCATACAGGAACAGCCCCGCCCCGGAGTTGATGGCGGGGCCCAGGCTCTCGAACAGGTCGCTGTTGATCGAGATGTCGGAAAAGGCTTCGGTGAGCTGCGAGCGCTTGGGAGCTTCGGCGCGGATGGTCTGGGCCTCGACCGACGTCACATAGTCGGGCAGCGGCACTGGCGCCGGGCCGATATAGCCGCAGGTTTCCAGGTAGGTCTGCGCGCGATTGCGCCCTTGCTCGGTCAGGCCGTAGCTATAGTCGCTCAAGGGGGCGGAGCCGGTGTGCATCATGATCTGCCGCGTGCGCAGATCGTGATACACGTTTTCCAACAGGCCGAACGGCAAGCACAAGTGGTTGGCGATGGCGCGGCCGGTGGCCACGCCCACGACGCTCAGATGCTTGCAAACGAGCGATTCGATCAACGAGGCGGGCAGGCCGGCTTCTTCCAGCGAATGGGGTTCGGCCGGTCGAAACGTGTCCTCGGAAAGCAGCGAGGACAACAGGCTCTCGCGGCTGTCTTGGGCGGTGGCAGTGGTCATTTGCCGCATTCCTCAGAATGGTCGTGAATGATACGCATCTGCATGCGTCCCGAGCCCATCGCGTCCGCCACGCGGCAGCCGCAGACTCCATGGCAAGTCTAGGCCGCAAAACCGGCGGGAATTCGATCCGTTAATCAAATCCACAACGCACGGTTGGTCCCCTGAGTGGGAACCTCAAGTCAGGGGGGAAGCAGCATGGGCGGCAGCAGAATTGTCATCGCCGGCGGTTCCGGTTTTTTGGGTCAGTTGACTGCTCGCTGGTTTGACCAACTGGGGTGGGACGTCGTCAGCCTGACGCGCGATCGCAACTCAACGGTGTCACCGGCACGTCGAGCGATTTGGGATGGTCGGTCGCTCGCCGAATGGGCGAAGGAGTTGGATGGCGCCGGCGCGCTGGTAAACCTGGCGGGCCGGTCGGTCAACTGCCGGTATCACGCACGGAATCGCCGGGCGATACTTCACTCGAGAATCGACTCGACTCGCGTTCTGGGCGAGGCGGTGGCACAGTGTGCAAAACCGCCGAGGGTTTGGCTCAATTCGAGCACCGCGACGATTTACAAGCACAGTTACGATCGCGCAATGAATGAGCGGACTGGCGTGATCGAGGAGACGCCGGAGGCCAAGGACCAGTTCTCGGTCAAAGTCGCGCAGGCTTGGGAGCGAGCATTCGATGAGGCCGCCTCGCCGCGGACCCGCAAGATGGCGATGCGGACTGCGATGGTCTTCGGCACGCACGAGGGAACCGTGTATCGCGTATTGCGGCGGCTGGCCAGGCTGGGGCTTGGCGGGGCCATGGCCGGAGGCCGACAGTATGTTTCTTGGTTGCACGAAACCGACTATTGTCGAGCCGTGCAATGGTTGATCGAGCATGACGACACTTCAGGAGTCGTCAATCTGGCATCGCCCAATCCGCTAACCAATCGCGAAATGATGCGCACACTGCGCCGCGTCTGCCGTATGCCCGTGGGATTGCCGGCCAACCGTTGGATGTTGGAGATCGGCACGTTCTTGCTGCGAAGCGAGAGCGAACTGGTCATCAAAAGTCGTCGCGTGGTGCCGGCGCGGCTCCTTGCGGCGGGGTTCGAGTTCCAGTTTCCAGGACTAGAGCTTGCGATCGAAGAATTGGAGTCGCGGTTGGCAACGGGACGAAATGCGGCAGAAGACCCATGTGCGATCCCGCGCCAGACCACTGCTCGCCACGACAACGCTGTAGCGGGAAAATAGCCGTCCCCACCCGTCCTGTGCTGGATTTCGCTGGCGCAGCCGACTAGACTGGCCTTCAGTACCGTGGCGGGGGACGCATTCAAGTCGACCGTCCGCGGCATCTTACGTCTCGCGATCGGCGGAGTGAGAGGGGGCGCCCGTTCCGGGGCGCCTCGGTGCGTGGAGCGTGCTGCGAATCGATGGGATCGCGGCACGCCATCTGGCGTCGGGCAGCGATGAGGCAGGCCGGCGCGGCCACTAGCAGGCTGCGACGGTGGTGTCGTTCTTACGTTACCTCGTGTGTTTCTCTTTCTTGCGAACAGAGAGTGAGACGCGGGGGTACGACGATGGCTGCTTATGCACTTGCGCGCCAGTTGTTTGCTCCGCCCGGCGCGGGTGGCGCCCCCACGCGGCATCTGTTGGCTCAGGCTGCCGGATCGCATGCGCGGCTGTTGGGCTGCGCGCGCCAGGGGCAACAGGCGCAGATCGATCGCCTGCGCGATTCGTTGGGCGAGTATCTGCGGGGTCCGGCTTCGGCGACCGAAAAACGCCTGGTGCTCGACGCCCCGCAATTGGTCGAGGCACTGCACGCGTTGGCGCCCTGGTCGCGCGAACTGGCCGAGTGGGACGCGGCCGTCGCGCCCGGCTGCAACGACGTCCCCGCCAATCGTCAATCCGCGCTCGGATGCGGTCGGTTGGGCAACGTGGTGGCCGCGGTGCTGTTGCGCCGGCGCGATTGGAGCGGGCAAATCGAGTTGGCCACCGACGGCTACGGCCGAGTTCACATTCCACTGTGCGACTGGGTGCTGGTCATCGTGGACGAGCGCGGCCCGGCCCGCGAATTGCTGGCTCACCAGCCGATCGTGCTGCAACTGGACGAACGCCGGGCGAAGTGGTCGTTGCCGGGAAGCGACGGGCAGTCGCTGGTGAGCATGCCGCGGCCGGTCTTCGATGCGATGTTTGCCGACAACCGCCCGTTGGCACGCTTGCCCGCGGGCGTTGAATTCGGCGCCGAGTCGCTGCGCGTGCGCTTCGAGCGTACGTCCCGGTTGGGCGAAACCCACATTCGTTACGAGCCGATTTCCGGCGATGGACCGACCGACCGTGCCGAACTGACCGGCGGCATCGTGGCGGCGCTGTTGTCGGCCATCGAGCACAATGCACCCGGCATCCACGAGCAGCTTTGCCAGTGCATCCGCACGGTGCACGGGTTCGAGTTGCCGCCGTATGGCTCGGGGCAAATCGCTTCGTTTTCGGTACCCACCTCGCCGGGCGTCATCGGCTTCAACGTCGAGTACACACCGCGCGACGAGCCGCAAGTGAGCCCTTTTTGCTTCATGTGGCTGGGGCACGAGTTGGGCCACACGCTCAACTATCTGATCGACGACGTCGCGTTTACGCACGGCTGGCGATTCCTGGAAAACCCCGTCGAGATCACTCCGGTCATCCCGCGCTACGACCGGCAGTTGCGCGTGCGCACGCTGTTTCAGATTCCTTACGTCCACTTGTTCGAGTGGTGGCTGCTGATGCTGTTTCACCAGCGGCGTTTTGCCGGCCTGCCGTGGCAAGTGCGCGACGACGCGGTGGCGGTGGGCGAGGATCTGCGCTCGGAGATCGAAGAATCGTTCGAGCTGATCGCCCAGCACGCACGGCTCACGGCCACCGGCCGGGCCGTGGTGTGGCGGATGCGCGAGCTGGTGGCCGAGGCCGATGCTCACTGGCGGCAGCAGTGCCTGTCTGCGGCGCGCGGATACCGTTAGTCGTTGGGCTCGGCAAACGCGCCAACCTGGCGGAGTTCGCGGGCCGCGCCCTGGGGCGACTGCATCCGTTCCTGTGGCGTATTCTGGCGAATTCGGCTGCGCTGCGCCGGCCGTTCGCGGCGCACCGCGCATAACGTACAATGCAGGGAGCGGGCGTTTGCAGGTCAAATTCCGTGGCGGGCGGAGTAGCAGGAGGAGGTTCGCCGATGCGGTTCGTGTACAATTGGCTGGTCACGCGGGTATTGCGTTACTTCATCGCCGGCGTGTTCGCCATTTTGCCGGTGGTGGTCACCGTGGCGGTGGTGATTTGGGTCGCCCGTTTCCTGCAGCAGTTTGTCGGGCCGGCCGCTCCGTTGGGCCGGTTGCTGGGGGCGGTGGGCTTCAATTTCTCGTCCGACACCACGATGGCCTACGTCATCGGCTGGTCGCTGGTGCTGCTGGTGATCATGGTGGTGGGCCTGATCGTCGAGGCCGGCGCGCGGGGCTTGGTGCAGCGGACCTTTGACGCCCTGTTGAACCGCGTGCCCATGGTCGGCGCGATCTATGGCACGAGCAAGCAACTCGTGGCGATGCTCGACCGCACCGGCGATGCGCAGTTGCGCGGCATGCGGCCGGTGTTTTGCAACTTCGGCCAGCAATATGGCTGCGGCATGCTGGCGCTGTTGGTGTCGCCCGAGGTGTTTCGCGTGGACGATCGCGATTACCTGCTGGTGATCGTGCCGAGCGTGCCGATTCCGATGAGCGGAGGCCTGTTGTTCGTGCCCACCGAATCGGTGCGGCCGGCCGATATCTCGGTCGAATCATTGATGAGCATCTATGTGTCGATGGGGGTCAACGCGCCGCAATTCCTGCCGACCACCGGGCCGTTCGAGAATCCGGATGCGCGGCCGGGCGGCCCGTCGTAGCGCGTGGCACGTTGCGACCAGCAGCGACTAAGGAATGACTCGAAAATAACTTCGGTGCTTGTTCGTGTGCCACTGGTGGCGCACGCCACCAGTGCAATTCAACAACGGGCCTTTCAGGCAACGGGGCCCGAAGACACTGGTGGCTGCCGCCACCAGTGGCACCTGTGAGCGTTTCCGGAAGTTGCTTTTGAGTCGTTCCTAAGCGGGCGCGACTCCCACGCCCGTTTCGGTTTGCGACCAGGCCACGAAGCGCGGCTGGGTACGCGCACCGGACAGCATGATCGCGGCGCGCAGGCCGTCGGTGAAATACGCATCGCCGGTCAGATTGCGGCGCGGCGCGTCGGCGTCGCACGCGCCCACTCCGGACACATAGCCCGTGGCGTCCACGTGCTGGGCTTGCATCAGGTCCTCTACCACGTAATCGCGCGATTCGTCGACGTCGGGATCGATGCGGTGCGTCGTGAGGTTCCAGGTTTTGAAGGTGAAGCGCACGCCGATGTCGCGGCTGACCTGGCCGACCCACACCGGCTGATTCTGGAACCGCAGGGGCGTGAGCCACAGCCGCAGGTGCAGCCGATCGTTGATCGAGCGCCGCGTGCGCTGCAGCGCCACGTCCTGGCTCCGCCCGAAGAGATACAACGCGCTGACCGGCGAATAGCGGTAGTGCGTGCCCAGCAAGAAGGCCTTCAGCGTCTTCCAGCACGTGGCCAGCGTGATCGATTCGCTTTCGTCCCAGCGTGCCGCAAAGGCCGCCAGGATGGTCTCGAACGGGCCGATGACCACCAGGTTGACCGGGTCGCCGTGCCGGTTGTTGGCGCTGTTGGCCGTAGCGGCGGGCATCTTCGTCAAGTGGTCCACCAGCGTCGGCACGTCGCATTCAACCAGATCTTGCGCTTCCAGCGCGGAAAAATCGCGCCGCAGATAATCGGCCGTGATGCCGTGCACCGCGATCGAGAACGTGAACTCGACCGCCATCGGCGCGCTGGGAGCCGCGCCGGCGCCGCGATCGAGCGTGTCGCGCGTCGTCTCCAGCAGCACGTGGACGACTTTCGTGCCGGCATCGAGCGCGGTGAATACCAAGCCTTCGCGCGATTCGCCCGGTGCGATGGGTCGCAGCCGGAAGCCTTGCGCGCGAAAGAAGTCATCCATGCGGCGATTGGCGCGATAGGCCGTAATCAACTTTAGCGGCACCAGCAGCAACAGCGGCAAGAAAAACAGCCAGCCGACCAGCCCGAACGCGGTCAGCCGCCGCGCGATGGAGAAATGGTTAGCCGCGGCAGCCTCCAGCGGCGTGAAGTAGTTGGGGTCGATCTTCACCAGTTGCAGCCGCAGCATGCCCGGCGAGCGGTTCTCGATTCTCAGATAAACGGCCTGGATGCCGCGCCGCGTCAGCGGCACGCCGAAAAGCCGGTCGCTCTGGTGCGCGTCGAGCACGGCCACGGAAACTTTGGCCCGCGCGTCTTCCTGCGACTGCACCTGCTCGACAAACGCCCGCGCGTCCGGCTGCGGCGCATACGGCGTAATGAACAGATGCCAGAGTCGCGTGGGGAGAGTGGCGGCCACGAGCATGCAATCCAGGGTACGGTCAACGCTGCAATACGGAATTCAAATTCTCGTCGGGCGCGACTGCGGCGTCTATATCGGTTGCCGCGCTACGACGCACGGCGACTCCTGCCTCTGGCCGGGGCGCGCTTCTTCGTCGCCTCCAGCGCGGCGGCGCGAAGATAGTCGGACAGGCCGCTAAACCCCTTGCTGCGGGCCGCGACCTCGATGATCGACTTTTCTTCCGCGGTGAGCCGAACGTTGACTTGCTCCGTCCGCCGCGCGGCACGTGCCGGCGGCGGCGGGGCTTGGCCCTGTTCGAGCAGATAGGCCACCGCCGCAGCCATCGCCTGCTGGGTGGCGGTCACGCACGCGTCGGGCGTGGCTCCGTCGGCAAAGACATGTGGAAGTTCCAGCCCCCGCCCATACCACCGACCGTCCGATTCTTCCAACACGACCTGATAATGGGCCGCGACGCCCGCCGCCTGCTTCGCGACGGCGGCAGCGAATGGTCGCGCGATCGCTGCGCCTTGATCACGCACTGTCGCCTTCCGCTTCGGACTCTTCTTCGATGATCCGCTTGACTTGTCGGACATAGTAGGGCTTTACCTTTGCGCAGTGAACCGGAATCGACAGCAGCGTCCGGCCAGGCTTCTCGAAAATGTGATGCGAACCGGATACGCGTGCCAGCCGGTAACCGGCCTTCTCCAATTGCTTCCGCACGACGCTGAATCGTACTTCGCTGGCCATAATCAGTATAGCGTCCGATATACAGGAAACGAACCGGGTCACGAAACGGCGAGGTTTCGTCCCGGTCATCGATACCCACGAAGCCACCATTTTTCAAGTCGCTGGCGACTCGCTATGGGCCCAACTATCATAGAGCGGACGGCAGTTGGCCGGCTTGGACCTATTGCGCCGCGATGGCGGAATTCGACTTGCACCCGGGAGTTTCACGAATGCGCGCACCTGGTTGGCCTGTGGTCGCTATTTGTTGTCTCTATGGTTTTGTCGCCTCAACGCCCGTTGCGGCCCAGGAGCGGGCGAAGGCCTTTGTCGGCGCTAAGATCATTCCCGTCGAGGGCGACGAGATCGACGGCGGCACGCTGGTGATCGAAGCCGGCAAGATCGTGGCCGTGGGACCGGACGCCGAGGTGACGATTCCCGAGGGGGCCGAGAAGATCGACGCCGCGGGCAAGGTGATCATGCCCGGCCTGATCTGCACGCACAGCCATGTCGGCGGCATGCGCGCCGGCTCGGGTGCGGCCGACGGCAGCGCACCGATTCAGCCCGGCGTGCGCATTCTCGACGCCATCGACGTGCACGACGCCGGCTTCAAGCGCGCCGTGGCCGGCGGCCTCACCACGCTCAACATCATGCCCGGCAGCGGCCATCTCATCAGCGGGCAGACGATCTATGTCAAGCTCCGCCTGGAAGATCCCGAGCCGCGCAAGATCGACGACTTCTACATTCGCGATGGCGAGGGCAAGCCGCTGGGCGGATTGAAGATGGCCAACGGCACCAATTCGATGCGCGATCCGCCGTTTCCCGGCACGCGCGGCAAGAGTGCATTCCTGGTGCGCGAGCAGTACATCAAGGCACGCGAGTATCAATCGAAGATCGCTCGGGCAGAAGGCGACCCCGCGAAGCTTCCGCCGCGCGATTTGCACCTGGAGTCCCTGGTCGAAGCCATGCAAGGCAAGCGGATCGTACACCACCACACGCACCGCCACGACGACATCATGACCGTGCTGCGGCTGTCGCAGGAGTTTGGCTTTCCGGTGGTGCTGCACCACGTGAGCGACGGCTGGAAAGTGGCGGCCGAGATTGCCGCGGCCAAGGCACCCTGCTCGGTGATCGTCATCGATTCGCCCGGCGGCAAGCTGGAAGCCCGCGATTGCCGCTTCGAAACGGGCGGTATCCTGGAACAAGCCGGCGTCAACGTGGCATTTCACACCGACGACTACATCACCGACTCGCGCGTCTTCCGCCGCAGCGCCGCGTTGGCCGTGCGGGCCGGCATGTCGCGACCAGCCGCGCTACGTGCGCTGACGCTCTCCGGCGCGGAAATGCTCGGACTGCAAGATCGCATCGGCTCGCTCAAGGTGGGCAAGGACGCCGACTTTGCCATTCTGGAAGGCGACCCGCTGAGCGTCTATTGCAAAACGCTTGAGACCTATGTCGATGGCCGCATGGTGTTCGACCGCAGCGTCGAAAGCGATCGGCTGTATGCGGTGGGCGGGTTCGGCGCCGGCACACCCTACGCTCCGTATCTGTGCTGCATGGACGACGCCGTGGCGGGAGGTGAGCAATGAAACCGTTGCGGTCCTTAGTGCTGGCGCTGCTCGTCTTGCCTTGCTCCGTTGCCTCGGCGCAGGTGGCCGTGCGCGGCGCGAAAATCTATACGATGGCCGGCCCGCCGATCGAAAACGGCGTGGTGGTGATTCAGGACGGCAAGATCTCGGCCATTGGCGTGGCCGATCAGATTGCCGTGCCGCAGGACTTTCGCGTGCTGGAGGCGCCCGTGGTCACGCCCGGTTTGATCGACGCGCACAGCACGGTCGGGTTCGCGGGCATCTTGAACCAGCCGCACGACCAGGACCAGCTCGAACGCAGCGCGCCCTTGCAGCCCGAGTTGCGCGCGATCGACAGCTTCAACGCACAAGAAGACTTGATCGCCTGGGTGCGCAGTTTTGGGGTCACCACGATACACGCGGGACACGCGCCGGGAGAATTGATTTCGGGCCAGACGCTGGTGGCCAAAACCTCGGGACGAACGGTGACCGACGCGGTGATGGTGGAGGCACGGGCCGTGGCGGCGACATTGGGGCCGGCCGGACAGAAATCCGACGCCAAATCCCCCGGCACGCGTGGCAAAGCCATCGCCATGCTGCGGGCGGAGTTGATCAAGGCGCGCGAGTACCTCGACAAGCACCAGCGCGCCACCGACGTTGGCGAGAAGGGTGAACCCCCGCCGCGCGACTTGCGGCTGGAGACGCTCGGCAAAGTGCTCGGCGGCGAGTTGCCGCTGTTGATCACGGCGTCGCGCTCACAAGACATCGCCAACGCGCTGCGGCTGGCCGATGAGTTCGACATCAAGATCTGGCTCGACGGCGCCGACGAGGCGTATTTGCTGATCGACGAGATCAAGGCGGCCGGTGTGCCGGTGATCGTGCATGCCACGATGCAACGGGCATTTGCCGATCACGAAAACCTGAGCATGGAGACGGCCGGCAAGCTGGTGGCCGCCGGGATACCCGTGGCGCTGCAAAGCGGTTACGAGTCGTACGTGCCCAAAACGCGCGTGGTGCTGTTCGAGGCGGGCGTGGCCGCGGCCAACGGCCTGTCGTTCGAGCAGGCCCTGCGCACGATCACGATCGATGCCGCCAGGATCCTCGGCGTTGCCGACCGCGTGGGCTCGCTGGAAGTCGGCAAAGACGGCGACTTGGCGCTCTACGACGGCGATCCGTTCGAGTACACCACGCACTGCCTCGGCACGGTGATCGAAGGCCAGGTGGTGAGCGAAGAGAAGCGGTAGCCGTCGTTGGTCGTCAGTTACTGTCTCTGCCAGGGGTTCGATTCACCTCCCACCTCTGCCGCCGCACGCGGTTCGCTTGCTGCTGGCCGTTGTGTGTGGTATGACGACGGCGCGCGTTGCGGTTGATGCTGGCGCCTGCTCCGCGCGATGCGATTCCCTCGATTTCGAAGGCGAGATGCTGGCCATGCCTACTCATGAAGTGACGAACCAGGCGCCGCCGCTGGTGGACTATAACCTGTTTACTTGCGACCCCGCGCTGGGCGAAGCGCTCGAGCGCGAAGGCGCCGCCTGGGCCCGCGAGCGGGCGCATAAGCTGGGCGAGATCCTCGGCGGCGAGCAAGCCATCGAGTGGGCTTTCGCGGCCAACGCCAATCCACCCGTGCTGCAGACGCACGATGCGCGCGGACAGCGCATCGACAGCGTGCAGTTTCATCCGGCGTACCACGAGCTGATGAACTTGTCGGTGGCGCACTCTCTGCACAATCTGCCCTGGAGCGAGCCGCAAGCGGGCGCGCACGTGGCGCGGGCGGCCATCTTTTTTCTGGCGTCGCAAAACGAACAAGGACACGGCTGTCCGATTTCGATGACCTATGCATCCGTGCCGGCCCTGCGGCAACAGCCCGACGTGGCCAAGGTCTGGGCCCCGCGCATCGCCAGCACGACCTACGATCGGCGCTTGCTGCCGCCCGACCAGAAGACCGGCGTCTTGATCGGCATGGCCATGACCGAGAAGCAGGGCGGCTCCGACGTTCGCGCCAATACGTCGCGCGCCGAACCGGCCGGCAAGGGCGGGCCGGGGCGCGAGTATCGCCTGACCGGGCACAAGTGGTTCTGCTCGGCGCCGATGTGCGACGCGTTTCTCGTTCTGGCGCAAGCGCCCGGCGGATTGTCGTGCTTTCTGCTGCCGCGCTGGACGCCCGACGATCGGCTCAACCACTTGAACTTGCAACGGCTCAAGAACAAGCTCGGCAACCGTTCGAACGCCTCGAGCGAAATCGAGTTCGAAGATGCGCACGCCTTGCTCATCGGCGAGGAAGGACGCGGCGTGCGGACCATTGTCGAGATGGTCAATCACACGCGGCTCGATTGCACGCTCGGCTCGTCCGGCATCCTGCGGGCGGCGCTCGTGCAGGCCATTCATCACACGCGACTTCGCGCGGCGTTCGGCAAATTGCTGGTCGAACAGCCATTGATGCAAAACGTGCTGGCCGACTTGTGCGTCGAGTCGGAAGCGGCCACGCTGCTGGCAATGCGGCTGGCCCGTGCATACGATCGGCAAGACGAGTCGGAGGCGCGCTTCCGCCGCATCGCCACGGCGGTGGCGAAGTACTGGGTGTGCAAGCGCACGCCGCAGGCGGTCGGCGAATTGCTCGAATGCCTGGGCGGCAACGGCTACGTCGAGGATTCCTCGCTGCCGCGGCTCTATCGCGAGTCGCCGCTCAACTCGATCTGGGAGGGCTCGGGCAACGTCATCGTACTCGACGTGCTGCGCGCCATCAGTCACGAGACCGGCACCATCGACGCGCTGTTGGACGAGATCGACCTGGCACGGGGCAACGACGGCCGCTTCGACGAATATGCCGCGGCGGTGCGCGCCGATTGGCAGTCGCTGGCCGGCAACGTGCCGCAAGCGCGGCGGCTGGTCGAACGGCTGGCACTGGCCTTGCAAGGCTCGCTGGTGGTGCGCTATTCGCCGCAGTCGATGGTCGACGCGTTTTGCGCATCGCGATTGGCGGGCGACCGCGGCCTGGCCTTCGGCACGCTGCCCGCGGGGCTCGAGTTCGAGCGGATCATCGATCGCGGGCTGGCGCTGTAGGAACCTGTTTTCGACCACACCTATTGACGGCGCGTGGCCCCTATGCTATGGTACGCATAGTATGCAACGCATTTGTCCGACGATAGTCCGCTTTTTGCGAGGGTTGGTGCCGTGCGAGTGGAACGCGAATTGATGCGCGGGGCCGGGCCGGTGGCCGTGCTGAAGCTGCTGGAAAGCGGGGCCCGGTACGGCTATGAGCTGGTCGAGGCCCTGGCCGAACGGTCCGACGGCGTGCTCGACATGGGGCAGAGCACGCTCTATCCGTTGCTCTACAACCTGGAGGCGCAAGGGCTGGTGCGGGCCGAGTGGCGCGAGGACGGTGCGCCGCGGCCGCGCAAGTATTACTCGCTCACCGCCAAGGGCAAGAAGCGGCTGGCCCACGACGTGAAGCAGTGGCGCGCCGTAACCGCGGCCATGCAATCGCTGGGTGTGATCGAACCGAAGTTGGGCGGCGCCGCGGGCTAATCGCAATTCTTGAAACGGTACGGCGATGGAAAGCAAAACAGGCCAGGCGGCGGTGGTGCCCAGTACCAATTGGCTGGTGCGGGTCTATTTCACACCATTGCGCGACATGGTGCAGGGCAGCCTGTCGGCGCGGCTCGACGCTCGTCGCGAAATTGCTGCGGCCATGCTGCCCGCACCGCTCGACGCGATCATTTGGCGCGTCGTGCGGAAGACCAGGCTATGGCGCCAGGAACAAGTGGACGTGGCTCGCGAGCTGGTCAGCCACTTCCTGGAGGGCGTGTCGGCCGGCCGTACGGCCGAGCAACTGGCTGAGGATTTTGGGAACGAGCGTGCCGCTGCGCGGCTGATCCGCAAGGCCAAGTTGCGCAGCCGCCCGCTGTGGTGGCAAGCGTCGCGCCTCGGCTGGCGAACCATGCAAGGCATTCTCGTGGCCAGCATACTGGCATACGCACTATGGTCGGTGCGCTTCTATAGCGGCCGTCCAGTCGTTGCGCAAAACTATTGGCAGGAGGTGAACGCGGCGCGTCGAGTAGACGAGGCGGATCGTGCCTGGCCAATCTATCACGAGGCAATCGCCAAGATGGTGGGCGTTCCAGGAGTCATGTACTCGTGGCAGCATGTTTGCCCAGGGGACGCGGATTGGGATGACTTTGTGTCGCATATCGAACTCAATCAGCCGTCGATTGAATTGGCCCGCGTTGCCGCCAGGAAACCACGCCTCGGTGCCTATTTGAATGAAGCGGCCCAGGCATCCGATTGGATTAGCTTGTTGGGTATCGACTATGGTTGGCGACTTGAGACGCTACACCGATTCCTTCTGGCCGACGCCCGCGTGGCGGCTGTCGAGGGACAAGCAGATCGCGCCTGGGAAGATATCGCGGCGACCATTTCCCTGGCCCGGCAACTCCAGCAACCGCGAGCAATGCTCGTCGAGCAGTTCAATTCCAGTCAAATATTTCGCTCGGTTCTTTCCATCACCACCGGCATTCTCGCACAGTACCCCGATTTGTTTACGGAGTCACAATTGCGGGACCTTGCGCACGCGATCGCCGCATACGACATCGCATTATCCCCGTTTGATTCAGGAACAGCGGATCTGGAGTTTCTTGATTTTCTGCAACGCGCCTATACCGAGGACGGAAGCGGGGACGGCCGGATCACGCCGGAGGGAGTTCGATTGCTCGACGCTCGGGCAACGACGATGGCGATTGTGCAGTTGACGGGTGTCCTGCAAGTGCAAGCGCCAGATGACACGAACGCAGCGCTGGCCGCCGACTTGTTGATTCCGGGCGTGGCGTACGCTATCGGCTCCAGGCGAGAGAACCGCGAGATGTACCGGTCGCTGTTGGACCAGGCTGCACGTGCGCACCAGGGACCAGCGTGGACATGGGATCCGCGAGAATTGGACGCTGCTGGCAGCCGACTTGCGAATCTACGGGAGTCGCCAATCGATCACATGCGGTACCTTCCCGTGTTGATGTTTAGTCCCTATGTTGACGGGCTATACGAGACACGTGAATTGGAAATTCAGTCGCGTGACGCCACCCAGGTGATCATTGGACTGGTCCTGTGGCACAGGCGCTCGGGCACGTGGCCCGAAAGTCTGAACCAACTTGTCCCGGAGATGTTACCTGCCGTGCCGCTGGATCGCATGGATGGTCAGCCGCTGCGGTATCGTGTGCGGGATGGTCAGCCAGTGGTCTATTCCGTGGGGATGGACCGCATCGATGACGGCGGGTGTGAAGGTTCCCTCTCGTACCACAGAATTTCCCCTCTAACACCTGAGCGCCTAGCGCAAATGCGGACGGATGAAAACAAGGGCGACTGGATTCTTTGGCCGCCCAGTACACAGCCGAAGGACGAACCGCCGCCCACTTACTGAGCGTTTGATTGTTGCGCAATCCCCCGGCAAAGCCGGGGACTGAACGGTGACCACATGGTGGGATGGGGCGGCCGGCGCCGCTATACTGCGGGCACTTCGCTGCTTCCTCCGATTGCCCTCCACGGCCCCGCCCGCCATGCGCTTTCATGCTCTCGGTTCGACCGGCATCCGCGTCTCTCGGCTGGCGTTCGGCGCGGGGCCCGTGTCGCAGCTTTTGACGGGCGATGACGCGGCGCTGCAGCGCGAGACGATCGCCGCGGCCGTTGAAGCGGGTGTGAACTGGTTCGATACGGCCGCCACTTACGGCGCGGGGCAAAGCGAAGAGCATCTCGGCCGCACGCTGGCGGAACTGAACCTCGCCGAGCGGGTCCACGTGGCGACCAAGGTGCGCGTGATGCCGGAGCAGTTGGACGACATTCGCCGCACGGTGCGGCAAAGCGTGGAACAGAGCCTGCTTCGGCTGCGTGTCGAGCGCGTGACGCTGTTGCAGATTCACAATTCGATTACCGCGGTGGCCGGCGCCGAGCCAACCTCGCTTTCGCCCCAGCACGTGTTGGGCTCCGGCGGCCTGCTGGAGGAAATGTCGCGGCTGAAGCGCGAGGGGCTGGTCGAGCACCTGGGGCTGACCGGACTGGGCGAGCCGGCGGCACTCTGCGAAGTGATCGACTCGGGGCAGTTCGCCACGATCCAGATTCCCTACAATGTGCTCAACCCGAGCGCCGGCCGGGCGATGCCCGCGGGATTCGCCGAGACGAACTACGGCGATCTGCTGACCTCTTGCCACGGGCGCGGCATGGGTGCGTTTGCCATTCGCGTGCTGGCCGGCGGGGCGTTGGCCGGTCGGCCTGCCAGTCCGCACACGCTGAAGACGCCGTTCTTTCCATTGCCGCTGTATGAGGCCGATTGCCGCCGGGCGGAAGCTCTGGCGAAGATGTTGCCTGAGGGCATGACGCGGGCCGAGGCCGCCGTGCGCTTCGCGATCGCGCATCCGGGCGTCATCAGCGCCATCGTCGGCCTGGGTTCGCCGGCGGAAGTGGCCGACGCGGTGCGATGGATCGACTCGGGTCCGCTCGACGCCGAGGTAATCGCCCGCTTAAATGGCGATTCCTGACACGCGCCACTCGATCGACGGCCCACCATGCCCGCAGATGCATCCTCACCCGGCGAAGCTGCCACGCTGTCGCCAATCCAGCGGCGTTGCGTGCTGGCCGCGGCCTTCGCGGGCTGGATGTTCGCGGGCTTGCAGATCTCGCTGTTCGTGTTGGTGGCCCGGCCGGCAATGCGCGACTTGCTGCCCAGCGCCGACGAAGCGGACATTGGCGACTGGTTTGCCTGGTTTCAGTGCGCGTTTCTGCTGGGGGCAGCCAGCGGCGGCTGGCTGTTCGGCTGGCTGGGCGATCGCGTAGGGCGCACGCGTTCGCTGGCGGCCAGCATTCTCTGTTATTCGCTGGTGACGGCCGTCTGCGTTTTCGTTCACGATCCGTACGTGCTGGTGGCGCTGCGGTTCGTGGCGTGCCTGGGCGTGGGCGGGGCTTGGCCCAACGCGGTGTCGCTGTCGGTCGAAGCGTTGCCGACCATGTCCAAGGCGCTGTTGGCCGGATTGATGGGTGCGGCGGCCAACGTGGGTTTCGTGCTGCTGGGCGTCATCGCCTATTACTTCACCATTGGGCCGGACTCGTGGCGCTGGACATTGTGGATTGGCGCGTCGCCGGCGTTGTTGGGCATTTGGGCGTTGTTCTGGCTGCCTGAGTCGCCGCGCTGGCTGGCC
>JBGSYQ010000178.1:0-13360 GCA_041750795.1 Pirellulales bacterium | reverse complement strand
AGGTCCTCGGCCGTCTTGGCCTGCACCGCAATCTCACTTGCTAGCTGTTCCGCTCGCGTTCGTAAAGATGCATCCATGTGTCAGTCTCCTATTCAGAAAAGGGTGACAAAAACTACCCATTCCTGCTAGCTGACACAAGATTTCTTACAGGGCCACTTGTCGCCGGACGACCCATCCAGATGCCGCCGCGATACTACAATCATGTGAGTCACGACGATCTAGTGAGGACTACGCGCGCTTTGGCGAAGTTCTGCCTCGATCACCACAGTGACGTAAAGCTCTTTCCAGACATCTTGGCTTTTCTCGAAGCCGACGACTTCAAATCGGCGATCAGTCTCCTTCGTTCTCATCCGCCTGGCCCATTCAGCTGGAATGACTGGTTTCCCCCCGTGGCCTTCGATCACGAGGATAAGGAGTACGTGTGGGTCGTGTGGGAGGCACTCGTCGAGCGCTGGTATCGTTTGATGCGCACGGCGGCCGGCGTGCGGGACTAGGCCATCGTCAGCAAACGCAATGAGTCAGGGCGGCAGGATTGAACCACCAACCGAACACGCGACACGGGCGTGTCGCGAGCGCCAGGCGGTAGCTACAAGCCAACGCTTGCTCCCCGAGCTTGCGCGCTTGCCGGGCTTCGCTGCAGCCTGCCGAGGCCGGTCCTGAGTTTGCCGTTGGGACGCTGGAGTGGTTAAAATCTCGGAGTGCGTCTGCCAAGAATGGTCGGAAGCCGGCGAATTACAGGGCGGAGTGTGCTGAAGACCTGCCCTGCGACCCGAGCCGAGAATCGAATGTCTATCCGCATCGGCCTTATCGGTTTACACGCGGTACTCCTTGTGCTTGCCTCGACCTCGTTCACAATCGTGTCGGGGTTCGACGACGGAGCTTTCGGTTGGAACTACTTTCAGTACGTGTCCCAGAGCGGCTGGGGGCATCCCTATCAGTTCCCTTATAGCCTTCCGGTCGTGCTTACGTATCTAGCCGCGTATGGTGTCGGCATTCTTGGCTATGGCTTGATCTGGCGTGCCGGCTTCAAGGTTGTCGGAAGTGGTGGCACGGTGTTATGTGCGGTCGGGTTTACATCGTTCGCCTATGAGTTGGCCCACTGGTTCGGCGATCACTACGGATCATGGATCGCGTCGGCGCCGATCGTGCTTTTGCCGCTCGCCCTTATCGCGGTTGTCGTGCAGTACAGAGCGCGCACAACCGAAACTGCGATTGCATGACGCGAATAGTCGCCGCGGCCGGTTGCGAACCGACGAAGCCCCTGCTCCCGGACCACCGCTGACGCAGCGGTGCCCGGCGGACTACCAGGCTATCGCACACCCTGAAACGAAAAGCGCCCAGCGGCGGCAGCAAGCGTGCGCCGTGCGGCAGACGCCACTCAGGTTCCGCGGATTCACCGGGAAATCCGAAGTTCCTCCCCCTGTTCTCGGCGGCATGGTTCGCGGTTAATAGTCACCAGGCGTTTCGCGACGGCCTGGAGCGACCAGGCCGAAGGATAGCGAAGCGCCGCTGGCAATTTCGAAACGTCAAAAGGACCAACTTCATGAAGCCTGCAAATATCTCGGTCGACGAAATTGCCGCATTGCGGCCAGTGTGCCTGCGCCGCACGATTCCCGAGGCGTATCTGGATTTGAACAATCACATGAACATGCGCTGGTACGTCGCGTTGTTCGACGACGCGGGCGACACGCTGCACGACCACCTGGGCCTGACCCGCGAGTTCCGCCGCGCAAGTGGCACCGGCACGATGGACCTGGAGCACCACACCTGGTTCATCAACGAAGTCATGGCGGAAAGCCAGATATGCGTCTACACGCGGATGGTCGCGCGCTCGGCCAAGATGATCCACTACCTGATGTTCATGATCAACGAGTCGACCGGCAAGGTCGCCGCCCACTTCGAATGCGTCAACGCCCTGGTCGACTTGCAGGCCCGCAAGACCACCGCATATCCCGCCGAGATTCTCACGCGCATCGACGCCATGCTGGCCGAACAAAGTCAGCTCGCCTGGGCGCCGCCGATCAGCGGCGCGATGCGCGTCAGGATCGCATAACAGCCCGTTGAAGTATTCGACGGGCAGCGTGATCGCACGGATGCGATCTCAAAATGACGACGCAAGTCGTTATTTTGCGAGCCGTGAGGAGCTTTGCTCCGCACTTGGCGAGGTTGAAATAAGCCACGATGGCTTATTTCAACGGACTGATAAGACCGCGGCGGACCACTACCCAGCCAATGGCCGAGCATGCGCCGCTCATTACTTTGTGACTTTTGCTGCTGACGGCGCTGCTAGGGGCGAAGCCACCGCCGGGGCTTTATTCAAGTATTTTGCGATCGGAATGTCATAGTACGCTCCGCCGGACGGTTGTCGCTTGCCGTCGACCATGCGGGTGAGGATCCGAATCTTGGCGCGGTCTGCAAATTCCTTGCGTATCTGCACCTCCCCCGCGCGCCGGCCATCTTGGGTCGGTTTCAACTCGATTGGCGCCTTCGCGTCATAAGAGCGGCGACCCTGATTGTCCGCCTGCTTGCTGAAAGCGACCAGCTCGATCGAATAGCAGGGTTTCAGCCTCCCTTCGTCGGCGAGGGTAAACACGACGGTCAGCGTGTCGCCACCAGCGTCGTGTACCTCCACGTCGTACTTCAACCCCCACTCGTCTTTCGAGGGTCCAAGCCCGTAATAGATCGCCCAACAACGGCCAGGCATCAGCACAAGTGCCGCAACAATCAACATGCCCGTCGCCAGGCGCGATAATCGAATGCTCATTGCACGTTCTCTCTTTTGAGATGCGGGAGGCTGCGGCCGATCCGAGCGCGAGCACCTCGGCCTGCGCCCTTCTAGCGGACCATTCAAGCCGCGCGCATCAATTCGGGCAATATCAATCTGAGAGCGGATACTCTGCTATCGCGGCCCCAATCCCATTCAAGCGCCAGAAGCACGTTCGAAACCGCTGGGGACTGCCACGATTTTGCGAAGCCCGCGCAGCAAAATGGGACTGTCCAGTGATGTCCCAGCTTCCGGTCCGGCCTTCTGGTACCGGTCTCAGGGCGATTCGGATTCGACTTGTCCTTTGCGCTGCAGCACGAGGGCGACGGTCCAGCAAAGCAGGGCCCAACTGGCGCCCAACGCCCAGCCGGCAAACACGTCGGTCGGCCAGTGTACGCCCAGGTACACGCGGCTGATGCCCACTGCCAGCGACAGGAAAATCGCCAGGCTCAAGAAGTAGATCTTCAGCACGCGCCGCTGGCTCACGCGGGCCAACAGCGCACCCAGCGTCAGGTACGTGGCGGTGGCCATCGTCGAATGCCCGCTGGGAAAGCTCGACGTATAGACATACGAGCCGTGCGGCACCAGGTCCGGGCGCGGCCGCTCGAAGCTTCGCTTCAACACGGACGAAACCAGCAACCCGCCCAGCACGGCCGCCAGCACGAACAGTGCCGCGTGGCGCTTGTCGTCGAGCGCCAGAAAGCCGGCCGTGGCCAGCGTGATGAACAGCAGCACGCCCACGCCGCCGAGTGCCGTCACGTCGCGCCCCAACTCTTCGACCCACTGCGGGCCCAGCGGATCGCTGGGGTCGTCGGGATTGCGCAGCGAGAGCAGGATTGCCCGGTCCCAGGCCGCGGTGTCTCCGTCGATCACTTCGTCGGCCAACTCGACAAAGGCCCACAATCCCGCGCCCACCAGCAGCAGCAACACGAGCGGCACCAACTCAACCCTCCCCAGCCAGGCGAACACGGCAGCCAGTCGCTGGCGATCAAGTCTGGCAAAGCGGAGCATCGCAACGGTCCTCGAGCCAACAGCGGAGCGTCTGTTGCAATCCTACCGCGCGTTGTCGCAAGGGAAAGGCAAGCCCACGCCGGCGGCCCCGAAACGACGCGCTGGAACCGACAGTTGGATGATGCAATAATGCGCGCGGCAGACGCGATCGTGCGCGCGGCAATGGTGCACCGCGTTTGTTGGCCCGGAGCGGGCGTTGCACGATCGGGCGGGACGAAGCTGTTTCGAACCCGCCGCGTATTGATGGGATCTTGCGAGCGAGGTTCACTCCGCAGACATGCCGTTTTAGACCTGTCCCGCGTGTATGTGCCCAATTCATGGCCATATCAAAATTCCAACGTCAATCCTTGACGCTGATTCTTGTACTGTTGCTGCTGACCTTGCTGGTTTGGGTCGGAAATCAGTTGCACTTTGTTCGTGAGCGACAACGCTTCTTCTCCGACAAACGCAATGTGCTCCTTCACGATCCGTTGGTGCGAAGTTCCGGTGATATCCCGTGGATATGGAGCGCACTTGGAGCAGAAAAGTACAGCAACTATATCCCGCTGCCGCGAGACCGATTCACGGAGGACGATCTGGCGCGAACAAAAGCACTGTTTCCGGAATGCAAGGTGGAACTCGTTTCAGCAAGGTAGTTCGCGATCGTCCATTGCTTTTTCCGAATTTCGGCTGCAGGCGTCGAACGGTCTGGCAGGTCGTGGGGGTCCACAGGGGTGAATCCGACAATCGCAGAAATCGCCGGGATAACTCGGGATATTCGCTACGCCGGAGATATGGGCACGTGGAAACGCCCACCAAGTAACGCTAGAATGTTGTTTGCGAGCCCATTGTACTGGTGGCCAGCGGTCGCGGCCAGAAACGCCAGCGAACCGAGGGACTTCGATGACACACACGTTCACGGCCTACATCGAGTTTGACCCCGGGACCGGACTCTACGTAGGTACGATTCCGGGACTGGCGGGCGGGCACAGCCAAGGCGCATCCTTGGACGAGCTGCAGCAGAATCTCAAAGAAGTGGTGGAGTTGATTCTCGACGAACGGCGACAGCGCGGCGAAGTCGTGGAAGTCGAGCCCTTTGTTGGAATCCATCAGATCACGGTCAACGAATGACCAAGCTGCCGATCATCGATGCCCGCACCATGGGAAAGGTGCTCGGCGAGCTCGGTTTTTCGGCGGTTCGGCGGAAAGGAAGCCACGTATTCTATCGCCACGACGACGGCAGAACCACAACGGTCCCGGATCACCCCGGACGCGACCTTGCGCGACCTCTCATCCGGTCGATCCTGCGCGACATTGACGTTAGCCCGGATCAGTACGTGGAACTGCTGAAGTTGGTGTGAACGAACATGGTTGAGTGTGGATTCCGCACGCACGCATGCCGCCCGACGCCTCTACCACTGGCAGCGATGAAGTGGCCTCAACGAAAGTCTCGATGCCTCGACAAAACTGGCAGGCGGTCCAGTAGGCTGTCGAATTCTTCAACAGGCTAGCCCGGCGTTTTCAGAGTCCCCTTTGCCAATCCGCCGCTTGCGCTGGTGGCGTGCCTGAGCACTACTGTTAAATTCTTCGACGTGGCGTTCCTGGGGGTGCGGGCTGTTCGATTATTCCTTGACTTTTCGGGAAAATCGAAATAGCGTGTATTTTCCCGGCAAGTGCATCGCGCGGCCTGCAGGAAACTGCGATTCGGGGCCCAGCCCGAGATCGATGGTCGGCGTTTGCGCTGTCGGCGTTCGCGCTGTCGAAGTTCGCGGGCTGAATTCTCCAGCGGCGCATCGACGGCGTGACGTTCGATTTCGAGTTTCGTCGAGTGATCGCGGCAAGCGTTACGGTGGATCATGGCATCTCAAGGCGGTGCGACGGCCGTGCCGGCGCCTGAGCCAGGCGCGGTTGCGCGATCGTCGGGCGTGCTGGCAATTCCGGCAGAGTGGTGGTCCGCTGCTGCGCGTTTCGGATCGGTGGCATTTCAGTTGGCGCTGATCTTGCTGGTGCTGCGGACGTGGCAGATCGACGGCGCGGCGTTTCGCTGGCAGTTCGCGCTCGTTTCGGGCGGCTTCGTCGTCCACCACCTGTTGCCGATGCGCTTCCGTCTGCCGTTTTTCGTGGCGCTGTCGATGGTGGGCATCGGCATGCTGTTTGGCGCTGTCAACGCGGTGACCCTGGTGAGCGCCGGCCTGTTGCTGATCGCGGCCGCCAGTGTGCCGATTCCGTTTGCGGCGCGCGTCGGGCTGGTCGCGAGCATCGGCCTGGCGATGGCCGTGATCCGGCAGACCTCGACCGACCCGGCGACGAGTTGGCTCTGGCCCATCCTGGGCTCGATGTTCATGTTCCGGCTGATGGTCTACATGCACGATGTGCGGACGGGCCTTGCGCCGCCGGGGCTGTGGCGCGCCTTGGCCTATTTCTTTATGATCCCCAACGCCTGCTTTCCGCTGTTTCCCATCGTCGACTACAAGACGTTCACGCGCACGTATTACAACCGCGAGGCGCTGGACATCTATCAGAAGGGCGTCGACTGGATTCTGCGCGGCATTTTCCAACTGATCCTCTATCGCTTCGTGTACCAGAACCTGGTGATGGATCCCGAGCGCGTGGCGGACGCCGGCGACCTGGCGCGCTGCCTGGTGGCGAACTTTCTGTTGTATTTGAAAGTGTCGGGAAACTTTCACCTGATTATCGGCATCCTGCACTTGTTCGGCTTCAATCTGCCTGAGACGCATCACAAGTATCTGCTGTCGTCGAGCTTCACGGACTTCTGGCGGCGGATCAACATCTACTGGAAAGACTTCATCCAGAAGATGTTCTTCTTTCCGATCTACTTTCGCGTCAAGCGACACGGAGAGGTGTTTGCGATCGGGGTGGCGACGTGCCTGGCCTTCGTGGCCACCTGGGCGCTGCACTCGTATCAGTGGTTCTGGCTGAAAGGCAGCATTCTGTTTACCTGGCAGGATATTTCCTTCTGGGCGATTTTGGCGCTGGGCGTGCTGGTCAACGTCGTGTACGAAGCGAAGACGACTCGGCAGCGGGCCAAATCGAAGCTGAGCGTGACGTGGCGCAGTGAGCTCGGCCGGGCGCTGCGGACCATCGCCATGTTCTCGTTCATTTGCGTGCTCTGGTCGCTGTGGAACGCCAAATCGCTCGACGGCTGGCTGACCATGCTCTCCAAGGCGCAGTTCATGTCGCCGGCCAGCGCCGGCTGGATCGTGGCCGGGCTGGCGGTGCTGGGCGTGGCGGCCGTCACCATGGGCCGCAGCACCAGCGAGCGCACCGACGCGCCGGTGAAGGCCAGCCCCCAGAGTCTGCGCCGGGAATTCTGGGGGTCGGTCGCCAAGTCGAGCGTGTTTGCCGCGTTGCTGGTGATCGTGGGGCGCAATCCGATGTGGTTTGCGGCCATGCCCACCGTGGCCGACACGCTGGATCGGCTGACGACCAACCAGCTTAGCGCGCGTGACACCGAGATGCTGGAGCGCGGCTACTACGAGGATCTCACGGGCGAAGTGCAATTCAGCGCGGAATTGGCCGATCTCTATATGGCCCAGCCGGAAGAGTGGGGCGAGCTTCGCGACACCGATCTTGACGAGGCCGACGAGCGGCAGTTTGCCGCGGGACTTTACCGGCCCAACGTGCGGCGCACGCTGAGCGACGGAACGACGCTGAGCACCAATCGCTGGGGCATGCGCGATCGCGACTACGAGAAGGAGAAGCCGGAGGGAGTTGTCCGGATTGCGCTGTTGGGCGACTCGCTGCCTTTCGGTTTTGGCGTGGGCGATGAAGAAGTGTTCGAATACCTGGTGGAGCAGCGGCTGAACGAGGAGTCGACCGATCGGGACGTGCAGTATGAGATTCTGAATTTCGCGTCCAAGGGTTACGGCCCGTACGGGCGGCTGCAATACTTGCGGACGAGGGCCATCGAGTTTGCGCCGGACGTCGTGCTGTCGGTGGCGGTCAACGATTTCGAGTGGATGCTGCGCGACGTCTCGCGCTGCGTGGCGGAAGGCATCGAGATTCCCGACCGGTTCGTGACCGACATCGTCGCAAAGGCGGGCCTGACGACCGGAATGGGTCGGCAGATCATCGAGCATCGATTGAAGCCCTATGTGCTGGAATTGGTGCGGTGGGACTATCGCCAGATCGCCGACCTGTGCCGGGCACATGGCGCGCGGCCGGTGGCCGTGTTCTTGCCGCGGCTCAATGACCGCTATTGGGAGCGGGATCAGTTGCCGCAGCTTATCCAGGCTGCCGAGGAAGCGGGCTTCACCGTGCTGGACGTGACCGACGCGTACGACTCGGTGGACGATTGGAAGACGCTCTGGCGGCGAAGCTGGGACGTACACCCCAAACCGCAAGGCCACCGGTTGATCGCCGAGTCGCTGTACGAGAAACTGACGCCACTCGTTGTTCCTCCTCCCCCCACCCCCTGAGAACGGAGAAGTCGCCCGATGTCATCCGACGAGGCCATCGCCGCCGCCGTGAAGCAATTCATTCTCGATGAGTTTCTGCCGGGCGAGGATCCCAGCGAGCTGACTGCCGACACGCCGCTGATCACGTCGGCAGTGCTCGATTCGGTGGGCACGTTGAAGCTGGTGGCGTTTCTGGAAGAACGGTTCAACATCGGCCTGGCGGCGCACGAGGCCGACGTCGAGTATCTCAACACGATTGCCGACATTGTCAAACTGGTCGAATCGAAGCAGCAAGCCGGCTAGAGTGCCATGTCGCAAGCAACGGTTCTATGCCAGCTTCTCGACGCCCAGGCGGCGCAGCGGCCGCAGCACGTGGCCGTCGAGGATCCTGCCAGCGGCGGAGCGATCTCCTATGCCGAGCTGAAACGCGCCAGCGATCGGCTGCGCGATCGTTTGGTACACCTGGGCGTGCGGCGCGGCGATCGGGCGGGCGTGTATCTGACGAAATCGATCGACGCGGTGGCGTCGATCTTCGGCATTCTGAAAACGGGCGCCGCGTACGTGCCGGTCGACCCGCACGCGCCGGTGTCGCGCAATGCGTTTGTGTTGGCCAACTGCGCGGTGAAGGCGGCGATCGTGGAGCAAGCGCAGGCCGACGCTTTGCGGCAAGAGCTGACCAACCTGGGACACCTGCCCCCGCTGCTGGTGCTCGACGGCGCGGGAGACGGAAGGCCGCTGGAGGCGGCGCTATCGCGCGAGCAAGCGTCGGATCCCGCCGCGCCGTCCGACACGGTCATCGGCGACGCGGACGACCTGGCGTACTTGCTCTACACGTCCGGTTCGACCGGCAAACCCAAGGGAGTGATGCTGTCGCAGCAAAACGCGATGTCGTTCGTCGCGTGGTGTTCGGAGACGTTCGAGCCGCGCAGCGACGACCGTTTCAGCGCGCACGCGCCGTTCCACTTCGATCTGTCGATTCTCGATATCTACGTGCCGATCAAGCACGGCGCCACGCTGGTGCTGGTCGGCCATGAAACCGGCAAGGAGCCCGCCAAGCTGGCGTCGCTGATGGCCGAGCGGCGCATCACGGTGTGGTATTCCACGCCTTCGATTCTCAGCCTGCTGGCGCATTACGGCTCGCTGGCGAGCTACGACTATTCCCGGCTGCGGATGGTGCTGTTCGCCGGCGAGGTGTTTCCCATCAAGCATCTGCGGCTGCTGAAGGAACAGGTGCCGCACCCGCGTTACTTCAACCTGTACGGCCCGACCGAGACGAACGTCTGCACGTTCTATGAGATTCCGAAAACGATTGCGCCGGATCGCGCCGATCCGTATCCGATCGGCAAGACGTGCTCGCACCTGGAGTCGCGCGTCGTCGACGGCGCCGGCAATGACGTGCGGCCGGGCGAAGAGGGAGAGCTTTGCATTTGCGGCCCAGGCGTCACCAGCGGCTATTGGGGGCTCGACGAGCTTACCCGCAATGCCTATCTCGACACGGCCGACGGCAAGCAGTGGTATCGCACGGGCGACCTGGTGGTGGCCGAGGCCGGCGATGGCTACGTCTATCGCGGCCGCCGCGATCGCATGGTGAAGAAGCGCGGCTATCGCGTGGAGCTGGGCGAAATCGAGGCCTGCCTGTATCAGCACCCGGGCGTTCGCCAGGTGGCCGTCATCGCCATCGACGACGAAGACGAGGGGCTGCGGGTGAAGGCGTTCGTCAGTCCGAACGAGGGTCAGAAGCTCTCGATCATCGCCTTGAAGCGTTTCTGTTCGGAGCGCATTCCGCTGTACATGGTACCCGACGTGTTCAGCTTTGCACCCGCGCTGCCCGTGACGTCGACCGACAAGATCGATTACCAGGCCCTGAAGGAGATGGCGTAATGGACTTTGCCTGGAAGCCCGAGCAGAAGGCGCTGTTTGACACGGTCGAGCGATTTGCGCGGCAGTCGCTGGGCGGCAACATGATCGAGCGCGATCGCGAGGGCGTTTTCGATCGTGAAGGTTGGCAGCAAAGCGGCGAGTTCGGCATCCAGGGACTGCCCGTGCCCGAGCAATACGGCGGGCTGGGCGCCGATGCCGTCACCACCGTCGGCGCGCTCGAACGGCTGGGATACGCCTGCCGCGACAACGGGCTGGTGTTTTCGATCAACGCGCACATGTGGACGGCCGTCATGCCGCTGGTGGCCTTCGGCACCGAGGAGCAAAAGCAGAAGTACTTGCCCGGCTTGTGCGGCGGCGCGCTGATCGGCGGCAACGCCATGAGCGAGCCGGATTCCGGCTCCGATTCGTACTCGCTGGCCACCACCGCCACGAAGCGCGGCGACACGTACGTTCTCAACGGCAACAAGACGTACGTGACCAACGGGCCGGTCGCCGACGTCGTGGTGGTATTTGCCACGGTCGACAAATCGCAGGGCGCCCGCGGGATCACGGCGTTTCTGGTCGAGAAGGACTTTCCCGGCGTGACGGTTGGAATCAAGCTCGAAAAAATGGGCCTGCGCACCTCGCCCATGTCGGAAATGTTCTTCAGCGATTGCGAGGTGCCCGCGGAAAATCGCCTGGGCAAGGAAGGCGCCGGCACGGCCCTGTTCACGCACTCGATGTCGTGGGAGCGGGGCTGCATTCTGGCCAGTGCCGTCGGCTCGATGCAGCGATTGCTCGAGCGGTGCATTCGCTTTGCCAAAGAGCGCAAGCAATTCGGCCAGCCGATCGGCAAGTTTCAGCTCGTGGCCAGCCGCATCGTCGATATGAAGCTGCGGCTGGAGAGCGCCCGGCACATGCTCTATCACGGGGCGTGGCTGCGCGGCGAAGGCAAAAGCGCGATCATGGAAGCCTCGATGGCCAAGCTGCACATCAGCGAGTCGTGGTTGCAGTCGTGCCAGGACGCCATCCAGCTTCACGGCGCCGCCGGCTACATGATCGAAACCGAGATCGAGCGCGAGCTGCGCGACGCCACCGCCAGCCGCATCTACTCCGGCACCAACGAAATCCAGCGCACACTGATCGCCAGCCTGCTGGGGTTGTAGGGGGCGCGAACACGACGTGCGGTTCGAGGATAAATCGGCTGTTTAGCCCCCGGCTTCGCCGGGGGATCATCGGGAAGGTGCGCCAATTTCACCAAGGCCCGAATCAAGGAAATCCCCCGGCGAAGCCGGGGGCTGAACCGGCCGCTTCACTCGCTCACCTGCTTGACCAGCCGGTGTACTGACTCGGCGATGCGGTCTTCGATGTCGCCTCTCCAGCGGAAGGCGGGGCGGCCGTATTCGTACAGGTTGGACCCGCCTTCGTATCCCCCCTCCTCCCACACGCGGCGCGAGGGAATATAGGCGATCATGTCGTCGGCATAGCCGCAGACCCACGTGCCCGGGCCGAACTCCTTTTTGAACCGCAGCGCATAGTCGACCACCGTCTCGGCGCCCATGCCGATCATCAGCGTGTTCTTGCCCAGCCGCCAGGCATGCACGGGATAGGGGTACGACGCGGGGAACGTCTCGCCGGCCTCCAGCTTGCCGAGCATGCGCGCCGACCAGCGGGCGAGAATCGGGTTCGAGCTTTGCAGCGCGGCGTGCAGCTCGTCGCGCGACGCGACCTGCAAGTAGGGAAGCTCGACGTATTCGAACGCGGTCCGCACGCCCGGCTCGACCGGCTCGAGCTCCTGCTGCAAAACGTCTTCGACCGCCGCCGCCAACATGTGTCCGTAGCGCTGGCACAGCTCGACCGTGCGACGCGGCAACGGATTTTGATCGCCGCCGCACGTATTGACGAACATGGCCGTGGCGCCTGGGTGGCTTGCTTCGAGCTCCAACTGGGCAAAGCCCGGGTAGTCGCCGCACCAGGTGAAAAACGAAAGCGTGGTGGGATGACACGCATAGCCAAAGACGCACGCCTGTAGCGCGCCATCGGGACGCGTGACGGCGAGCACGGGCACGGCGTGGTCGACCGGCCCTGCCAACGGTTTGCCGCCGGCCAACAGTGCCGGCACGTCTTCCTCGCGATTGTTGCGCCGATTGACCGCGAAGGTGGCCTTGCCTTGCCCCGTCTGCAGCCGGGCCGGTGCAAGGTTCTGAAGCGCCTCGCCCACCATCGCAACGGCTCGCGCCACCATCTCGGTCGTGTACTCGTCGACAAGCTCCACCTGCTCGGGCTCGACCGGATAGTAATCGACCAGATCTTCTCCCAGCCGCGGGCCGCAATGATTGTGCGAAAACGTGAACAGCACCTGCTGCCGCGACAATCCGAATCGCGTGTGCAGCTCGGCGAACACCCGGTCGCTCATGTTCTTGGGCACGCCTTGGAAATCACTGGTCACCAGCACGACGCGCCGCCCGGCAGCGTCTTCCAGCGCCAGCGCCTTCATCCACAGGTCGTGCAGCTTGCCGTCGGGCGGCCGCTTGCTGCCATAGCCGGCCAGCCATACCGGCTTCTCGGGCGTGATGACGGCCTTGGCCACGCCTGCTCTCCACCCCGGCTCGATCGCATCGCCGGCGCCTGCCAAGGCCGGGCCAAGGGCAATCGCTGCGACCACGCAAGCACAGGCGGCGCGCGACGACAACAACGGAAAAGTTCTCATGCGAAAGGACGCTCGCTTTCTTGATTCGCGATCAGGTAAGCTTGCCGGAGGCTTCGATCGGCCAGACGTCGACGACTTGGGTGTCTTCGTACACCACGATCTCGCGATGCAGGTTGCAAGTGGTGCAGGCGTGGGTGGGGATCAGGTGCAGTAGCTCGCCGATTGTCCAATCGGGCGCGCCGTGCACCACGGCGTGCTCTTCGGACAGGAAGTGCTTGATCTGGACGTCGGGATAATCGCGGATGGCGGGCGCGCCGAACTCGCAACCGGCGCCTTTGATGCCGACGTCGAGCACGGCCTTGCCGGCGGCCGGCCGGCTGATCACGCGCACCTGGATCGACAGCGCGATTTCGAATTCCGGCGCCAGCCGCTGGTATTGGCGGTCCATGGTGGCGTAGGTGCCCGCCTGAATCTCGTCGACGCCGTCCATCGCGCCGCTGCTGTCGTAGGTGGCGCTCGAGCAGCCGCTGACGCAGGCGACGGCAATGCCCGCCGCCTCGATCTGTCGGCGAGTATCGATGGCTTGTTGCATGGCGGCTTGCGCGCGCCCGGCTCGATCGGCGCGGTCGAGCACGTTGACCAGGTGCCCTTCGTAGGCCTGCAATCCGGCGAACTGGA
>JBGSYQ010000177.1:0-6035 GCA_041750795.1 Pirellulales bacterium | reverse complement strand
CACGCACCCGATCCTGCTCACCGCGATCGACACCGGCGAACACGGCGAGGCCGCGGCGCTGCTCAAAGTGCGCGAGCGCGTGCTGTTGCCGGCCTTGCGCACGATCGCACCCGGCATCGTCGACTTGCACTTGCCGGCGCTCGGCGGGCTGCACCGCTATGCCTTCGTCTCGATGACCAAGAGCGTTCCGTTTCAAGCCCGGCAGGTGGCCAGCGCGCTGTGGGGCAGCCAGTCGTTGCGGCACATCAAATTCCTGGTCCTGGTCGACGCCGAGGTGAACGTGCGGCAGGTGCGCGACGTGCTGGCCGAAATCGGCAGCAACGTCTCGCCCGAGCGCGACATGTTCTCCTACGACGGACCCGTCGCCAGCGCCGACCCGAGTGCCAATCTGCCCCACCTCGGCCGCCACGTCGGCATCGACGCCACCACGAAGATCGCCGGCGAGCAAACCACAGCGGCGCCAGAACGACTATCCGCCAGTGCCGAGATCGAAGAGCTGGTCAGCCGCCGCTGGAGCGAATATGGGCTCGGCCAATAGCCTCTCCCCCGGTTATCCCTGCCGACGGTTTGCGGTTATCATGGCGGATTACCTGGCGGTTGGTCTTGCTCGAAGTGGGCCCTATGGCCGTTGACAAATCGGAAGCTCGCGTGCGGCGGATGTTCGGCGAAATTGCCGGGCGTTACGACTTTTTGAACCACCTGCTGTCGCTGGGGGTCGACGTCTATTGGCGCTGGCGCACGGTGCGCAAAGTGCCGCCGGCGGGCGACGCCCCGGTGCTCGACCTGTGTACCGGCACCGGCGATCTGGCACTGGCCTACAGTCGCAAGGTCGGTGCGCGCACCCCGGTGGTCGGCGCCGATTTCTGCCATCCGATGCTGGTGATCGGCCGCGGCAAAGCCCAGCAAGCGCAAGCCGAGCAGGTCAGCTTCGTCGAAGCCGACGCCCAACACCTGCCGTTTCCGGACAATGTGTTTCAGATCGTCTCCGTCGCGTTCGGATTGCGCAACGTCACGGACACCGACCGCGGGTTGCGCGAAATGCTGCGCGTTTGTCGAACCGGCGGACGGATCGCGGTGCTCGAATTCTCGATGCCTCGCTGGCAGCCGTTTCGCGCCGTCTACCAGTGGTACTTTCGCCACGTGCTGCCGCGCATCGGCCAGGCCGTGGCGCGCAATGCCGAAAGCGCGTATGACTATCTGCCCCAAAGCGTCGGCGAGTTTCCCTCGGGCGAAGCGCTGGCCGAGCGGATGCGGGCCGCCGGCGCCAGCGACGTGCGCTACTATCCCTTCACGCTGGGCGTGGCCACCCTGTACGTAGGCACCAAATGACGCCCGACGCCAACACCGCCAGACCGAACATCGTGCTGGGCGTCACCGGCGCCAGCGGCGCGATCTATGCCGTGCGGCTGCTGCAAGTGCTGCTGGCCGCCGGTGTGCGCGTCCACCTCTCGATCAGCCCCTCTGGCGCGCTGGTCATCGAGCAAGAGCTGGGACTCAAGCTGGACCTCGCGCAATTTCGGCCCGACATGCTGCCGCTGACATGGGACTCGCCGGCCTTGAAAAAACTGCCCCAAGCGATGGCCGACGTGCTGACCGGCGCCAAACCGGCGGCCGCCGCCGTCGGAGGTGAAATCGTCTATCACCATTACGAAAACCTGCTGGCCCCGATCGCCAGCGGCTCGTTCCTCACGGCCGGCATGGTCATCTGCCCTTGCTCGGGCAGCACGCTGGGCGCCGTCGTCCATGGGACGGGCGAAAACCTCATCCATCGCGCCGCCAGCGTACACCTGAAGGAGCGGCGGCGCTTGATCGTGGTGCCGCGCGAGACGCCGCTGTCGACGATCCAACTGGAAAACATGCGCCGCGCGGCCGAAGCCGGCGCCGTCGTCTTGCCTGCCATGCCCGGCTTCTACCACGGCGTCGAGTCAATCCGCGACCTGGTCGATTTCGTGGTGGCTAGAATTTGCGATCAGTTGGGCCTGGAAAACACCCTGATGCACCGCTGGGGCACGTAAAGGACAACCGTCGAAAAATGTTCGCACAACTTCGCGCCATCCTCGAGATGATCCGCTTCAGCCACACGCTGTTTGCGCTCCCTTTTGCGCTGTTGGCCGCGGTCATGGCCTGGACCGCCGGCGCGCGCAGCGATCCGCCCGTGCCTTGGCGATGGCAGGAGCTGCTGGGCATCGTGCTGTGCATGGTCACCGCGCGCAGCGCCGCCATGGCCTTCAACCGGATTGCCGACTGGCGGTTCGACGCCGAGAATCCGCGCACGTCCAGGCGCCACATACCCGCCGGCGCCCTTTCGGTGGGCAGCGTGGCGCTGTTCGCCCTGGCCTGCTCCGCCGGCTTCGTCGCCAGCACGCTGTTGTTTCTGCCCAACCGGCTGCCGATTTACCTGGCGCTGCCGGTGCTGGCGTTTCTATTGGGCTATAGCTACACCAAGCGATTCACGGCCGCGGCGCATTTCTGGCTGGGTACGGCGCTCTTGCTCGCGCCGGTGTCGGCCTGGATCGCCATCCGCGGGCAACAGGTGATGGCCAACCCCCTGGACATTTTGCCGGCCGTCGTGCTGGGCGGCGCGGTGTTGCTGTGGGTAGCCGGTTTCGACATCATCTACGCCTGCCAGGACGTCGATTTCGATCGCGCTGCCGGGCTGCAAAGCGTGCCGGCACGGTTCGGCGTCGCCGGCGCGTTGCGGCTGGCCGCCGTTTGCCACCTGGGCATGGTCGCGATGCTGGCGGCGCTGGCCTGGGTGTTTCCGCCGCTGGGATGGATCTATGGCCTGGGCGTGGCGGCCGTCGCCGGATTGCTGGTGTATGAACACTGGCTCGTGCGGCCCGACGACCTGGATCGCGTGAACGTGGCCTTTTTCAACGTCAATGCCGTCGTCAGCATCGGGCTGTTCCTGGTCGCCAGCCTGGACTTGCTCACGTCGCCGGGCATGTTACGCTAACCTACGACAACGTGGCACTCGCGGAGCGAAACGACAATGATCCGAGCTACTGATCCGACACTGGCCTCCATTCGCGAGAAAGTCGCGGCCGGTCAGCGTCTGTCGTTCGAGGACGGGCAGTTTCTCTATCGGCCCGACGTGCCGCTGCCCGAAGTGGGCGAGCTGGCCAACCTGGTGCGCCAGCGCAAGAACGGCAACCGCGCCTACTACAACATCAACACGCACCTGAATCCCACGAACGTCTGCGTGTATCGCTGCGTGTTTTGCGCGTTTCGCTCGGATCTGCGCAGCCCCAAGGGCTATCGGATGAGCGACGACGAGATCCTCGCGCGCGGCGCCGAGGCCCTGGAGTGCGGCGCCACCGAGATGCACATCGTCGGCGGCCTGCACCACCAGATGAAGTACGACTGGTACCTGAACCTGATCCGCATTCTGCACGACGCCTATCCCCGGCTGCACCTGAAAGCCTGGACCGGCGTCGAGTTGGACTGGTTTGCCCGCATGACCGGCCGCGACATCCGCTCGATTCTTGCGGAAATGATCGACGCGGGCTTGGGCAGCCTGCCGGGCGGCGGCGCGGAAATTTTTCACCCCGAAGTCCGCGACCGCATTTGCGAGCACAAGGCCGACGCCGGACGCTGGATCGACATCCATCGCACGGCCCACCAACTCGGACTGCGCAGCAACGCCACCATGCTCTACGGCCATATCGAAAACGCCTTTCACCGCGTCGACCACCTGGTTCGACTGCGTGAATTGCAGGACGAGACCGGCGGGTTTCAAACGTTCATCCCGTTGGCCTTCCACCCCGACAACACCGGCCTGAGCCACATCAAGAAGGCCTCGGGCATCGACGATTTGCGCACCATGGCCGTGGCGCGGCTGATGCTCGACAACTTCGACCACATCAAGGCCTATTGGATCATGCTCGGCATCGGCACGGCGCAAACGGCGTTGGCCTATGGCGCCGACGACCTGGACGGCACGGTCCGCCACGAGCTGATCTATCATGACGCCGGCGCCACCACGCCCGAGGTATTGAGCGTGGAAGATATTCGCCGTCTCATCGAGGAAGCCGGCCGCGAGCCGATCGAACGCGACACGCTGTATCACCGTGTAGTGCGCGACGGAAGCCAATGGCGATCTGCTGAGGCCTTGGCGGCGGGATAACTTTTTTCTCCATTCGGCCAAGATTGCCGCCGCGCAGGCGAATTGCAGTCGTCGCAGTTCGCGACAAATCGAACCGTGGGACTCCCGATGCGCACCCTTTTTACGACCGTTGTCGTTGCGGCCGCCGTCCAGCAATTCGTCTCGCCACTGCGCGCCGACGCGGTTGTGCAGGGAACGTTGGGGCAAAAAGTCGACGAACAAATGGCCCAGTTCGCCGAAGACGGGTTCAACGGTGTGCTGCTGGTGGCGCGGGACGGAAAAATCGTCGTTTCCAAGGGCTACGGCTACGCCGACTTGAAAAACAAGACGCCGTTCACTCCCGAGACGGTGTTCGACATCGGCTCTATCACCAAGCAGTTCACCGCGGCCGCCATCCTGCGCCTGGAGATGGACGGCAAGCTCAGCACCGACGACAAGATCACGAAGTACTTCGACAATGTGCCGCCCGACAAGCAGAACATCACATTGCACCATTTGCTTACCCACAGTTCGGGACTGTGGGGCGAACTGCCGGGCGACTTCGACGTGGCGGAGCGTGACGAGACGGTTCAGCGCATGTTGAAGATGGAAGTGAGCGCCCCGCCGGGCGAGAGCTACCAATACTCAAACGGCGGTTACAGCATGCTGGGCGCCGTGGTGGAAATCGTGTCAGGCAAACCGTACGAGCAGTACTTGCGTGAAGCATTGTTTCTGCCCGCCGGCATGAAGCACACCGGTTACAAGCTAGCCGACTGGTCACAACACCCGATTGCGCGTGGGGTGCTCCCCTATGGAATCGACTGGGGCACGCCGTTGGACAAACGTTGGGCCGACGACGGGCCGTATTGGAATCTGCGCGCCAACGGCGGCATCCTGTCGACGGTTGGCGACATGTATCGCTGGCACCAGGCGCTAATGGGCGACGACATCCTCTCGGCGGCGGCCAAGAAAAAACTGTACGGACGGCACATCCCGGCCAATCCCGAGGTGACTTCACACTATGGCTACGGATGGCGAATCGCCACCACGCCGCGCGACACGACCCTGATTTCACACAGCGGCGGCAACAGCGTCTTCTCGGCCGACTTCCGCCGCTACGTCGACAAGGCCGACGATACCGTGGTCATCATAGCCGCCAGTGACGCGCGGCACTCCATGATCGAACCGGAGCGCGCCGTGTTGCAGGTTCTTTTCCCCAAGTGAGACCTGCCATACGCCGGGTCGGCCTACGGACCGCCGTGTAGTTTCGGAAAGAACGCGCCGGTGCGCCGGCGATAGGCTTCATAGGGTTCGCCAAACGTCTCCAACAACCGGCGTTCTTCGTTCGGCGTACGCAGCACCAGCAGCGCGAGCACGACCAGTCCCCCTATGCCGATGGCGGCGCTGGCGGTCAACAGCGTGACCGACAGCATCAACAGTCCGGCCACCACGTAAAACGGATGCCGCACGAAACGATACGGACCGTCGGTTACCAGCGTCGCCCCGCCGCGCGTGGCGACCGTATCCGTCAGGTTTTTTCCCAAGCTGGCAAGCGTCCAGTACATGAGTCCAGCGCACAACAAACCCACCGCGGCACCGGCCCAGCGCACTGGTTCGATCAGCGGCAGCGCGGCCCAGCGCATCCACTCCGGCCGGATCAGGTACACCAGCGTAAAGAGCCACAGCGCCAGCCCGGCCAGCCGCAACGCCACCGCCAGCGCCACGCCTTCCTCGCGGCGATCAAACCGCTCGCCGGAATGCGCTCGAACGCGATGATACACCACCACGCCCATCGTCAATACGAGGGTCGCGAGCAATGCGAGTCGGAATGGAATTTCCGGCGACATGGGAACGATGCACTCGCTGGCGCCGTGGCGAATTGAACCAGCTCCGCCGCCCGCCGCGCACTAGCGCTGCGCCACATAGTACGCCACCGCCGCCACGGCCGCCA
>JBGSYQ010000176.1:0-6355 GCA_041750795.1 Pirellulales bacterium | reverse complement strand
TCGATCCGCGCCGACTTGATACTCGACATGACACGCCTCCTTGGCAATGCGCCTCCTTCAACCCCGGCTGCTCCACAGCCAGCGGCAAAAAAGCTTTGCCCCATCATGCCATATTACCCAGCATGGCGCAATCGCCCTGGGACGAAACCTGGCACCGACTTCTCGAATGGACCAATGATCAAGGCCCATCTGAACGTCTTGCTGCACAAATACTGCTAAACCAGGGCTTTAGCGAAGTTGATCCGAGTCACCCACTCGGCGGGAAGGACGGCGGGAAAGATGCGATCTGTACGCGCGCGGGGGAGCGATGGATCATGGGAGTTTACTTTCCACGCGGCCAACGGAAGTTCAACGATATCAAGGACAAGTTTTTGGCCGATCTGCTCGCGGCCCAAGGTAATCAGGTGAGGGGATTCGTGTTCATGACCAACCAAGAACTCCGTCTGTCTGAAAGGAAAGAACTGCTTGCGAATTGGCCTGGCAAGACTGAAATCTATCATCTAGAGCGGATTACCACCATTCTTGATAGTCCTGAGATGCACGCGGTCCGCAGACAATTTCTTGGGATCGATTATGACGATCGAGGTCGAGGAGGAAGCGGTGGTGATGCCGAGGCCGCGGCTGGCGGCGCGGCAGTAGGTGGAATTGGTGGCGATGCGGGACCCTACGCACACGGCGGTCACGGTGGTAAGGCAAAGTCAGACGGACACGGGAGTGTGGCTCTTGGAGGTCCCGGCGGCCGTGGTGGTGTCAGCCCCGGACAGAATGGCGGCGATGCAACCGCGTCGCCGGGCGTATTCGTCGCAGGGGGCGAAGGCGGTGCGGCGGCTCGCCCCGATGGCCGTGGGGGTCGCGGAGGCCGTAGCTTTCCTCGCTGGTTGGGGTCAGATCTCCCGACACTCCCGGACGGCCGCTTTCCCGGCGAGGGTGGAAGAGGCGCAAATAGCGCCGAATATGACGGAAAAATAGCGACCATCAAAAAGCTGTTGCGTGAGTACTATAACTGCGAGCCCTCTCCTTGCTCGATCCCTGATATCAATGCCGCAGTTCCTCTCCATTGGCTTAACACACAACTTGAGCGGATCAGAACAGATTGGAGAGTGCGACTCGACGACCGAGAATTCGATTTCTATACAATTACTCCGTCATCTGGAGCTCTTGACGAAAGTGACTCCTCACGTCTGCATTCCGAATCCACGCTCCCAGCTATCAAACCAGCGTCCGTTGATGTTAGCGGTATCGCAATGGTCATTTGTAAAGAATTACCTGGAATAGCGAGCACACCGGCGCCGGTGACACCGCGACGAGTTGCCCTCGGACCCTTCATCAAACCTTCGATGTTTTCGACTGTGATACCTTCCCTCACAAAATCGGGCCCGTCGCTGCATACATTTTGATAACTGGCCATGGTGTTGTGAATCTCTTGTTGCGACTAGAAGCTCCGACTGGTGAGTTCGTCATCGAGCGGCAGTATCAGGCGGCCAATTGGGGTGAGATAGGAACTTGTGAGTTTGCGGCGCATATTGACGAATTTCAGATAGGTGTTCCGGGGATCTACCGCTGGACACTCATTCACCGCGAGGCGACGTTGCTTGAGCGCCCCATGGTAGTAAGGCAGCGTGCCAAGCCTGATGCTCTACATGCGCAGGACAGTGCGATAGGGTGAGTATGCTACGCCGAGCGCCCTTCGAGGCGGCGTGGCGGTTAACACCGTCCCTAGTCGACTTGCTCCGGTCACATCGACTGACGCATGCAACCCTTCTTTTGCCTGCGGCGCCAGTTCGGATATGCTGATTGCGGCGTAACATCGGCGTGGAATCGTGGGTAGCCAACTGCCAACATGTCATTGTGAGCGGCGGAAACGGCCATTCTAGAGGATCCACCATGCCCACCATCTTCTGCAACTTGGCCGCCATCCTCGCTGCCATCCTTGCCGCCGTTGTCCTCGTCATCGCGGTGTAGCTGTTTAGTGCCGTCGTGCATCCGCTGTCCTCGGATTTTGGCGGGACGACGGAGGAAGTGTGTGCGCATGTGGAGCGTTATCCGAGTTGGGTGCTGGCGGTGGTGGTGCCGTGGTCGGCGGCCGGGACTGGCGTGTCGGACCGAGGCGCGCGAGAATGCGCTGTTGATCATTAAGTACGGTCAACTGCTGCTGCGATGCGAACATCCGTTGCCGGCGGCGTGGGATCTCGAAAATGAACCTTTCAACTGCAGGCCGCTGTGTTCTCGCAATGTTCATAGCGCTGCCGTTGCTGCCGGTCTGCGGCTTCGTCCTCAGTGGCTCGCCGAAGGCGGTGTTTTTCATTGGGGCGACAGCGTTCATCGTCGGTGTGCTGCTGCTGGCTGGGCTGTCCGCGGCTAGTTCCCTGCCGGTTGCGGGTTCACCGCCAGCAGCCAGGCGTTTCCGGTTCAGTATCCGCGATTTGCTCTGCCTCACGACGGTCTTGTTTGGCATGACGATGTTCATTGTGGCTGGGTTCAAATGCGAGGCTGCCGAAAGATCAAGCCGACCGGATCCGCTGCCACCCGTTGTATTCAGGCAATTCGTTTGGGAGCTGGAATCCGGCCTAATCTGCATAACCATCGGCGGGTTCATTTGGATTCGTCCAGCGCTTAGTGCGGCAATAAGCGACAAACGCAAAAGCGGTTGAAGGAATGCCTCGGTCGCATCGACCGACGCAGGCCAACCGTGGTGGCGCACGTTTGCCTGCGGTGCCAGTTCGGATATGCTGATTTCGTCGTTAGACCAACAAGCAATCGCTGGTACACTTGATGGCCGGCGTGTGACGAACCTGTGGCATTGCGTGGCTACGTCGATGAAGATTCGCGATGCGCTAGAGTCTGACTTGACCTCGATGGCGCAGCTCTTGCTGATCGTGCATCAGTTGCACGTGGACGCCCAGCCGGAGATCTATCGAGAGATTTCACTCGAAACGGCCGTCGAGTTCCTGGCGACGAGGATGGCCGGCAAAAACACCTACTTGCGTGTGGCCGAACTAGAATCCGAATTGCACGCGTATTGTTCCGCGGAGCTCCGTTGTGCTCCCAGCATTCCACTCTTGCGATCGAGAGAGTCCATCTACCTCAACGAGATCGTCGTTCAGCCAACCAGCCGAAGGCGCGGCGTCGGGCAGGCTTTGATGGATAATCTGAGGGAGTGGACCCGACAGCGCGGCGTCGACGAAATTGAATTGGACGTGGGTCACTTCAATTCCGGGGCCAAAGCCTTTTTCGGGAGGCATGGATTCGAGGTTCTTAGAGAAAGAATGATTGCGCGTGTAGAGCATAAGTGACCCAATGCGATCGCCCCACCGGGAGCGACAAAAACGTCTCTTGAAAGACCATCATATCCGCTGTTCTTCGTCCAGCGGCCGCCCTCGCCGCTGCCATCCTCGCGGCCCTGGTCCTCCTGATCGCGGTGGAGTTGTTTAGTGCCGTCGTGCATCCGCTGCCCTCGGATTTTGGCGGCACGACGGAGGAATTGTGTGCGCATGTGGAGCGTTATCCGAGTTGGGTGCTGGCGGTCGTGGTGCCGTTGTGGGCCGGTACGGCACTGGCCAGCACCTGGATTGCCGGGCGGTTGGGCAACCGTGGATCCGCCGTGTTCGTCGCCCTGCTCATCCTGGCGGCCCTCGTTTGCAATCTCGCGATGCTCCCCTATTCCATCGGGTTCAAGATCGCCAGCCTGATCGCCGTCCCCGCGGCCAGCGCGTATGCCGTCTATCTCGCCGGCCGTCGCAGCGCGCCCACTCCGATCACTGCTGGGTGACCATGGCACTACAGTCGTATCGACCGACGAGGTAAACATCGCCGGCTCACGACACAGCCAAAATGGTTGCACGGGGAGTCCGTGATGGTACATTTGGCCGTGTCGGAAGAACTGCCAGCGATCGTTTCGGCGGCTGAGCGGCAGCGATGCTTGAAGGCTTTGTCTTGCGGGGACACTGCGATGAGTGAGCCGGCCATGTTTGCGACCGTGCGCGATGGCGTTGCGCGCTTCTTTGCAGACCGCTGGGCAAGCGCTGTACTGCGGCGCGAGGTCATGTGGGGACCCGAGGATTTCGAATCGTGGGTCCTGCAGTTCGAACCGCTCGACGAGTGGGACGGAGAATGCGACGGCGGCGCAGTCGTTGATTTCGATCGGCGGATCTTGGCGTGGTCTTGCGATGCGCCAGGCTACCGAGTGCCGCGCGTTTCCTTCGTGTACCAAAAGATGCTGGCGGCGGCTTGGCGCGATTTTGAGATCGTACACGTGGACGGCGGAAACGAGGCGCTGGCCAGGTACTTGCCATCGGCAGGCGAGGACACGCCGGCGCTCATCGTGCAAAACCGCGGGCCGGACAGAGATCCGCCGGTGGCACGGCCCACGACCGTTGACGAGGCGAGGCGTTGTGTTACTGACGACGACGAACAAGAAAATGACGACGACGCAATCCGGGCTTGGGTGACGCTCATCGACGCAGACGGCAAAACCCGCCAGCGCGAACTCGAAGCCTTACCGTTCGACCTTCTCATGGCAAAAACCGACGCGCTGCAAGCGCTCGCGGCTTTAGGGCCGGCGCCGATACCGCCCGAAGCGGTGGTATCGGAAGGGATTTGGATCAACTCGTCCGAGCGCTCAGCGGGATTCTGGGGTCCGCCAGAGCTGTACGCGATGATGAAGAAGTACAGCGAGCATTGGCAGGATTGGAATCTGACGTGGTTAAAGAAAGGGTATGCCGATCAGTGCGCCGCCGCGAGCACCAAGGGCATGCCCATGACGAACGCCCAAGCGGTCGCTATCGTGGTGCCGCTCATCCTGTCGACGCAGCAGTTTGACGCACAAGTGATGCTTGGCGCCATTGGCGGCGGGCTGAAGCGCACCGCCAACAAGGCCGTGGGCTGTCTGTTGGTTGTGTTATCTCTGCCCGTGTTGATTTTTGGTCTGGTGACCGGCAACTGGCGAGGAGTGCTCATCACCATTGCCGTGACGTCGCTTGTCGTATTGGGAGTGTATCAGTTCGCAGTATATCGATTTAAGCGGATGGTACGGCGAGGTTTGTCAGACAGCGAACGGGAGCGGCCGCAGCCAGTCGTGGCCGGCCCGCAGGATGAGGGCATGCGCCGGAAACGGATCGACGAGCTTTTGAACCGCGCGGGACTTCCGCGTCTGGCACAAGTCGAGCACCTGTTTTCGGACAAGAAAGGACTGGAACTCTTGGCAGAGTCGTGAGCCGTTGTCGATCGAACCTGTCCGCTGGCGCGCGGGTTGCCGCACCGGAACCTGCGTGCGACGGTCCGCCAAGGCTATAGCCATGGTCGATCACTATTACACGGAAGATGTCACCGCAGTACCCTATCGCGTGTTGCGGGAGATGTTGGAACAGCAATTGCCAGTGCCGGTGGCCTGCGCGCTGGCTGGGCTATTGCGGCTGCGCGGCAAACTGCGGTGGCCCTTGGCGGCGACGCATGGGGTCGCGTTTCTGAAGGGCGAAACCGGCGTGGCGCGCGATGCTCTCCCGCCCGAAGCGATCGCAAAATGGGCTGTGCTCGAAGAACCGCTGCGGGATCTGGGGTTTCGGCCGCTTCGTTTTCTCTGCGTAGAGACAATCGGCGCGACGCGAAAAGCGTATGCTCTGTGGCTCGACGCGGCGAATAGCACACTCGGCAGCCTGGCGTGGACCGCAACCATGACCAACGGCCGGGAAAAGCACAAGGTAAACCTCGAATTCAATTCGTACGCGGATTCGGACCCGGAGTACATCACCGGTGCGGCTGCCGAGGCGGATTTGCCTGCGAGTGGGACAATTGCTCTCGACTTCGTCGATCTGGTGATGCTCGACGAGCGGTTGGACATCGCAGAGATTTATGCGTCCCATTTGGCGCGAATCGACTGTGAATCGGTGTATACAATGACGGACGAGCGCGCGGTCGCAGTGCATGCCGAAAGGAGCACGCGGCGAATGCGGCGTCTGCTGGAGCAAGGCATCTTGCGAGAGCTGACCGAATCCGAAGTCGCTCGGCTGCGCCGAGCCAGTATCAGGTCACGCGCCGAGGTCATTCGTTCGCGATAGGCGCGCCCGTTCTCGCCCTCGACGCTTCCACAAATCGCCCATATGCCACCGCCACTACCACCGCCAATACCATCGCCACGCAGGCAAATCGCCCGGCCGTGCGCCATCCAGGCGGCAGCGCGCGCAACTTGGGCAGCTCGAACGCCCACGCCAACAGCGGCGCCGCTAACAATCCAACGGCCAGGCCGGTCGAAAGCGCTCCGAAATAGCGGCCGATGAGCACCACCGAGAAGATGCCGATCACGCTCATGCCCAGGCTGCCGCCGCCGCGCGGGAGCGGTCGGCCGACGTGCGACGCCAGC
>JBGSYQ010000175.1:0-28881 GCA_041750795.1 Pirellulales bacterium | reverse complement strand
AGCGCCACGTCGCCGAGGCTGGGCTTGTCGCCCGATCCGTCGTAGATCGTGCCGCCGCGAATCAGCACGTCGTACGCTGCGTCGTCGCGCACATCGGCGCCGCCGACTGCGGGCTCGGCGGCCCATCCGATGGTCGTTGCGATCAATGCCAAGCCCAACACACCAAACACGAGTCGCTGCATTGATGGGATCTCCGGCGCGGATTTGCAAAACGTCGAGACGGTGGACACTGCCGGCTCGTTTGGGGGTACTATAACACACGCCGGCGCGCGGTTCCCGCTGTCGCCAAGGATTCTCCAGGTTGCCCGAACTCCTGAAACGGCTCGCCACATGCGGCGCGGAACATCGGGTTTTGCTGGTAACCTGCCCATGCCGATTGGCCGCGGCCGGTCGCGTTGTCGGTCTCACTGCGAATCGAGATTGCCCCGGCGCGCCGATCTCGGATAGAACGAGCCGGGCTGCAAAGCAGCGTTCCCGCACGATTCACCTGACAATGGAGTTTGACCATGGATCGGTCGATTGGGCTGTGTATCGTTCTGGCGGCGGCGTTCGCACTGGCCTCTCCTGTGCGGGCACAAGCCGAACCGGATCTGACGGTTCGCCAGGCCAACGAAGTGATGCACCAGATCATGGCAATCCCCGGCAGCCAGATCCCCACGGCCTTGCTGGCCGACGCCCAGGGCATCGCCATCGTCCCCAATGTGCTCAAGATCGGCTTCATCGCCGGCATTCGCCGCGGCCACGGGGTGGTGATGGTGCGCGAACCGAACGGCGCGTGGAGTTTGCCGCAGTTCATGACGCTCACCGGCGGCAGCGTCGGCTGGCAGGCCGGCGTGCAAGACACCGACGTCGTGCTGGTGTTCATGACCAAGAAGAGCATCGAAGGATTGCTCAGCGGCAAGTTCACGATCGGCGCCGATGCCGCGGCCGCGGCTGGACCCGTCGGACGCAACGCCTCGGCCTCCACCGACGCGCGGCTGCAAGCCGAGGTGCTTTCCTATTCGCGCAGCCGCGGATTGTTCGCGGGCGTGGCGCTTGACGGCACCGTCTTGCGCGTCGATCCGATCGCGCAAACTACTTACTATGGCTCCGGACCGGGACAGCCGCCGGTACACGTGCCCGAATCGGCGGCCACGTTGGTGGCCGACGTGACGGCGATGACCGGTGCAGAAAATGCTCCGATCGTTATCGACGGACCGACCCTCGCGCAGCCGGCCGCGGCAGGTGTTCCGACTCTGGCAGCGCCGCTGACGGCGGGCGTTTCGGTGCGCGAATCGTTGGCCGGAAGTGCCGCGGAGCTGCAATCGATCGTCGACGAAGGCTGGCGGCAGTATCTGGCACTGCCGCGGCAAGTGTTCGACAACGCGCAGCCGCCTGACCTCGACGCCTTGCGGCGATCGCTGCAGCAATACGACCGCGTGGCGCGCGACCCGCAGTACGCGGCGCTCACCAGGCGGCCCGAGTTTCAGACCACGTACCGCCTGCTGAGCGAGTATGTACAGCAATTGTCCGCCGGCGCGGCGCAGGTTCGATTGCCCCCGCCGCCGACCCAGTGACGCGAATGCTGCATCGATCCGCGCGCAACAAAAAACCACCGGCCGGAGAACCTGTTGGCAAGGTTTCCGGCCGGTGGCGTTTGTTGCAAGCCGCACGAAACGTGTGGCGTTGCTCGGACTACTGCTGGGCGACCATCGCGATCCCGCTACGGTTCATCGTCACGAAGTCGTTTTCCCGGTCGACCTGCTCGACTTCCATGTGGCTGTCGGCCACCGCGGTCAACCAGGTGAAGGGTACCGGCTGGCCATCGGCGTTGAGCCCCAACTTGTAGGCCGCAGCGGGCAACCGCACGTCGACCGTGACGGTCTGGCCGGCTTGCATGCCGTTGACGCGAGCCGCGGCGAAGGCCGAATCAGCAGCCGGAACGCGTCCGATCGAGGCGGCCAAGGCCACCGTGAACGGCTGATTCACCGCGTCGCCCGTCTTGTTGCGGACCAGCACACGGTAGGCCGGGCCTTGATCGCTGGCCAGGTCGCCCCGGTCGAGCTGACGGACTTCGATCAGTTCCAGGTCGATCGCTTGCACGACCGGCTCCACCGCGGCGGCTTGCGTCACTTGGGTGTACACGGGCTGAACCACGGTCGTCGGAGGGCAATAGCCGCCGTAGTAGTTGCCGCCGCACCAAACCGGAAAGGGAATCGGAACGGGGAAGCCCCAGCCACCGCCACAGTGAGGCGGATTGCCCGGATCGGCCGGAGGATTACCGGGGTCAGCCGGAGGGTTGCCGGGATCGGCAGGAGGATTACCAGGATCAGCCGGCGGATTACCGGGATCAGCCGGAGGATTACCAGGATCGGCAGGAGGATTACCCGGAGGATTGAAGACCGGACGCTGGCTGGGATCGAAAACGGGGCCCTTGCTCGGATCGATGACACCGATCTGTCCGGAGTTGATGATCGGACGCCGCTTTTGGACGCCAATGCCCTTGGCGATATCGGGGAACTTGCCGTTGTTCTGCAGGACCGTACCGTCCTTCAACTTGCCGGTAATCGGCGAGCCAACGGTACCGACACCCGGGTTGCTGGGCGACTTCAACACGTTGCCCAGCTTGCCGGCGTTGATGTTCGACGGCAGCCCATTGGTGCGCGGCGCCACCTGCACCGGCGCGGTCAGCACGTTGCCGACTTTGTTCTGGTTGAATTTGCCCAGGTTCTTCGGCAGGTTTCCGCTCGATTGCAGCTTCTGTGCTTGCGAGAGGCGGGCCGCGTTGCTGCTGCTGAACTTCTTGGGTTGCGACTGGTTCAGCTTCATCGAGTTGCTTTTGAGCGAACGCGAAAGGTTTGAGCCGCCGCTGTTGTGCTTCAATTTGCCCTTGCTGTCCGCCATGGCCGGAGTGGCCGACAGGGCCACGAGCAGGCCAAGAGTTGCGAACACGTAGTAGGTCGAGCGTTTCATCGGTCTGTCTCCACTGGGTCAGTGAGAACTTCTCTGTCCGGGTCGCACCGCCTGGTGCTGATCTCCCCGTCTGACTAACTCAGCGCGGGACGGGGCCGTTTGTTACACCGCAGGGGAATTCCCGGGGAAAAAGCGTGTTTCCCCGGCGTGCCAGGCGGGCAGCCATAGGCTGGGCGGAGCATCAGCATCGGCCGCTATCGCCGCGAGCCCGAAAGAAACGAGTCGCCCGACTCGCCAAACAGCGGGTCGCCGCCCGGATTGATGGCGGCCGCCAGCGCCGCCGCGTCGCTGCGAATGGTCAGATCCAGCAGATAGGCCAGCCCGCAACCAACCAGCCCTACTCCGCCCAAGGCGCCGATGACCAGCCGGTCGAAGTTCAACAGCACCACGGCGCAGAGAGCGACGAACGGAATCGACATGGTGATGCCCAGCACGATGCGCCCGCGGCGCACCAGGTCGGCCAGGTCGCTGGCATCGTGCGATTCGATGGTCCGCGCCTGCATCAGCCAGGGATAGCAGTAGCGGACCGCCAGAAACGTCACCACATAATAGCTTTGCGTAGCGGCGATCACGCCACACAGCATGTTCGACACCACGAAGTGCCGAAAGTGCTCCACGGAGATATTGTTGCCTTCGCCCAGCCGGTACTGCATCCAGGTGGGAAAGATGAAGCCGGAAATCCCCCACAGCAGCACGGAAATCAAGGCCACGGCCCCGCCGAACGTCAGACATTTGCGCATCATGTCGTCGCTCGGCGGTTCGACCGGTCGCGCCCGGGCCAGCCGCGCCAGCGTTTGCAACAGGCGCCCGCGCGTACGCACCACATAACCCAGGCCGATCAGGTACATCACGGAGTTGACGACCAGGATCTGCGAGCGAAAGAACACGCGTTGCTCTTCGGTGCTCAATTGATTCACGATGCCTTGCCAGTTGTAGGCAATGTTGAGCGCCGACAACACGATATTCGGCAACAGGCCGATCGAAACCAACGTGATCACCGGGTGTCGCTTGAAAATCGTGCGCCACGCGCCGCGGCCGTGCAGCAGCGAATGGGCGCGCGGCTTCAGGCACAAGTCGAGCTCGCGCGCCAGCTCGGCAGCCGATTGATAGCGATCGTCCGCCTCGGGCGCAAGACACTTCTTCAGCACCTCGACGACGCTTGCGGGGCATCCCGCGGGCACCAGCGCGGCGGCGTCGCCGGGCAATCCTGCCCGCCGCACGGCCGTCATCTTCGGCAGCACCTGCGACCAGGTGGACTGCAAACCGTCTTCGGGGAACGGCCGCCGGCCGGTCAGCAGTTCCCAAAGCAGTACGCCCAGCGAATAGATGTCGCTGCGCCCGTCCAAGTCGCCCGGTTGTCGCGACTGGGCCGGATCGCAGGCTTCCAACTGCTCGGGCGACATATAGGCCAGCGAGCCGCCGAAGTAGGCCGCCGGAGTGGCGCCATCGAGTTTCGAAAAGCTGATGTTGAAGTCGGCCAGTTTTGGCTGGCCATCGGCGCCCACCAGCACGTTGGCGGGCTTGACGTCGCGATGCAACACGCCGTGCTCGTGCGCATAGGCTAGTGCGCCGGCCAGCCGCGCTCCCAGCCAGCAGATCGTCTCGGGCCACGATGCGCGCTTCAGCCGGTGCCGCGTCAGCGAGTCGGACGGTGGCTCATCGCCGTTCCGCTCGAGCGACCGATCGATCGCCGCCAACAGCGCCGCTCCGGAGCGTGCCGCCGGCGCCAGCGAGCGGATATGATCCACAACGTCCTTGAGCGTGCCGCCCGAAATGTACTGCATGTACAACAGGCGCAGCTTGTGGGCCGGAATCTGCCGCTGATCGTAGACGCGCACGATGTGCGGATGGTCGAGCTGGGCCAGCGTTTGCGGCTCTGAACCCCGATCGCGCGAGACCTTCAGCGCCACCAGCCGCTGCATCGAGCGCTGGCGCGCGAGAAACACACTGGCAAACGCCCCTTTGCCCAGCAAGATCAACAGGTCGAAATCGTCGATCTGTTGTCCCACCTCAAAGGTGGGCGCTTTTTCCACCGCCACCAGCGACGAAGTGTGCTCGGGGCTCTCCAACTCGAACAGCCGCTGGACCTCCTCGATCCGCGCGGGAAAACGCTCGCAATACTCGACCAGCGAAACGGCGTCCCCCCGTTGTTTGCGAATGTGGTACTCCTCGTAGATGACGTCGCTGGGCACGCCTCCGTCGGCCGCCAGCTCCGGAAACTCGGCGACGTACTGTTCGATGAGCTTGGGAAACCTGCGCCCCTGCCAGCGATACTCCAAATCGACTTTCACCGCCTCGACCAGCGTCAGTCGCCGCAAGGCCGGCGGGTGCGTGGGAATGAACTCCGCCAGCTCGGGTGGCTGGGCCGATGCCTCCCAGGCCGCCACCAGCGCGTCGATCCGCTGGGAAAGCTCCTTCCAAACCAGCGACGGCTCGGTGACAGCAAGGTTATCCGAAGCGTGCGACGTCATCCGGTGAATCGCCTGGATTGTGGAGAATACGGGGCCCTTGGTGCGGCCTTATTGCCTGACCGCTTTGTAAGTTTACCATGCCCGGCCGGATTAACGAGGCATGGCGTCCGGCCCCAGAATCTGGTTTAGCCGGGCCAATGACCGCGTGAGCATGACGCGGATCGAGCCGTCGCTCTTGCCCAGCCGCGCGGCGATCTCCTTCGACGGCAACCCCTCGACATAACGCAGCCGCAGGGCCTCGCGCTGGTCGTCGGGCAACGTGGCCAGGGCCTCGAGCAATTTGACTTCCTTCATATTGCGAGACAATGCCTGCGTGGGCGTGGTCATCGACGCCACCAGCAGGTCGATGATCGCGCCATGCTCAGAGTCTCCCCCTGGCGTGCCCAGTGCAACCTCGCGGCCGGCGTCGCGCTTCTGGGCCCCGAAGAAGCGGCGGTGCGCGTCGATGATCCGGCGCTCGGCGATCTGACACAACCAGCCGAAGACATTGCGGTCACTCAGTTCGGCCGACGGCAAGGCGCGCACCGCCTCGACGCTCAACTCCTGCAGGATGTCCTCTACCTCCACCTTGCGGCGCAGCGCCGCACCAAGCTGCCGCTCGATAAACGCCAACAGCGGCTTGCGGTGCGCATCGACATACTCGGCCAGTGCCGCGACGTCGTGCTGACGCACGCGCTCAGTCAGGGGATCGGTTTCGTCGCTCACATGGATAACCCGCCGTGGGGGCGTTGCGGACCAGATCAGTTTATCCTCTCGCCACCCTTTCCGGTACCCGCTTCCGCGGACGCCCTGGGAACCTGCCCGCCGGTGCAGGGACGATGAGTTTCCCAGCGGAAAAAGGGGGTTTGTAACAACCCCGCAGAATCCGCGCTTCGTAGCAATAGATGAGGAGCACGAAGTGGCGTTTGGAGTCAAGGAGCCCGATCATGCCAGACGGAAGAAGAAAACGCCGACACAGTTCGCACAAGCCGCGTCGCGACTGGTACGCCTGGCATCGGGCCTTCCGTTTCCATCGCCGCTTTGGCTTGACGACCATTGCAGAGCTTTGAACCACTCGCGGCCAAGGAGTAACGATATCGGGCTTCAGCACCCGCCCACGGTTGGCGCCCGCGTGGCGGAAACCTCGTCCATCATGGCCAACAACTCGCCGTGGCTGGCCGGTTTGGTCACGTGCCGGTCGAATCCCGCATCCGCTGCACGGCGGCGATCATCGTCCTGACCCAAGCCCGTGACCGCCACCAGATAGGTGCTTTTGGTGCGATCTTCGGCGCGCAGTGCGCGAGCCACGTCGTAGCCGTCCATCGTGCCACCCAGTCCGATGTCGCAAAAGACGATGTCGGGCTGGAACTTTCGGGCAAGCTCGACGCCACTAGGGCCATCGTGCGCCACTGCGATCTGATGGCCGCTCAGTTGCAGCAAACGGCTGAACGCGCGCGATACGTCTTGGTTGTCTTCGATGATCAGGCCGCGGCAGCCGGTGGCTCTGGCAGTCGGCGCCGACCCAGTGGCGGGGCGCTGGGGGGGCGCATCGGCCAGCGCTAGCGTGATCGTGAACGTCGAACCGGTCCCCGGCCCGTCGCTCTGGGCCGCTACGGTTCCGCCGCGTAAATCGACCAGGCCTTTGACCAGCGCCAAGCCCAATCCCAGCCCCAGCGGGCTATGGGAGAGGGTATCCACCGCCTGCGCAAACGGCTCGAACAGCGTCGCGCGCGCTTCGTCCGACAGTCCTGCTCCGCTATCGCGCACCGCCAGCACGACCTGGCGTCGATGGACGTCGGCGTGGACGTGAATCTCGATGCGTCCGCCCGTGTCGGTGAACTTCACGGCATTGTCGATCAAGTTGCCCAACACCTGCGCCAGCCGCACCGGGTCGCCATTCACCCACACCGACTCGTCCGGTATGTCGATGGCCAGCTCGATGTGCTTTTCTCGCAGCCGCAGTTGCAAGTCCTCGGCGATTTGCTCGGCCAGCGAAACGACGTTCACCGGTTCCTTGCGCAGCGTTACCTTGCCGCGCGCGATGCGAGAAACGTCCAGCAAGTCGTCGATCAAGCGAGTCATCTGCGTGGCTTGGCGCTTCATGATCTCGCGGACCTCGATCATGTCGTCGGGCAGTGCGTCCGAATACTCCAGCACTTGCACGCCGTTGACGATGCCCGCCAGCGGATTGCGCAGCTCGTGGCCCAGCACGGCCAGGAAGTTGTCCTTGCGGCGGTCGGCGTCTCGCAGTAATTCTTCGGTACGCTTGCGGTCGGTAATATCGCGGGCGATTTTCGCGGCGCCGATCACGACGCCGTCCGCGTCGCGAATAGGCGAAACGCTCAACGACACCGGAATCTGCCGCCCGTCCTTCGCCTTGCGAATCGAATCGAAGTGTACGACGCTTTCCCCGCGAACGATCTTGGCGAGCAATTGATCCTGCTCGTCCAACTGCTCGGGTGGAGCAAGCACGGAGACGGGCCGCCCCAGGATCTCGTCGGCATTGTAGCCGTACAGGATTTCAGCCCCTTGATTCCAACTGGCGATCCGCCCGGAGAGATCGACGCTCAGGATGGCATCTTCCGACGAGTCTACGATCGAGGCCAGCCGACGCATCTCGTCCTGTGCCTGTTTGCGCGCCGTCACGTCGCGAAAGTAAATCACCAGCCCTCCGCGCGAACCGGGCGCCACTTTCACTTCGAACCACGTTTGCCACGGTTGGTAGTAGTGCTCGAATTCGACGTTCTCCCGCCGTTCTTCGGCCTCGCGCAGCTTGGCATCGGCCACGGCGCCGGACATCGGCGGAAATTCGCTCCACTGGGGCGGCCCGACCGCATGCGGCTGATGGCGACGGTGAACCTGATGGGCGCCGGGGTTCAGGTAGGTGAAGCGTCGCTGTTGGTCGAGCGCCGCAAAGCCGTCGGGCATGCTCTCCAGAATGGAGGAAACCTGGCCCGCACTCAGCTTGGCCTGGCGCACCGCCTGCTTCATCGCCTCGCTGAACACGGCAATCGCAATGCAGACGAAGAAATAGGCGAAAACGGTGCCGGTGAAGACGAACTTGTCGCGCTCGTGGATGAACAGCCAGTTGGCCACCAGGTAGCTCAACAGCGTGGCGACGACTCCCGGGCCGAAGCCGCCGTACCAGGACGCGAACGTGACGGCGCCAAAAAAAATGGCGAATAGCAATCCGGCATCTTGCGGTCCGGTAACGACCGCCTTGCTGGCCAGTGTGGCAAGTACGATGGCAAGTGCGGCTGCCGCATAGGGCCGCCACGATGGACGCGCGGACGACTGCATAACGTGCGGTACCAAGGTCGAACTTCGTACCCCCAAAAACCGCCACCGAGTTGCTGCCACAACGCCCCCTGATTGTACACCGTCGGGCCAAAAACGGCCACTTGCCCCGCCCCGTCACTCGCTCGTATGCTGCGCAACTCCTGCCAGGACGCCCCGGTGCGGTGCTTCGCCCTGGTCGCGCAGCATGCCGAAGCGGCTGGCCTGCCAGAGTTGGCGCGTGCGCACGTCGATGGCCGTCAGCCAACCGTGCCGCCAGCAGGCCGTGTCGATGCACGTGGCAAAGCCCAGGTCGAAGATCTCGGAGTTGGCTTGCTCGGTGTGCCCCACGAACACCGTCTTGCCCGAGACGTGCGGGCGGAGCTCCGACGGTTCGAACAAGGCCCACCGCAGTTGATGCTCGGGCTGCAGCGGCATCGGCACGTCAGACAAATAATTGGCGTGCGTGAAGATGGCGTCGCGCGTCTCGTAGTAATCGCGCCCCTCGGTGATCAAGGCCCAGTGCTCGGCCGGCACGGCATCGAGCTTGGCGCCGTATCGATACGAATTGAGCGTGGCAAAGCCGCCGCACACTTCCCAGTAGCGCAGCGCCTGCTCGCTTTCGCGAGCCGCCAGCATCATCTCCTCATGATTGCCGCGAATGAGCACCACGGCACAACGGCCTTTCAGCTCGATCAACCGGTCGAGCACGTCGCGGCTGTCGCGCCCCTGATCGACCAGGTCGCCCAGAAACACCAGCTCGTCACGCTCGGTCGGCGCAATCGCCTGCAACAGCGCATCGAGCGCATGCACGCAGCCGTGGACGTCGCCCACAGCGATCAAGCGACCCGCATCGTTGGGCATGAGTGGACAGCCGCGCGCGAGAAGATTGGGGATGATTCGTAGCGGCAACCATAACCTACGGCGCACGTGCCGAGCAAGCGGTTTTGGCGCTCCGTTGACGAATTTCACGGGCTGCGAATCGGCGCTCACGCCGCTTCGCGCGGCCACCAGTGCTTGCGCGCGTGCGCGCGCACCTTGCCGGCGGACTTGCCCATCAGCCAGGCCGTGTCGCGCACCAGCCGCAACACGGTCTGGGTCGATCGCGGTTGATAGTCCGTTTGCTCGGCCAACGCCTGATAGTGGCTCACCAACTCGGGCCACGTCCATTCCAGCAACGGGCGCTGCGGATAAAACGCAAAGTGTACGAACAGTGCAGCGGGACAGACCGCGGTCGGCCGTCCCAACCGGCTGGGCAGCGTCTCGGTGAGAAACGGCTCCTCGTCGATGCGATCTTGCGCCAGCTCGGGCACGCCGGCCAGGTCGTCACCCAGCCAGGAAATGACGTTGATCGAAAAGCGTCGCGTTCCGTCGACGGGCAGGGCCACCTGCTTCCAATGCTTCAGGCGGTCGTGGCGTAGCTCGTCGAGTACCAGCGCGTGCAGGCGACGGGCGAACTCGCCGCGCCACCAACCGTTGTGGTCCATGCATTCGTTGCGAACTTCGCCCCAGTGCCATGGCACCAGTCCGGCCTGCTGATGAAAGTGCGTGCAGATGGCATTGTTGATGATGTTGCCCAGCACCAGCAGCGGCTCGCGATGCGCGAGGCGATAGCGCACCAGGTTTTCGACCGCGTCGTCGGCCATGTACAGGATGTCGTCATCGAAGCGAACGTAAAGCGTATTGGGCCGCGCGTAGTCCCGGAAGTAGCACCAGATGTTTTCGCCCAACTGCAGGTCGGCGCGCACCTCTTTGCGGCGAATCTTGAAGAACTCCGGGTGCTGGGCGGTGACTTGCTCGACGTAGCGGATATCTTCCGTGTCCGTGGTGTTCAGCCACCAGTGATGTTCGTCGATGACGTGCCGCTGCCGCAGCAAATGCGGCACCAGCGCCGCCAAATAGCGCCGGCGGCCCGCCGGAGTCACGCTGATCACGCGCATACGCTGGCTCCCTCCGAAACTGCTGAGGCCGCGTGACGTGCGGAGAATTGCTGATCGGCCCGACGCGTCATTTATCATCGGCCGGCAGCGCGATCGCGCGTGACTCATTTGCCGATTGCACTGCTAGCTGCCGGGACGTTCAGCAGGCTGCCAGCCGGTTGCTACTCGGCCGCGGCCAGCGCCTTGCGGACCTGGTGCAATCGCGCGATCACCTGATGGTGATGACGCTTGATGCGCTCGTGCGCGTCGAACTGTCGCAAATGGTCGGCGGCTTCCCGCCGGTGGGTTTCCACCAGCGCGATCAGCTCGGCGCCAGTCTCACCCTGCTCGAACCTGGCCAGCGCGTGCTCGTGGGCTCGCAGCGCCTCCTCGCGCAGGCGCACCGAGGCCGCATGAGTTTGCAGCGCGGTCGCATGTTCCTGCAAGGCAGCCTCGATCTCTTTCAGGCTACTTTCCGCCTCGCGCAGCTCTGCTTGCCAACTCGCAAGATCGCAGCGCCACGTGTCGTTGTCGCTTAACCACTGCTTGTGGTCCTGGTGCATCGAGCCATGCGTGACACCGCTCATGGTTCCGTCTCCCGAAATGTGGTTGCCGCGGCCGGTCTCAAGCGGAGTGCCGGCACGCCGCGGGCGTCATCGTGTCGAGTAACGCCGGGCACCTAATGCAGTTCCCATGCCAAGCAGTTCGTGGCAATGCCGGCGCGCCGCTGTCAGGGGCAATTGGCCCCGGAGCAACCGCGACGGTGGCTCACGACACCCCGAACAAGCCCGAAAAGCGTGCGAGTTCGCACGATCGAGAGCGGCATGGCACGCATTCAGGCCGAGCTGCGATCTGTTTGCTCCGACCGCTATGTGCCGACACTTGCAACTGCATTAGCAGGGTAGCGCAAGTGCAAGAGATGGCTTGAGGTCTGGGAAGGAATCGACAATCACCTTGACAACGAGGGACCATCTCGTCGCCTTCAAGACAGACTGCCGTTGAAATGTTCCCGTTTGGACGGCGACGACGCGGGCTTGCCCTTCGCCGTAGGCCGCTGTGAAGTACGAGCGCCAAATGCTGCAGCCGCTAATGCCATTCAGTTGAGCGGGCATCTCTGCAGGTTCTAGCGTAACTCGCAGTGCGCCTCCCCGCTTCAATAGCATATGCCAATCGTGGCGATACCCGCCAAAGCTTGATGTTGGGCCTTTGTAAAGTTGCGTACAATACGTCAAAAGCCCAAGGCCCATTCCCGCTTCGCCATCGGTTTGCGACCAAGCCGTGGGGAAGCCTGTGAAGAAATAATAGTCTTCGGCCAGATCGTCACCGGCGACGATATCGGTCTGGCGTAGGTAGACACAATCACCTAGTCCCTTGATCGTTTCTGGAGCGAGGTCGATTACAGCAATATCTGCCGGGTCGTCATCGGCTCCACCTTCTTGATGTGAGACGAGCGCTTTCCCAAGCAATGGAACGGAAAGTTCGGACTTGCCGACTACATACAAAATCAAAGGCTCGGTGTCGTACTCGCCTCGCACGACGACATGGCTTGCGGTTACCAAGAACGAGTGCGCTCCAATCCGTACTAGCGTACCCGTGCCGCGTTGAACAAGGCCGCCGCCGACGTCGTTGAGGATTGCAACGACGCAATCGGCGTAGGCAGGATGGCGAGACCGATAGATCTCGGCGATGAGTTCTGGTGAGTGTTCAGAGGTTGTGCCCATTGAATGCAGTTGGAATGTTATAGGATTGTCGAGACGCAGCAATGGAATGCCAAGCGATCTGACTCTGCTCGCAACCGCATAGGCGCCACCCAAACTGCGAGAGCCGGGAGTCGAACCCGGACGGGTTGCCCCACTGGATCCTAAGTCCAGCGCGTCTGCCAATTCCGCCACTCTCGCTAAGGGCTTTATTCACTGAAGTTTGAGTGCGGCCGGCCAGGGCGTCAAGTGCGGCTCGTTGTGCGCGGCTCCGCGCGGGAGGATAATAAATCCACAGGCCCCGCACGGCGGAGCGTAGGCATGCGATGGATTTCGGTGCTTGACGGCGTGCCTGATCAGGGCGGGAGGACGCACGGCATGGTTGGTGGATTGTCTCGCGTGGCTGCAGGGCGGTTGCTTCTGGCGCTGGTCGTGGCTGCGCTCATGTCGCGCTCGCTTGTCGTGGCGCAACTGCTCACGGCGCCGGCGCCCAACAAGGATTTCGAGCTGCCCAACACTTGGCTCAACTCCACGCCGCCGACCAAGGAGGGGCTGGCCGGCAAGGGCGTGCTGCTTTACTTCTTTGAAGAGAACTGTCCACGCTGCAAGGCGCAATGGCCGGCGCTCTTGGAAATCGCCGAGCGGCATCGCGACGATCCGATCGCTTTCGTGGCGGTGAACTCCGGTACGCCCGCGGCGGCCATTCAAGCCTATGCGCGCAGCGTGAACCTCACGTGGCCGATCCTGGTCGATTTCGATCGCTCGTTCGAAAAAGCGGCCGGCGTCAACGAAATCAGCCTGCAAAACATCGTGCAGGTTTGCTACATCGCGCCCGACGGAACGTTGCACAAGGGTCGCTGGAACGACCTGGAAGGCACCATCTCCCAAGCACTGGAAGGCGCCCGGTGGAAAGTTGATCCGGCGGAGATGCCCGACGAGCTGCGCGCGGCCTGGCGCAATATCGAGTTTGGCAACGAAGCCGTGGCGGCCGCGGCCGTGCAAAAGGCGCTCGGCTCACGCAAGCTCGAGATCAAGGCCGCCGCGCAGAAGCTGCTGGAAGTCGTCGCGGATCAGGCCAAAACCGACATGCAGGCCGCCCAGACGGAAGCGGACCAGAGCAAGTATCGCGCCTACGAGCGCTACGGCGCCATCGCCGAACGGTATGCGGGCTATCCGGTCGTGGCCGAGGCCAACGCCGCGCGGCGCGAACTGGGCGGCGATCCCGATCTGCGTCAGGAGATCGTGGCCATCAAGGCGATCGAAAAGCAGCGCCCGCTGGTCGCCTCCAGCAAGCCCGCGGTCCGCCAGCGAGCAATTGCCGCCATCCAGAAGATCATCGAGCAGCACCCCGCCAGCGAAGCGGCCCGCGTCGGCCGCGAATTGTTGCAACAGTAAGCTGCCCGTGACACAAGCGCCAAGATCGGTGATACACTGGCGAAGTTCGACGGCGAGGCTCAGTTTAGCGGCCTGTTGAAGAATTCTACAGGTGGTTAACACTTCGATGCGCAATCCGAGGAATTTGACACTCATGTCTACACGCTTGCTGATGCTGGCCGTTATTCCATTGTTTGTCGCTGACTGCCTGGCGGCCGAACCAATCGTTGACGCCTGGCGCTATACGCTCTCGCGGCCCGCCGACGGCTGGTTCAACGTTGGCTACAACGACCAGGCCTGGACCGACGGCATGGGCGGGTTCGGCGTGCCCGAAACGCCCGGCGCGCGAGTCGGCACCTACTGGCAGACCGACGACATCTGGCTGCGCAAGCGATTCACGTTGCAGCAGGTTCCCAAACGGCCGGCATTGTTGGTCCATCACGACGAGGACGCCAGCATCTACCTGAACGGCAAGCAGGTGGCGTCGCTCGATGGCTACAGCACGAAGTACGAGCTGGTGCCGCTGGCGGGCGACGCGGCGGCGGCGCTTAAGCCGGGCGAAAACGTGCTGGCCGTACACTGCCATCAGACGGGCGGCGGACAGTTCATCGACGTACACGTCGTCGATGCGACCGACGTTCCCGAGCTGCCCGAGCCCCAGCGCAGCACGAAGCCGTTTGTCAGCGAATTGATCACCGAGTGGGGCGCGGAGGTGACCGCCGAGAACGCCTGGCGCGAGTATCCGCGACCACAAATGGCGCGCGACGCGTGGACGTGTTTGAACGGCCACTGGGATTACGCCATCACGTCGCGCGACATTCGTGAAACGCCGGGCGAGTGGACCGGCACGATACTTGTGCCGTTTCCGCTCGAGTCGCGCCTGAGCGGCGTGCAGCGCCTGCTGGATCGCGGCGAAGCGCTGTGGTATCGCCGGCACTTTCAGGCCGAGCCCAAAAGCGGCCGCCGCACGCTGCTCAATTTCGAAGCGGTCGACTACCGCTGCAACGTGGTCGTGAACGGTCGGCACGTTGGCGAGCATCAAGGCGGCCACACGCCCTTCACTTTCGACGTCACCGATGCCGTTCGCGGCGGAGCCAACGAGTTAGTCGTACGCGTGGAAGACGCCACCGAGGACTGGCAGCTTCGCGGCAAGCAGGTGCTCAATCCGCACGGCATCTGGTACACGCAGATGTCCGGCATCTGGCAAACCGTCTGGCTCGAGGAAGTGCCGTCGACCTATATCGCCGATCTGACAATCCGCACCGAAGCCGCAGGCGGCGTGATCGAGGTGGAGCCCAAGATCGCGGGAGAGGCTACGGGCTACGCGCTGAAAGTCGTCGTGAAAGATGGCGGCGAGACGCTGGCGGAAACCCGTGGTGATCTCGCCGGGCCGACCATCAATTTGGACAATGCGAAGCTCTGGTCGCCGCAGTCTCCCCATCTGTATGAGCTGGAAGTCGAATTGCTCGACGCCAAAGGGAACGTCGTCGACAAAGTGCATTCCTACGCCGGCGTTCGCACGCTCGGAAAAACGCGCGACGAAAACGGACATCGGCGGTTTACGCTCAACGGCCAGCCGATCTTTCACTGGGGAACTCTCGATCAGGGCTGGTGGCCCGACGGGCTGCTGACCCCGCCCTCGGACGAAGCGATGCTTTCGGATATCGAGTTCCTCAAGGCGGCCGGCTTCAACATGATCCGCAAGCACATCAAGGTCGAGCCCCGGCGCTACTACTATCATTGCGACCGGCTGGGCATGATGGTCTGGCAAGACCAGGTCAGCGGCGGCCAGAATTCCGTCTGGTCGCGCTTCAAGACCGACCCCAAGGACGCGCATTGGCCCAGCGAGCATCACGCCCAATATATGCTCGAGCTGGAACGAATGATCGACACGCTCGAAAACCATCCTTGCATCGTCGTGTGGGTGCCGTTCAACGAAGCGTGGGGACAGCATCGTACGATCGAAGTCGGCCAGTGGATTTCGCAGCGCGATCCGTCACGTGCGGTCAACGTCGCCAGCGGCGGCAACTTCTGGCCCGTGGGCGACGTCGCCGACATTCACAGCTATCCGCATCCGTCGTTTCCCTTCGATGCCGAGCGGTTCGCCGACTTTATCCAGGTGGTCGGCGAGTTCGGCGGCCACGGGCTGCCGGTCGAAGGCCACGTCTGGGATCCTGACCGCCGCAACTGGGGCTACGGCAACTTGCCCAAGGACGCCGACGAGTATCAAGCCCGCTATCGAGAGTCGCTGTCGCGCTTGAATGAACTGCGCAAACGCGGAATCGCCGCCGGCGTCTACACGCAGACGACCGACGTCGAAGGCGAGATCAACGGGCTGGTCACCTACGATCGCAAGGTGATCAAGATACCCGCCGACGAGTTGGCCCGGTTGCACGCGGTGCTTTTTGCCGAAGAAGGGCCGTAGCCGCCCGCATTCCTGCGTTCCGCTCTTGATCCCCATCCCCGGCCGAACTATATAGCCAGCGGAAAATCGCTCCGCAGGTTATTCATCGATGCCCGATCGAACTGCTAGCAGTGCGCCGCGACTCTGTAGTTCGATATTGGCCGCGCTGCTGTTGCTCGGCCTGGCCGTTTGCGCCGACGAACCCGCGGCCGTGGATGGCGCCGCCGACGTTGCAGCTCGCCTGCAGCAGTTGGCGGCCGAACGGCTGGCCGCGGTCAAGCTGGTTGAACAGGCCCGCGACCAACGCGACGAAACGTCGCATTGGCAGGCGGCTCACAAGCTGGCCAGCGCCGAAGCGCGGCTGATCGAGTTTGCCGAAGCTGTGCCGCAGATTGATACCGACGAGCTGGCGCAGCTTCGCAATCATCACGTGGGCGTGCTCGGGTTTCTGGCCGATGGATACGAGCCGAACGATCCGGCACGCTGCCAAAGCATCTGGAACGATGCCGCCGGCCACTGCGCAAAGCTCAAAGGTCCGACTCACTGGACCACCTCGACGGCACAGGTACAAGCGCGCCGCGCCGGCGTCATTTTGCAACTGAACGACACCGATCGCCGGGCGGTTGCCGAAGCCAAGGCCTTGAACGAACGGTTTAACACGCTGCGCCAAGAGACTCGCCTGCGCGAGGCAGAGGATACGGCCCGCCGCGCGTTGACAATTCACCAGGCGCTTCTGGGCAACGACGATCCACGCACGCACGCATCGCTGACCAATCTGGCGCTGGTCGAGCTCGACCGAGGTCATTGGGCCGAATCGGAAAAACTGCTTCGGGCGGTGGCGGTCGACGAGGCGCGCGTCGCGGGCAAACAACACCCGAGTTACGCCGCGGCACTGATGAACCTGGCAGACGCCCTGCGGCTGTCCTCGAAGTTGCCCGAAGCCGAGGCCGTGCTGCGCGAAGCGGCCGAAGTGAACGGCGCCGCCTACGGCCACGACAGCCCCGAGTGCGCCGGATCGCTGGGCCAACTCAGCCTCGTGCTGAATCGCCGGGGAAAATTCGACGACGCGCGCGCCAGCGCCCAGCGTGCTTTGGAACTGTTCGAACGCGCCGACGCTCCCGATCCGCTGGCACACACCGTTACGTTAGGAAGCCTCGCAGCCATCGAAAATGCCACCGGAAACTTTTCCGAGTCGGTTCGACTCTATCACGTGGTGATCGAGCGGCTGCGCAACGAGATGGGCCCGGACAGTCCGATGCTCGGCGTCGCCCTGAACAACCTGGGCAACGCCGAGCGCGAGCTGGGCGAGTTTCAGGCCGCGGAAACGTCGCTGGTTGCCGCGGAAGGCGTCTTGGGCCGCAGCGTCGGGCGCAAGCACGTGGACACTTTGCGCGTGACGACGAACCTGGCGTTGTTGCGACACGATCAAGGCCGCCTGGCCGAAGCCGAAACGCTGCTCGACTCGGTGCTGTTCGATCTCGAGCGCGCTGTCGGCGACAAGCATCCCGACCTGGCCACCGCGCTGAACAATCGCGCGATGGTGGCGCTCGATCGCAACGACTCGGAGCGTGCGGCGCGGCTGCTGACGCGCGCCGTCATGATTCAGCGCGCTGCGCTGGGAGCACGCCATCCCGAATCGATCGTGCTGCTGACCAACCTGTCGCGCTTGTACGAGTCGCGGCGGAATCGCCAACAGTCCCGCGCTTTGGTGCAGCAGGCGGCGTCGGTGGCGCTGGCGGCCTTCGGCGAAAAGAATCCGGAGTATGGCCGCCACCTTGCGGCGCTCGGCTCGCTTGCCAACGACGCGCGCGACTATGGCCTGGCCGAGACGCTGGCCAACCAGGGAATCTCGGTACTGGCCGAACAGCTCGGCAAAAAGCATCCGCAGTATGGCCGCGCGCTGGCCAGCGCCGCGCGCGTTTACGCCGCACTCGAGCAGCCCGACCGTGGCCGTGCATTGGCCCAGGAGGCCGTCCAGATTCTCGGCGCAACGCTCGGCGAATCGCACCCCGAGGTGGGCAAAGCGCTCACCACGTTGGGCGACGTGTACACGCTGTCCAGGAATTTCGACGACGCCGAATCCACGCTTCGTACGGGCACGGCGTTGCTCAAACAACGCCTGGGCGACAAGCACCCCGAGTACGCCGCCGGCCTCGAGATCATGGGCAAGCTCTATGTTGCCCGCAACAATCCGCAGCAAGCCGAGCAATCGCTGTTGGAAGCATCGAGCATCATCGCCGCAGCACTCGGCAAGCAGCACCCCAAGTATGCCGAGGCGCTCAACCAGCTCGTGCCCGTCTACCAATTGCTCAACCGGCCGGACCGCGCCGAGCAGCTCCAGCGCGAAGCCGCCGCCATCCTGACCGCCGTCGCCACCCCCGCCGCCGAAGAAGCCATGGCCCGGCTGGACGAACAGTTGGGCGCGGCGCTGCGGCGCTAGCAGCCGGTTGCTTCCTTTCCTTCACGCCGGCGTATGCCGCCCCAGCGCGTGCCGCCAGTGCTGGCGGTGACTCTTGAGTCCAAGGCCGTGGCATCGATCTGGGGGCGTTCCTCGCTCTGTGTCATTTTCTGGGCCATCCAGTGTCCTGGCCGGTTTGTGGCAAACTTTGACGGCTGGCGAAGGTACACCGGCGGCGGGCGGCAGATTGCGGTGCGGGACCCGCCGCGGTCGATCTTCAACTTGGACGATTAGGGGAGAGCAAGCGGTTGTGTGCGTCGACGCGAATGTGCCAGTCGCACGCATTGCCGCCTGGCGGGAGGATCTTGGCAATGGTACGGGTTGTCCATGTTTTGACGCTGATGGTCGCTGCGGCGGCGCTGGCGCACCGGGCCGACGCGCTGCCACCACCCAGCGACTGGTCCGAGTACCCGGTGTCGTATTTCACCATGGAGGGATCGCCAGGCGACGACGTCGATACTTTGGCCATGGCGATCGAAGAAGAGTGTTGCCCGAGCTGCTACGCCAGCCAGTGTCGTTGCTGGGACCATTGCTGCCGCCCCCTGTGGTCCGTCAATGCCGGCGCAGTCTTCCTGTTGCGCGCCACACCCCATCGCAGTCCGATCGTGGAAGATTCCGCCAGCGGGACGACGTTGCTGAACTCGAACTTTTTCAATTTCAACGTGGCGGCCGGCGCCGACGTTCAGGTGGTTCGTCGCATCGATCGCACCTGTGCGTTGGACGCGCTAGAGGTGCGCTACTTCGGCGTGCAAAGTTGGCAGGCCAGCACGGTGTTCGATACCGGCGCGGCTTGGCAGTTTCCCAATAGCGCGGGAGACTCGCCCGCCGCCGAGTTCGATTCCGTGTACCGTTCACAGCTCTACAGCGTCGAGGCGAACGCGCACCACAACATTCCCTCGAGCGGCCTGACGTGGCTGGCCGGCGCGCGGTGGCTGCAGCTCAACGATCAATTGAACAACGTCGCGACCAACGGCGGCGTCACCGACTATCGCACCACTACGCAGAACAATCTGTACGGCGCGCAGATCGGCTTGATCGTTCGCGCCTTGACCGACGACGCTCCCTTCTCCCTGAGCTGGACCTCCAAGGCCGGCGTCTACGGCAGCGCCACGCGAAACTACTGGTCCGCCGACTCCGCCTTTCTGTCTGGCGATAGCCAGGGGCAACTGGCCTTCGTGGGCGACGTCAACGTCAACGCGGCCGTAGCGCTTTCGGACCACATTTCGCTGCAAGGCGGCTATCAGTTGCTCTGGATCGAAGGCGTGGCCATCGCCGGCGACCAGTTTGCGGTCATGCAAGAGAGCACCACGCAAAATGGCATTAACTCGGCCGGCGGCGCGTTCTTTCACGGCGCCACGGCCGGCATCAATGTCCGCTGGTAGTCGACTTTCGCCACGCCTGCGCCCCTTGCGGTCGTGCTCGATCCGGAGTGGCAGTGGGAGCTTGAGCGAAAATTCGCGCCGCAGACCGCGCCGCATGGTGGCCCGATGCGTCGAGCCGCGTTAGCATCATGGTCATTGCTCGTCGGCCGCCTGTCGGCGAGCGTCCCGCAAGGCGGCTTTGCTCATGCATCGTCAAGACACCCATCCCGGTCCCTCGGCGGAGCCAACGTGGCTGGCCGGTACTGTTGATTGGCTGATTCGACTGCGGATTCCGCTCTTGCTGGTGTGTCTGGTCGCCGGAGTGCTGGCCTTTGGCCCGTCGCGCCGGCTTGAGTTCGACCGCAGCGTGGAGGGGCTGTTCCACCGGGACGATCCGCGGCTGGTGAACTATCGCGAAGGCAAGCGGATCTTTGGCGGCGCCGAAACCACGCTCGTCGCCTATACGGATCCCGACTTGCTGACCGTCGCGGGCCTCGAGCGTATCGAGCATCTCGACGCCGCGCTGAGTGCCATCCCCGGCGTGCAAAGCGTCATTAGCCTGGCGCTGGCCCGGCTGCCCGGTTCGCCCTTGAGCTCCAAATCGCTGCGCGAGCACTTGATCGACCAGAAGATCACGCCCGACGAATTGCGTGCCGCCTTGCTGGAAAGCCAGCTCTATCGCGGCCGGCTGCTCAGTGCCGATGGAAATACGACTGTGCTGCTGGTCAGCCTGGCGCCGGTTGGTCCCGACACAGCGCCGCGCGCCGAAACGATCGAAGCCATGCGCGAAGTCTGCGCCGCGCACGAGCCTCCGGCCGTGCTGGCCGGCGGGCCGGTGTTGGTGGAGGAAGTGTACGGCCAACTGGAGAAGGACGGCCAGACGCTGGGCCTGGCCTCCAGCCTGGTGCTGGCGGCGGTCATTGCGCTGTTGTTTCGCAACTTGCGCTGGATTCTGCTGCCGCTGGCCGTCGTGCAGTTGGCCGTGCTGTGGACCAAGGCCTTGCTGGTCGCCGGCGGCGGGCGGCTGAGCATGGTCAGCTCTCCGCTGGTGGCGCTGGTGACCGTGATTGGCGTGGCCACAATGGTGCATCTCACCATTCGCTTTCGCGAAGAGCGCGATCGTCTCACGCACGTCGAGGCGCTGCGGCAGACGATGATGCACCTGGGGCCGGCGATTTTCTGGACCTGCCTGACCACCGCGGCCGGCTTTGCCTCGCTGTTGGCCAGCCGCATCGTGCCCGTCGGAGAGTTCGGCACGATGATGGCGCTGGGGTCGATGCTGGTGTTCGTGGCCGTCGCGGGGCTGTTGCCCGGTGGCGTGCTGCTAGGCCGCTATCACGTCGATCCGGCGCGCGCTCCCGGCGAAGACCGCCTGGCTGCGGCGCTCAACGGCATCGTCGGCCTGGTCGAGCGCCACCCGCGAATCGTGGCGGTGCTGGGGCTGGCCTTCCTGGCATTCACCACCGTTGGCATTCTGCGGCTGGAGGTGGCCACCGACTTCGACGAGAACTTTCGCCAGAACAGCCGCATCGTGCAGTCCTATCGCTTCGTCTCCGAGCGGATGGGCACGATCTCAATGTTCGACATCCTGATCGACGCGCCCCAGCCGAAGGAGCAGCAGGCGTTCAACGAGTTTCTGGACGAGCTGCGCGGCCTGCAGCGCGACCTGGCCGAGCAACCCGGCGTGACCGGCTCGATGAGCGCCGTCGACGTGCTCGATTTCGTCATGGCCACCGAAACCGATCGCGCCGAGCCGTTGGAACTGGTGGCCGCGGGCGTGCTCGAACGGCTCAGCCCCGTGCAGCGGCTAACCGCCGTGCAAGCGTTGCAGCCGGCCGTGGTCGGCGCCTTTTGGAACACCGAGCACGACGCCGTCCGCGTGATCGTGCAGACCAGGCAACTGCGCGGCGCCAAGGCCAAGCGCGAGCTGAGCGAATCGATCGACGCGCTGGCCCAACGGCGATTTCCCTCGGCGCGCACCGCCGGCGTCGAGATCCTGCTGACCTACTCGGTGCAAAGCCTGCTCTCCGACCAATGGAAGACGTTCGGCCTGGCCGTGGCGGCGATCGTGGTGATGATGACCGTGGCGTTTCGCGATTGGCGGCTGGGCCTGATCGCGCTGGTGCCCAACGCCGCGCCCATTCTGATCGTGGTGGGCGTGATGGGCTGGGTGGGACTGAAGGTGAACATGGCCACCGCCATGCTGGCCAGCGTCTCGATGGGCCTGACCGTCGACTTCAGCATCCACTATCTCTACCGCTACCGCCGCGAACGCGAAGCCGGCAAGAGCACCGGCGACGCACTGCGCGACGCCCACGGCAGCGTCGGCCTGGCCATGGTGCTGGCCAACATCGCCCTGGTCGCCGGCTTCGCCACCCTCACCCTCTCCGCCTTCGTCCCCACCGTCCACTTCGGCATCCTGGTCAGCGTCGCCATGCTAGGCGGGTTGCTTGGAAACCTGACGACGCTGCCGCTGCTGTTGCGGGCGATTGATCGGTGAGGGGAGGATAGTTAAGACCGTCCTCTCGTCTCGCGTGTTCGTTATCGATGCAAGGGGACGACGTCTCGTTTCGTCGGACGGTGCGGCCGAGGCTTCACAAAGACAAGCTCGAATGCCCACAGCAGCAGTTTGTCCGGAGAATTCGTGCAAATCATGGTTTGCCTAGTCTTTGCTTTCATTGCTGCGACGTATCTCCTCCTTAGCCTCGGCGAACTGCCGTTCGGTGATGCACACACGCTTCGGGTCTCCCGTATCTTTGACAATGCGCTCGGTCCCATCCAAATAGATTAACTTGTTGATAATCCGACATTCCAAGTAAAACCTACCGTTCTCCTCGTAGTAATGTCGCTTAATATCGGTTGTCAATCCGTTGATCCCTTCTTCCAACCAAGTCAGGGCAATGCATCCTTCTTTCCAGGCAATAGTGAACGACTTTGCCTCGAGTTCGCTTAGCACCGAAGGCGAATCGATGAGGCTGAGCAGCTGCTCTTCGGAAATACCGATCCTTGCCGCCAACTCGTTGGTGAAATAGTCGGAGCTGCACTTGGCCACTCCATCCTTCAGCCAATGCATACGCCATGATCCGAAGCCCCAATCGAAACTTCGCAAGCGAAGCAGCTCGACTCTCAGCCACTTCATGAAATCTGTCATTGCTGTACATTGCTCAAGAATACTCGTTGCACTCGCCGCGCCACCGAACTTCGTTTTAGAACAATTTGCGGACTACTTCAACTGTGTCGGTTCGCTGGACACGGCGTCGGCCGATCGGTAGAACAGGTTAGTTCACATTCGGAGAATGTCTGATGCATTCCACTGTCTGTCCGATTTGTCGCGAGTGCGAAAAGAAACAGTTTCGAGAGAACTTCGACTATTTCGAGTGCGAAATCTGCAAAGGCGTGTATGTCGATAGTCGACTTGTTCGCGCTCCTACGCAACTTGATGACTACCTCACTCTCCTGGGTGCCTCGCGAGAGATGCGGGAGAAATACGGCTGGCCTGCAACTATCCGCTTTGATGGGGTAGTCGACTGTCCAGATGAGAATGGCGCAATGCAGACGATGACCGAGTTTCCAAAAACGGTTGCGGAAAAGGCGGCGAAACTGCTTGGCATTTTGGTTAAATGGACGACGCACTTTGGCGAAAAGATCACGCTGAAGAACGCAGACTACGGTCTCGCTTACGCCAAGTCGGAAATAGAGTTACGAGCGTTCGTCGATTATCTCCGGGAGCAGGGGTGCCTTAGCATCGCCGGCAACACAATGCACGACCTAACAGTGATCGTGTCGGCGGATGCCCTCGACAAAGCAAAAAGGTCTGAACCTCCTCGCCCGATGCAGATACTGTTTTTGGCCGCCAACCCGATATTGACGAGGGCGCTTGATCTAGAAGAGGAATTGCGTTCACTTGAAGGCGAGCTGCGAGGAGTAAAGTATCGGGACAGAATTGCCTGTAGGGCTTGCCATGCGGTTCGTCCAGACGACCTGATTCGCTACGTGCGGGAGAATGAACCCAATGTGCTGCATTTCAGCGGTCATGGTTCTGCGCAGGGGATTATTCTTAGAAGCGACTCCGGCGGCCCTACTGCCGTTCGGGGCGCCGCTCTTGGGCAATTCTTGAATGGACGCGGCGTAGAGCTCGTGGTCCTGAATTCGTGCTTTTCAAAGGGTCAGGCCGATGCAATAAGGGGGGCGGTTAAAGTGGTCGTCGGAACGACGGATGCAGTTGACGACGAAGCCGCGCGGCGCTTTACGATCGCATTCTACAGAGCTTTAGGCAGTGGGCTGTCAGTTGAGGAGGCGTTCCGCGATGGAGGAGATGCCGTCCAATTGCATGGACTGACTAACGTGTTCCATAGCGAAGGTGACTTAAGCCTGAAGTTGATCAGCTAATGATCGTCGAGGTATCCGGGATACCTTGACTACGCAGCGCGTCTTTGCCTCCCCAAAGAGCAACAAAACCCATCATTCCCCCAACAAGAAACCATTTATTCTGCGCCCCTGCCCCGCATAAAATGACCCCTAGCGGCGACGGCAGCCGCTGCGCCATCCACCGGCGCGGTTGAGGCCGCGCCGCACTTGCCACGGGGACATCGTCATGCACTCCGCCCGCTGCCGCTCGGTTTGGTTGCTGTGCTTCTTGTTGGCAGCGTTGCCCGCGGCATCCGCGGCGGCGTTCAACGGCGAGCAGGCTGGCCAAGAGCGGACCGTCGCCGGGGTGCCGCTTTGCTGGTGTCCGCCGGGCAAGTTCGAGATGGGAAGTCTGCCGGGGGAGCTGGAGCGGCGGCCGTTTGAGCGGCGGGTTTCGGTCACGCTCAGCCGGGGATTCTGGATGGGCAAGTTCGAGGTGACGCAGGGGGACTGGAAACGCATCGTCGGCAAGCTGCCGGGCGAGTTCACGGCCGAGTTGCCCGAGGGGGACGATCTGCCGGTGGGCAACGTGAGCTTTGCCGAGGCCGAGGCGTTTTGTACTAAGGCGACCGAGTTGGCCAAAGCGGCGGGCCAGTTGCCGGCGGGGCGGGAATTTCGCTTGCCGACCGAAGCCCAGTGGGAGTACGCTTGTCGCGCCGGCACGACCACGGCCACGTCGTTCGGCGATGCGATCGGCAGCCAGCAAGCCAACATCCGGGGTGATCAGCCCTACAACGGCGGCGAGCCAGGGCCGACGCTCGGCCGTGCCGCGAAGGTCGGCAGCTATCCGGCCAATCCCTGGGGGCTGCACGATCTGCACGGCAACACGTGCGAATGGTGCCGCGACTGGTTTCATTGGCACTATCCGGGCGGCGTCGATCCGGATCTGCACGATGCCCAGGCCACGGCCACGAAAAACGGCACGGGCGACTATTCGCGTTCGCGCCGCGGAAGCTGCTGGGCCGACGGCGGCTGGCCCAGCCGCTCGGCCTTCCGCCAGCGCTTCGAGCCACAGCGGCGCTACGACCACATCGGCTTCCGCGTCGTGCTGGTGCGGATCGAGTAGCGAGCTACTACGTGTTCGTTCGGCTCACAATTTGATGCGCCTTCCCGCGACCGCTCGCAAAGCCAACCGTTCGTCGACGCTACTGCTTTCGATTCGACAGGTGGAACTTGATCAGTGCGCTGGCGGCTGCGTCGCAGGCGAACTGTGCCGTGTCGCCTCCCTGGTTGGCACAGGTCAACACGGCGAAGTCTCGCTGCGGGGCGATCCAAACGGTGGCGTAGTTCATCGTGTTCGAGCCGTTGTGCCGCAATGCCGGGCCGCCGGCCCAGTCGCGCGTGGTTGTCACCCAGCCCAAGGCATAGTCGCCGCCATAGGGCGCTGCAGTGAGTTTCTGATAGAGGTCGTTGGGCAGCAGAGCCGGCTTGCCCGTCATGCCGCGCAGCACGTCGGCGACGTATTTCGACCAGTCTTGAATCGTGCAATGCACTCGGCCGGCGGGGCCCATCACGGGCGGGTTGTCGACCTTGGGTCCGTTTGCGGTCACGGGAGTTCCGTTGGCCAGATGTCCCCACGGCTGATCCACCTTGCCCGGCGTGCCCGTTCCTCCATAGCCGGCACTGGTCATCTTCAGGGGGCCCAACACGTGCTCTTTCATGTTGGCCTGCCACGATTTTCCAGTCCGTTTCTCGATCATGGCTCCGGCGATCAGGTAGCCGAGATTCGAGTATTCGAACTTGCTGCCCGGTTCGGACTGCGGCGGTTTGGCCAGTTCGAGCTTGACGGCACGCCGCCGCTCGGCCCGCTCGTTGGTTCCCAGGAAATCGACCAGGTTCAAGTTGGCGGGCAACCCCGATCGGTGCGACAGCAAATGCAGAACGGTCACGCCGCGAAAATCGGGGTGAATGTCGATGCCGTCGCGTGCGAACACTTCGGCGACGGTGGTGTCCCAATCAAGCTTTCCTTGTTGGACGAGCGCCGCGATCAGCGTGGCGGTCATCGCCTTGGTGTTCGAGCCGAGATGCCAGAGGTCGCGCGGTCCGGCCATGGTCTCGTCACCACGTTTGCGCACGCCGACAACGCCGAAGGCGACCAGCCCGTCGCCGCTGACAATCGCCCCGGCCAGCGCCGGCACGTCCCATTTCTTGCGAGCTTCCTCCAAAAGCGCGTTGATCTGCGGGTCAGCATTGGCTGTGGCGGCTTCCTGTGGCGTCGGGCGTTGCTCGCAGATGCCGATCGCGGGCACCAAAAATACGACGACCGCCACGATGATCGTTCGCGCTGACATTGTTACCCTCCGGTTCGAGGTCCAACGTGGGAAAACCAGCCGCCGCCGCGCCGCCCTGCTCGGCCATGATGGCAATCGCGACGGCAGCAGCCCGTTGAAGAATTCGACGGGCTGTGACATCGCACTTGGCGAGGTTGAAAAATGCCAGGATGGCATTTTTCAAAAGGCTGGCAGTCGGCTGGTCGGCGACTGCGGAGCATCCCTCCGGCCGATTCGGACTTGAGTTTGTTGAGAGCCACCGTGCAAGGCATTCCGAGGCATGGGATAGGTTTGCGATTCCGTTGCGACAAGCACCCGATTAAAGAAGCGATGCGAGGTAGAAGGCGTTGTTTCCCAGCCCGTGGGCCAGGATCGGAAGAAGCAGGCTGCCGCTGTGGAAACGCAGCCAACCGTAAGCCAATCCGCCAATGAATGGGAACGACGCGGACAGCGCATCAAAGGAAAACGACGCGTTGGAGTAGCCCAGGCCGTGCCATACTCCAAACGCCAGGGCGGTCACGAGTACCACCATCCAGGGAGTCTTGTCGGGAGCGGCGCGCCCGTGAAACAGTCCGAGCAATAAGGCAGGTGCGATGCCTCGATAGGCGAGCTCCTCAGCAAGGCCGGGCATGAGTGCCTGGAACGCGATGGTCTCCGCGGTGGGGATGGACGGTTTGAATAGGAGTCCCAATGCGCAGCTTAGCAGGGTCAGGATGAAAACGGCCAGCAGTGACGATTTGACGTTTTTCTGTGCCAGCGTCAGGCCGGCCTCGCGCGGTCCGATTCCGAGTGCAAGCAGGACGAGGATCGAAAGCAGGATGCTGTAGATCTTGCCGCTCCAGTTCCAATCGCCATCAAACAATCTCAATGCCGGCCAGATCGAGGGTAGCGACGTTGCCAGATCGTCGAGCCCCAGATACACCGCGAACAGCAGCCCGGCGCCAAGCGTCAGCCGCGCGTCAAAGAATCTGCACGCCAGAAAGATGGCGAACGAAATAGCGGCGAAAGCGACCGACGAGATGACAGGGTCCAAGGCAACACCGTCTGGCAGGCGAATCGGCAATTCCCGGCAGGAATGGCGTGTAGAATAGCTCAAGGATCAGGGGGTCGCAATGATATTGCACGCGGTTGCGACCGTCTGCAGGCCGCACGCGGAATGGCCGGTTGATCCGGCAGCGGCGTCGACGTAGCATCGGGTCTGCGCGCAATAACAACCAGCTTCGTGGATTATTTGGGGGCGACATGACTGTGATTTCTGGCGAGCAGGCAGTACGTGTTGGTGAGCCGAGAATTGGTTCGCGCTGGCGCCACTGTGTGCTGCGCGCTGCGGTGGCGATCGCTGGCGTTTGCTTCTTAGCGCACCCGCTGGGCGCCGACGCCGGCGAGCGCCCCAACGTCCTGCTCATCGTCTCCGACGACCAGGGGTACAACGACCTGGGACTGCTCGGCAACGGCATCATCACGCCGGCGCTCGACCGGCTGGCGAACGAGGGAACGCGTCTGACCGATTTTTACGTCGCCTGGCCGGCGTGTACGCCCTCGCGGTCGGCGCTGCTGACGGGGCGCTATCCGCAGCGCAACGGCGTCTATGACATGATCCGCAACGAAGCGCCTGACTACGGCCACAAGTATTCGCCCGCCGAATACGCCGCCACGTTCGAGCGCATCGGCGGCATGGACGAGCGCGAGGTCATTCTTCCCCAGATGCTGAAGCCCGCCGGCTACACCAGCGGTATCTATGGCAAGTGGGATCTCGGCTCGCTGCGGCGGTTTCTGCCCACGTCGCGCGGCTTCGACGACTTCTACGGCTTCACCAATACGGGCATCGACTATTACACGCACGAACGCTACGGCGTGCCGAGCATGGTCCGCAACCTCGAGCCGACGACCGAGGACAAGGGAACCTACTGCACGCACCTGTTCGAGCGCGAGGCATTGCGGTTCTTGGAAGCCAACGCCGGCCAGCGGCCGTTCTTCCTGTACGTGCCGTTCAATGCCCCGCACGGTTCGTCGGCGCTGGCGCCGGAGATTCGCTCGACGGTGCAAGCGCCCGAGGAATTCAAGCAGCTTTATCCGCCGGTCTCGCCGGAGTTTCGCCAGGTGGAGAGCTATCGCTATGGCGGTCCGGCGAAGGTGGTCACGGCGGCCGCGCGGCGGCGCGATTATCGCGCCGCGGTGACGTGCATGGATGCGGCGATCGGCAAGATGCTCGATTTGCTCCAGCGGCGCGGCGCGCTCGACAACACGATCGTGATTTTCTTCTCGGACAACGGCGGTAGCGGCGGGGCGGACAATGCGCCGCTGCGCGGCAAG
>JBGSYQ010000174.1:0-5036 GCA_041750795.1 Pirellulales bacterium | reverse complement strand
TCGATCCGCGCCGACTTGATACTCGACATGACACGCCTCCTTGGCAATGCGCCTCCTTCAACCCCGGCTGCTCCACAGCCAGCGGCAAAAAAGCTTTGCCCCATCATGCCATATTACCCAGCATGGCGCAATCGCCCTGGGTGGCCACGGACCATCCTCTGTCATCTTCATTACTCCCACATCAGCGACGAGATTCGTGCCGAGGACAGTAGCGGTCGTCGACCGACCATCTTGTAGTAACACCTGCAGCTTCTCGCCCGGCATGCGGTCATGGTGCCCACAGGTTATGATGTACCCATCCGGCGTAACGATAGTGCCACTCACCAAACTTTCCTTTTTGCCGATTTCAGTAATGCGCACAGACGCCAACTTGGCTTTCGTTAAGGCAGCGTGGGCTATTCGCGTGGAAGAGAACAATCTTACGCGGTCTAGGTTCTTGCCGGCGACAATGTCGTCCCAATGCGCGGTTATTAGAGTTGCGGCTACAAGAATCGCATCTCCATTGACCGGGGCGATGCAATTCAACCCGATAAGTTCGCCGTGCAAGTCGAAGACCGGGTGAGCGTTGAATTTCGAACGATGCGAGGTCGTCAACCAACCAGCACAAGAAACCCTTGTAACCAATCCTAATCTGACGTCTGGCTGAGATGCATGATCCTGGTCAGTGTTCCTAGCATAACCGATGGCGATGCATACCTGACCGACCTTCGGCCGACCGTTGACTTTGATGAACGGCCACGGTCCGGCTTCTGTGATCTTAAGCATGCCAAATCCAAATTCGCTTGACCAACCTAAGGCCTGGCCATTCACCACTCGGCCGTCGGCTAACCGCAACTCGAGCAAATCAGGATCTAAGACTGCATGAACCGGTCCGCTGACTGCGATATGCCCTTCTGGGCTGACGATGACTCCGCATCCAAAATGGTATTTATGCGATTTTTCCCCATACGCGAATCGAACGATCGACGGACTCGCCAAATCAATCGCAGTCTGAGCGAGTTTCTTGAGCTCTGCATCATAAGGCGGGTTCGTGCCGTACTCTTGCGCAAATCCGTCGACATTGCCGAAAAACAAAAGGCCGATGAAGATTGCGGTCGATAGGCGCATGACATGCCTCAAAGTGATGGCGCGGTCGCGGGAAGAAGCGCTACGCGTCAGTGGGGCGACGTCTCCAACGCACTCTTGGAATATACTCGAACACGAAGAATGGAACAAAATCAATCAAAGGGATTGTGAGTCGCCTGGCAATGATGAGCGCCCGCTCGGCGTGCAACGCTTTGTTCTGCCGTCTATTCTATGCGCAACAGCAGTTCCGAGCCTGGCTCCGGCGAATGAACCGTAGTCATGGTCATTTCCATTGTTTCTGAGTCAACCAAGCGAACGGTAGTCTCGCAGGCGACGCCGTTGAATGGGTGCGACTCGCCGCTGTGCAGGAAATTCTTTTGAACAAACGCTACAGTATCACCGTCCACCTTGGCATCGGTGATGTCCATCCGCCACGTATCGTTTTCGGGTGCGGAAAACACGACTCGGTCATCCGCTTGTGACACGATGAGGGCAACCTCGCCCCCAGATCCCCATTTCCCAACCATTTGGGACGTTGCATCCGTGGCCGGTACACTCGCGCTCGCGGGAGCAGTGTTGTCAGTTCCTGAGCACCCAACAGAAAGTAGCAGAAGTGCCGTTAGCGCGAATAGGCGACACATGCAGTAACTCCTGAAGGCAGAACTTGGTCGTAGAATGGACAGTTTATTGCAGTTCAAGCTTGCAGCCTAACACGCCGGCCGACCCGGCCCTCGTAAGCCAAAATTTAGCTATGGTTTACGCCCATTTCAATCTTCTCGTTGCGAGATAAGCTGTTTCCTTCTGCTCATCGCCCGGTCGGGCGAGACCGTCCACGGGGCTAGGAACGCCGCGGCCCCCTCGGTTCAAGACGTGCATGTAGGTCATGGTGGTACGAACGTCCTCGTGACGCAGCAGTTTGTGTACCGTACGGATGTCGTAATCGCTGGCAAGCAGGTGCGTTTCAATCGAATGACGAAACGTGTGGCTTGTGACCCGCTTCGTGAGGCCGAACGAGGGATTGGGCAATTGGCGAGTTCGCTAGCCGCGGCGGTTGCATCGACCTCCGGCAGGAAATAACTGTTGTTCCGCGCAGCGGTGGAATACACCGACCGCAGCTGGAGGTGTAGTCAACTTGATGGTGTCTGCGGGCGATTGGCGGCCTGAAATTTCCTGCGTTCGTGCCCCAGGTCGAACCGTCCTGTGCTATGAATGCCAATTGTCCCTAAAGCCTGCGGCGGTTGATCGCTGGCCTGCCTCGGTCACATCGACCGAAGCGAGTCAGGAAGCACACTCTGTCGTCAGAAACGCCGCCCCCGGGGGAGCAACGATCGCGATCCGAGCCCGCCGGCCTTTGCGGCCGATGTATCGAACTTCGATCCGCACACCGTTTACGTCGACGACGCGCGTTTGGCCCTCATGATACCATTCGATGCATTGGCTGTGGCCTGCTTCGCAGGCAGCGGGCATTGGGCCTGTGCGAAAAGGCGCGTCAGACATCGCGAACGCTCCCGGCGTCAGCCAGCGCGACAATCGCCGCCTTGATCGCGTCGGGTAGACGTTCCCACTCGGCCCCGAGACGGGCCAAATCAGCCGACAGTTGCCGGCTTTGGGCGGGTTCCGCGCACTCGGCACCCATACGGGCACCACGCCAGTCGGACGTTTGGCGCAACTCGTTGGGGTTGTTTATCGTTGCGCGAGACGCGCCGCACGTCGAAAACCGAGGATATCGGGTTCGAATCCTGCCGGGCGTACTTCTCTTTTGCTTGCAGGCGACAATGCTTGTGCTTGCGGCCGGGCGCTCATGCTAGGGGCGCTGTGTGCATGCCTTGCTGGGTGTCATCTCTATACTTGCGTGAACCTGCTCGTTCACGGACGGCGCAACCTGTCGGCTTGCCACAGGCCGCGTCAATAGGCCGCGTCAATCGATCCCCCGGGGCGTTCGCCGGGCTAGCAGCCTGTCGACGAATTCGACAGGCTGCGACATCGCATGGATGCGATGACAAAATGGCGACGTAAGTCGTTATTTTGCGAGCCGTGCGAAGCTTTGCTTCGCACATGGCGACGTTGAAAAATGCCACGACGGCATTTTTAAACAGACTGCGAAGTCCTTGACCCAGCCGGCCGAAGCGTTTATTGAATCTTCCACGGCAAACGATCGACGAGCGACCAAAACGGGCCCCAGAGCACGCGCGTTGCCTTGAATCTCCAGGCCCATTCGTTTGCCAGCAATCAGCAAATCGTATTTGGAAGGAACGATTCCCATGACGCTATTTGTTGTCAGTGTGACGATGGCGCTGCTGATATCCGCCATGTGCTCCTTAATGGAGGCCACACTCCTCAGCTTGACCCCCTCTCAGGTTGCTGACCTGGCCAACCGCCAGCCGAAGATCGGCAAAATCTGGCAACGGTTCAAGGCCAACGTGCAGCCGCCAATCGCGGCCATCCTGCTGCTGAATACTTCCGCGCACACGATCGGAGCCTCCGTGGCGGGATCGCAGTTTGACAAACTGTATGGCGACGAGTGGATCCTGGCATTCTCGCTGGCGTTTACCGTTGTGATGCTGCAATTCACGGAAATCCTGCCCAAGACACTGGGCGTGCGCTACAACCGCGAGGTGGCTCGTTTCATTGCACGGCCATTGAATGCGTCGGTGGTCGCCCTGGCGCCGCTGATACGAGCGATTCACTGGATCAACCGCCCGTTCGAAGGACGATTGTCCGAAACCGAACGTCCCGCGACGATCGAGGAGATCACCGCCTTGGCCGGATTGGCACGGCTTTCCAACCAGATCAGCCTCTACCAGGAGCGCATTATCCGTGGAGCTTCGCGGCTATCCGAACTGCCGGTAAAGGAGATCATGATTCCAGTCGAGCAAGTCAGCTTTCTCTCCTCGCAAAAGTCGATTGCCGACGCTGTGATTGCCGCCCACGTCGAAGCACATACGCGGTTTCCGGTGGTCGAAGGCGACGATCCCGACCAGGTCGTGGGCTACGTCAACTTCAAAGAGATGATTTACTTCATGCGGACCAACCCGAACGACCCGAGCTTTCGCGGGATCATTCGGCCCGTGCGTTTCGTAACGCCGGAAACGTCCGCCGCCGATCTGCTCAAGGGATTTGTCCACGAGCACGTGCATATCGCCATCGTGCGAAACCCGAACGGCAAGACGCTGGGAATGGTAACGTTCGAGGACATCGTGGAGGAGCTCGTCGGCGAGCTCGAGGACGAGTTCGATCGGCTGCCGAGAATGAACCACTCCCTGGCCGGCGGCACCTGGATGCTCGGCGGGGGCATCCCCATGACGGACGTCGCCGCCCTACTCGACCAAGACTTCGAGAAGTCCACGGAGACGCTGTCCGCCTGGCTGCTCCGAAGATTCGGCCGCGTGCCGCGGCCGGGCGAAAACCTCAAGGAAGGCCAAATCGAATTCGTGATCCGCCGCATCCGCCGCGGACAAGTGTTCGAGGTCGCCGCCCACAAGCGCGCCAGCCCGTGAGCACGGTTCGCCGCGTGAGCACGGTTCGCTGACTAAGTCGGACAATCACGCCCCCATCTACCGTACCGCTTCAATTCGTTGCTCCGCGGCCGCCGTCGCATTGACCGCCGTCGCACGTTATCTCCTCTGATCTCCGCTGCGACGAATTGGCCCCCAACGCCCCCCGCCAGCGTAGAATGGTTGGGCTGCGACCGATCGCCCCCCAGCGACACGAACCAGGCGCGCTGTGCATGCAACGGAAACCCGCCGAATCAACGACTCCGTCCCTCGACGCCACCACCGGCCCCATCGCCGTGGCCGGCCAGCAACTGGCGCTGTTCACCGAGTCGCCGCCGTTGATCGACGCCATGCTGGCCGACATTCGGCAGGCCAAATCGCGCGTCTGGCTGGAGACTTACATCTATGCCAACGACGACGCCGGGCGCGCGGTGGCCGATGCGCTGGCCGAGCGCGCCCGGGCCGGTTGCGACGTGC
>JBGSYQ010000173.1:0-6202 GCA_041750795.1 Pirellulales bacterium | reverse complement strand
CCGCCAGCAGCACGGCGTGCTCGGTGCAGTCGCCGGACCGCGATTCGGCCACTTCCGCCGCCGTGGCAAAGGCCTGGGTGAAGTCGCTTGGGGCCATGACGTCGTGGACGTAGCGCTCCAGCGCGAGCGCCGTCTTCACGGGATCGGTCTCATCGGCGCGCGCTTCGGCGGCCATCGCCCTGATGCGCGGATCGTCGATTTGCAGCACGCTGTTGGCTTCGAGATGCTCCGGCCCGGCAGAGTCGACCGACGTGGATGCATGCGGACGCTCGACCTCGCCGGGGCGCACTCGGCGCACGGTCAGTTCGGCGACGTGAGGCGATAGCGAGCGCAGCGACTGCGTCGGCCCGCTGGCAAAGGCCGTGAGTGGGTCGCCCGCCGGCAACTCCACCTGGTAGCGAATTTCGCGCGCCTGGTGGGCGCGCTCCAGCGGCGGATCGACGTGGACGGTGGTTGCAAATCCCACGTCGAGCGCGGTCTGCCCGGCCGGCGCCGCGGCCTTGGCGATCCGCTCGGTCGTGCGATAGGACTCCTGATTGATGCCCGCGATGCGGCGCTTGAGCACGGCGCCTTGCTCGTCGGTCCAGAGCGTTTCGGCCATGGCACTGCCATCGGGCAATTGCGCGGTGGTTTCGATCCGCAGCAGGCGCGATTCGTCGTCCAGCAGGCGGGTCGTCTCATGGTCGGCGGCCGTCATGGTGACTTCGGCCACCTGGTTGACCAGCGGCACCAGCATCCGCAGCGAGCGCTTCTCGCCCGGCTTTAGCGGGCTGTGCTCGAGCGACTGCTCTGCGCCGCGGAATCCGCGCACGTCGGGCGACCAGGGAACCCGGGTTTCTTGACGGGCGCCCTGGGTATGAGTCGTCACGACCAGGGCGTCACCGTCGACGTGCCCGTCAAAGGTCACCGGCGTGGGGCCGAACGACACTTCGGTGCGAAACTCGAGCAACTGTCCTTCGGGCGTCTCCCAGGTAGCGAGCTTCACCTGCTGCTCGACGGGCTGCCCGTAGCGCTCCAGCTTCAGATGGCTGACCGACTCGGTTTCGACCAAGGCCTGTCCGGCGCGATCGACGGGTCGGACGACGGTGTTGCCAAAGCCGATCTTTGCACCTTGCAGGTAGTAGACCTCCCAGACTGTATTTGAGGCGCCCGCAGCAGATGGCGAGGCGGACGACCGGTCGCCAGTGGCATCCGGCGGCCGGCAGCCGGCCAATAGCAGCAGGACCGCGCAGGCTGCCACTCGGTGCCGCACCGCAATGTTTTTCGGTGAGTTGGTCTGCATGAAACGATCGTTCCAACGGGGATGCCGCAGCGGCGATCGACCGCGACGCCGCGGGTAGGGGATTCTATCGCTCGGTCCAGGATGACGGCCAGCGCGTTTGCCAACAGCGGAGGGTTGCGGGTGGGCCGGGGATTTCCGCACGGGGGTAGCGAGGTCTGTCGGCGCGAACTCGACGACGGGACCGATTGCGAAAGACTTGCTGGGGGAAAATCCGGCGTTTTCCCGCAGGTTTTCCCAGGCACGAGCATCTTTTACGAGGGCCGCCGTGGCGGCGGCCACGCGGGCGAAATCGGGTGCTAGATTTCTGTATTCGCGCCGGCAGGCGGCCGGGAAAAAGCCGCAAAAAAACCGCGGTCTCCGCCTGCCTGCCGCAGGGCGAGTCGTTTCGGCGGGCGTGCCCGATTGTGCGGGCTTTGCTGGGGCGAAATTTCCCGGGTGAATAACTTGACCCGCTGGCGGAGAGTAATTGGTAGCAACCACGTCGCGGCGTGACCTAAGCTTTCATGTCGAGTCACGCAACCGGTCATTCCCCGCTTGTACTTCGTTATCCTTTGAGGTCGCCGATGGGTTTTCTCAAGAAGATCTTCCGCAACGTGTTCCGCGATGGAATGCCGGCGCATAGCACTAGCAGCTTCGAGCACCTCAGCGACGAGGAGCTGGAAGCGCACCTGGGCGTCACGCGCTACGGAGATTTCACGCTGAGCGGCGCGGTGCGGCCCTCTTACGACTTGCAAGTGATTCCCTGCCAGGGATTCCGCCACGACGTCTACCGCGACGAGCAAAGCAAATCGAACGTGCCGGTGCTGATGAGCGCCGCCAGCAAAGAGCAATTGTTCGAGACGTTTCTCGACATTCTCGACCCGCTGGGCTTCGAGGTGGACGTGGTGCTGGAAACCAGCCACAACCGCGAGAACAGCGGCCACGTCGATCTCTATCGCGAGCACATCGACCTGCCGGTGTTGAAGAGCATTCTCTACGACTTCGAGGATCTGCTGGTCAACGATGGTTGCACGGGCATCGCGGTCTTGAACCCCTCGATTCCCCAGGAAGTGCAGTTCGACGAGCACAAGCTGCTGATCGTCTACGGGCACGAGCTGGCCGACTACGAGCGGATCTTTGCCGACCACGACGTCTACTGCAACGACCAGATGAAGTTCATCACCGAGGCCGAGCACGTTCATTCGTCGAACGAAGGCTACTTCAGCCAATTCGAGCAACTTCGCCAGCGACTGGCGATCGACTCGGGGTTTTGACGGAGGCTGGAGGCTGGAGGCTGGAGGCGGGAGGAAAAGTGCCACGGGTGGCGCAGTCCACCCGTGCGGCTTTGCGAGAAGCCTGTCTACGCTGTGCTGGCAACACTGCGCGGTTGGACTCGGCGTGGTGTCTGCACTGGTGGCGTGCGCCACCAGTGGCACGTTTCGGCGTTGCGTTCCTGACGCTGGCTCTGCTAGCACTGGATGGCTTTGGGTTGCCTGGCGCTGCTGTCCGTGCAGATAAGGTGGGTAGAGCGGCGAATTGCTCCGGCGTGACCTGCTCTTGAACGGCTGGGGCGATTTGGTCACACTGTCGCCCCATTTCTGACGGATCGCGATCTCATCTTGTCGTTTCGCATGGATGTTCCCGGCTGGCGCCTGGCTGCAAGGGGCCGTTGGCGGCGCGTCGCGCGCTGCCTGGCTGTGCTGCTGTGCGCGCCGTTGGTCGTGGGTTGCGGAGCGTTGGCGCCGCCGCCAGAAGTCGCCTTCGCGCCGCCGCCATTGCCGCAGAATCCCATCACCGTCAACGTGATGGATCGCGACTTCGTCTGGGACCAGGTCGTCGACGTGGTGGACGACTATTTTCGCATCCAGAAGGAAGACCGCGTGAAGCTGGTCGGCGACCTGCTGACCGAGGGGCGCATCGATACCTATCCGCGTACCGGCTCGACGATCTTCGAGCCGTGGAACAAGGACTCGGTCACGCCGTACCAGCGCTGGGAGGCCACGCTGCAATCGTTGCGGCGGACGGCCATCGTGCGCGTGGTGCCCTCGCCCGCCGGCTTCGACATCGACGTGCAGGTGTACCAGGAATTGGAAGACTTGAACCGGCCGGAGAGTGGCGCGGTGACGTACGCGAACTCGGCGGCGCTGCGCAATGACAATTCGCTCAAGCGCGTCACGAACCCCATCGGCGGCCGGCCGGTTACACTGGGCTGGATCGGCCAGGGGCGCGACACGATCCTGGAACAGAAGATTCTGGCCGACATCCAAGCGCGGCTGGCCGGCTATGCAGCGCCGCGGGCGTTTTAGCATCTTCCCCCAAGACGACGTCCGAGGCGTCACCGGCTAGCGCGCCGAGTGTTGGCTCTGCTGGGTCGTTGGCGCAGCTACGTCGATCGGCAGCGCCGTGGTTTGCGGTTGGCGGACGGCGGGCAGCTTGAGCGTGAAGGCGGTGCCGCGGCCCACGCTGCTTTCCACGCGGATGCGGCCTTGATGCGCTTCGATCACGTCGCGGCAGAAGGCCAGTCCCAATCCGGTACCTCCCTTGCCGCTGGCGTCTGGGCCGCTCTTGGTGGTGAAGAAGCGATCGAAAATGCGCGGCAGCTTGTCGGCTGGGATGCCGCTGCCCGTGTCGCGCACCATCAGATCGACGGTGTGGTTCGCCTCGTCGAACGAGAGCCGAATCGTTACCAGGCCGCCGCTCTGCATGGCCTGCCGCGCGTTGATCAGCAGGTTGATGAGCACCTGCTGGATCTGGTTGCCGTTGACCATCGCCTGGGGCACCGGCTGAAACTGCTTGTCGACGGCAATGCGGTATTTCGACAACTCGCGCTCCAACAACAGCAACGCGTCTTCGACCAGCCGCGTCATGTCGGTCGGCTCCAGGCCGGCGGAGCGATTGCGGGCCATGCCCAGGATGCTGCTGGTGATCTTGGCCGCGCGCTGGCCGGCGGACAGGATCTTGGCAAAGGCCTTGTCGCGCGTGGCCTGATCGTGGTGACGCGTCCCCATCTTGGCGTAGTTGATGATGGTGGTCAGCACGTTGTTGAATTCGTGCGTCGTGGTGCTGGCCAACTCGCCGAGCGCCGTCAGCTTCTGGGCCTCGTGCAGTCGCTCGGTGAGGATGGCCACCTGCTCTTCCAAGCTGGGAACGGCATGGGGGTCGCGTAGGGACATGCTTGCCTTGCGATGCAATGAAAATGCGATGAAGCGGCTGCTAGCAGTCAAAATCGGTGTACCACGCGCGGCTTCGCCTGCTTGCCGCGATGGCCCCAATCTCGCCGCCCTCGTTCGCCGACGTGCTTTAACCGGTTGATTTGTTGAGCTTTAAAGCCATTGCTCGATATCGACGGGCACGCCTGGGCAACTATAGGCCAAGCCGCTACAATCTCGCACCCGATTTCGAAAACGCGGAGCGGCGGGGTCCCGCACAGCGGTTGCACGATCGCAAGGAAGCGAAGCATGCACACGGTCGACTTGCTGGAACAAGCGCTGGCGCTGGCTGAGCGCCAGGGATTCATCGTGCGCCAGGATTGGTTTGGCGGCGCCGGGGCGGGAGCCTGCGAGTTGAAGGGCCGTCGCTGGCTGTTCGTCGATCTGGCGCTGGCACCGCGCGAGCAACTGGAACACGTGCTGGCAGCGCTGGGCGAAGTGATCGAGCCGCACGATGCTGCGCCGTTTGCCGATTTGCAGCAAGCGCTTCAGTTACGCAAAGCAGCGTAGTCTCAAGAGCCCGCGATGCTGGAATGTGCCACGGGTGGCGAGGTCCACCCGTGCCGCCGGTGTGGTTAGAGCCTGGTTTGCACTGGTGGCTGGCGCCACCAGTGGCACGTCTCGGCGTAGAACACGTCTCGGCACAGAATCCGTTGCGAGGTTTGTTCGCGTATTGTGCCACGGGTGGCGAGGTCCACCCGTGCTGGCTGTGTGATTACATGTTGGTTTGCACTGGTGGCTGGCGCCACCAGTGGCACGTCTCGGCACAGAACACGTCTTGGCACAGGAACGGCGCGCGTGTGGGTCTGGCGGCCCGTCAAGTTGGTGGCGTGCGATAGAGCCCGTGCGTTTCGATGTACTTCTCGACGGCGCGGGGCGTGCGATAGCGGATGCTCTGTCCGGCTGCGATGCGACGGCGCAAGTCGCTGGCGCTTAAGTCGACGCGCGGCATCTCGACGTGATGTTCGGCGATCGCCGCGAGCCGCTCGGGCGGCAGCAGGTTTGCCAGTGCGGCCAGGTCGGCTGTTCGCAGCGGCAGTGGTCCGGTGTCGCCATTGCCGCGTTGCACGACCACGGGCGTGGCCAATTGACAAATCGTGGCGGGGTCTTTCCAGGTGGGCAATTCGGCCAGCGAGTCGGCGCCCAACAGGAAGTACAACGCGGCGCTGGGGTGCTCGGCGTGGAAGCGGGCCAGCGTGTCGACCGTATAGCTGACGCCGCCGCGCTCGATCTCGTAGCGGCAGACGCCGAAGCAGGGATGTCCGGCGATCGCCAGCTCGATCATTTCGGCCCGTTGCTCGCCGGGGGGAAGTTCGAGTTGCCGTTTGTGCGGGGGCAGGGCGGCCGGCAGAAACCACACGCGATCGAGCCCCAATTGCTCGCGGCAGCTTTCGGCCAGGATCAGGTGGCCATAGTGAATGGGATTGAAAGTTCCGCCGAAAATTCCCAGCCGCACGTCGAAGCGCCCCTTCGCTTGAGAGTCGTAAACGGCAAGAATGGACAGAGCTTGCCGTCGCCGTATCGTAGCCGTTCGGCGACCCCCTGACTACACGGCGCCAGCGACCCCTACGGATGAAGCCCCAGCAGCAAAGTCTCTTCGAGCTCGAGCCCGCTCCGTGGGAGGAAGACGAAGCGCGCGAGCTGCTGGTGGCCACCGTGGTGTTTGCCGGTGGACCGCAGCAGCCATTCGACTATGAGGTGCCCGAGGCCCTGCGCGGCCGCGTGTCGCCGG